>DAIRTE010000050.1:0-18116 GCA_036804025.1 Clostridia bacterium | reverse complement strand
TGCTGTCCGCAACCGCCGCGTAGTTTTCGCGGCCGATGAGCACCTCTTCCGGGTCCGTCATGCGCGTGCTGGTCAAAACGTCGATCAGCGGGCGCTCGTTGTCCCCGTCGAACACGGAGCGGTTGAAGGAGATGTAGGTGTTTAGCGGCATGTGCTTCTTGCGCGTTGCGCTCTTAATCGCGCTGATGATCTGCCGCGTGATGCAGAGCTCCGCAAAGGAGCGAAACGACGCCTGCCGATCGGGCTGATAGTCCAGCACCGCCTTATACAGGCCAATCATGCCTTCCTGAATGATGTCCTCGCGATCCGCGCCGATCAGAAAATACGTGCGCGCCTTGCTGCGGACAATCTGCTTATAGCGGGCATACAGCGCGTCTTCGGCGCGTGCATCTCCCGCGCGATGCTGCGCGAGCAGCTCCTCGTCCGAAAGCGCGTCGTAATTCTTCATTCCGCCTTGTCCTGCCGCTTCTTTTCGAACATCAGCACGCCCGCGGCAACGCCCGCGTTGAGCGAGCCGATCTTGCCGTATTGCGGAATCGCAACGAGGAAGTCGCACTTTTCCTTCGTGAGCTTGCTCAGTCCATCGCCCTCGCCGCCAATGACGAGCGCGAGCGGGCCGTTGAGCCCTTGCTGATCCATAGGACGACCGGTCATGTCCGCGCCCGCGACCCAGAGTTTCGCGCGCTTGAGTTCGTCAATCGCGGCGGGAATGTTGACCACGCGCGCAATCTTGACGTGCTCCGTCGCGCCCGCGCTGGCCTTCACCGTCGCCGCGGTGACGGAAGCGCTGCGGCGCTTGCCGATGACCACGCCGTGCGCGCCCGCGCACTCCGCGCTGCGGATGATGGAGCCGAGGTTGTGCGGGTCGAGAATGCCGTCCAACACGACCACGAACGGTTCTTCCTTCTTTTCGCGCGCAACGGCAAGGATGTCCGCAACGGTGCAGTATTCCACACCCGCGGCGTACGCCACAATGCCCTGATGGTTGCCGGGTTTTCCGCCGTGGCCGAACGGCAGACAGATTTCGTCGAGGTGACGCTTGTCCACCTCGCGGATGACGAGCTTGCGCTCGCGCGCGAGGCCGAGGATTTCGCGCAGCGATCCGTCCGGGTCGCCGACGACCTCGATGCGGTCGATGCTGCGCTCGCTCTTGATCGCTTCCTTGACGGCGTTGCGCCCAAGGATGAGGAACGGGAGTTCGTCCTGCTCCTGCGGGGTGTTTTCGTCCTCGAGCAGACGATCGCGCAGCTTCATTTCCTCTGCGCGGCGGTCTTCGTAGGGAGCTCTCTTTTCGTAGGGCTTGTTGCCATAGGGCTTCTGAAAACCGCCCTGCGGCTTATCCCCATAGGTGCGCTTGCCCTGGTAGCCCGCGCCCTGCGGCTTATCGCCGTAGGTGCGGTTCCCTTGGTAACCTTCGCCTTGCGGCTTGTCGCCATAGGTGCGCTTGCCCTGATAGCCCGCACCCTGCAGCTTATCGCCATAGGGTTTCTTGCCCTGATAACCCGAACCCTGCGGCTTATCCCCGTAGGTACGCTTACCCTGATAACCCGAACCCTGCGGCTTGTCACCGTAGGAGCGGTTTCCCTGGTAGCCTTCGCCTTGCGGCTTATCACCGTAGGAGCGGTTCCCTTGGTAACCTTCGCCTTGCGGCTTGTCGCCATAGGTGCGCTTACCCTGATAGCCAGCGCCTTGCGGCTTGTCGCCATAGGTGCGCTTGCCCTGATAGCCAGCGCCCTGCGGTTTATCACCGTAAGAGCGGTTCCCTTGGTAGCCTTCACCCTGCGGCTTGTCGCCATAGGTGCGCTTGCCCTGATAGCCAGCGCCTTGCGGTTTGTCGCCGTAGGTCTTTTTACCCTGATATCCTGCGCCCTGCGGCTTGTCGCCATAGGTCTTCTTGCCCTGATAGCCGCCCTCGGTCTTTTGACCATAGGGCTTCTTTCCCTGGTAGCCACCCGCCTTTGGGTAGCCGCCTTTCTTTTCGCCACCGGTGGTGTTACCGGTGCCCTTGTTTTGACCGCCGCGGTCGGAACCGTACTGTTTCTGCGGCATAGAATCGTATCCTCATTTCAAATTAAAGTAGTGTTGTGTTCCAAAATGGCCTTTTGTTCACGATCCAATCGAAAAGAAGTATTCCATCAGTTCGTTCAGTCGTGCGTCGTTTCCGCAAAGAAACAGCCAGCCGATCAATGCCTCAAGCCCCGTCGCCGTGTGGTAGTCCGCGGCGGAGGCGTTCTTGGGCATGGTGCCGCTGTGGGCGTTGCGCCCGCGCTTAAACAGGGCAAGCTCTTCTTCACTCAGGTGCGGTTCCATCCGGCGATACGCCGCCGCCTGCCCCGCCGCGCAAACATACTTGCTGGCGGCGACGTGCAGCTCGTGCGGCGAACGCGCAAACTGGTCGTTGAGATAGACGCGCGCATAGAGGTCGCAAACGGTGTCGCCAATCTGCGCGAGTGCCAGCGGCGAGAGTTGCCGCGGATTCGCGCAGGCTTCGGCGTGCGTTGCGCGCCGTATTTCTTCGATCATGGCCATACACAGTTATTTTATCCGGTTCAGCGAGTGAACGCAAGGAATATCGCGCATACTCGCGTTTGTACCAGAAAATGCGGCGAACCGAAGCTTGTCGGCTCGCCGCATTTTTTCAGGGCAAGGGGCAAGGGCAGCGCCCCCGTCGATTTCCTTTTAAACCATTCACTCACAGATTGCATTGGAAAATGCAACTGGATCTTTGATTTAAACCATCAACTCACAGATTGCGTTGCTGAACGCGACCGGATCTTCGATGGGCAGTCCCTCGATCAGCAGCGCCTGATCGTAAAGCAGGTTTGCGTATTTTGCCACGCGTGCGTCATCCGCACTCAGCCCGGAAAGCACGCCGAACACCGGATGCGCGGGGTTGATCTCCAGCACGCGCTCGGCCTTGACGCTGCCGTCCGAAACCGGCATGGACGCGAGCACCTTCTCCATCTCAATCGTCAGCGGGCCGTCGCTCGTTAAGCACACGGGCGAGCTCTTGAGCCGGTCGCTCAGGCGAACATCCTTGACCTTGCCGGAGAGCGCAGCCTTCAGCGCGAGTAGCATGTCCTTGTGCTCCTCTTCGACGCGCTCCTGCGCGCGCTTCTCCTCGTCCGAAACGAGGTTGAGATCCGCGTCGGAGACGGACTTAAACGTCTTTTCCAGATACGTGCCGAGCATACGAACGGCGAACTCGTCCACATCGTCCGTCATGCAGAGAATATCGTACCCCTGGTCACGAACGCGCTCGGTCTGCGGCAGCTTCATTGCGCGCTCCACGGTTTCGGCGGAGGCGTAGTAGATGTGCTTCTGATCCTCCTTCATCGCGTCCACGTATTCCTTCAGCGAGACGAGCTTGTTCTGCGCCGCGCTGTGGAAGAGCACGAGGTCGGAGAGGAAGTCCTTGTTCATGCCGTATTCGCTATAGAGGCCATATTTGATCGGCAGGCGGAAGCTCGAGTAGAACGTTTCGTACTTCTCGCGGTCGGTATCCATGAGTTTCTTGAGTTCGCTCTTGATCCGCTTTTTCAGCGTGACGGCAATCGTCTTGAGCTGGCGGTCGTGCTGCAGCAGCTCGCGGGAGATGTTCAGCGAAAGATCGCTCGAGTCCACGAGTCCGCTGACGAAACCGAAGTAGTCCGGCAGCAGGTCCGCGCACTTGTCCATGATGAGCACGCCGCTCGAATAGAGCTGCAAGCCACGCTGGAACTCCTTGGCATAGAAGTCATACGGCGCGTTTTTCGGAATATAGAGCAGCGCGTCGTAACTGACCACGCCCTCGCCGCTGAAGTGAATCGTCAGAAGCGGGTCCTCGAAATCGTGGAACTTGCTCTTGTAGAACTCGTTGTACTCCTCCGGCTTGATTTCGTTCTTGGCTTTTTTCCAGAGCGGAATCATGCTATTGAACGTTTCGTCCTCGGAGACGGTCTCCGTGTCGCCGGGATCGCCGTTCTTCGGGCGCGTGTGCTCGGTGAGCATCCGTATCGGGTAACGGATATAGTCCGAATACTGCTTCACAAGAGAGGAGAGCGTGTGGCTACTCAGGAAGCGGTCGTAGTTTTCGTCCTCGGTGTTCGGCTTGATCACGAGCGTAATGATCGTGCCGACGTCCGGCTTCTCCGCCTTGGTGAGCGTATAGCCTTCGCGGCCTTCGCTCTCCCAGAGCCATGCTTCCTCGCTGCCATAGGCGCGGGAAAGCACCTTTACGTCGTCCGCCACCATGAAGGAGGAATAGAACCCGACGCCGAACTGGCCAATGATGTCCACCGCGTCGCCGGTATCGTGATCCTTCTTGAACGCGAGCGTACCGCTCTTGGCGATGGTGCCGAGGTTTTCGTCCAGCTCGTCCTTCGTCATGCCGATGCCGTTATCCGTAATCGTCAGAAGGCGCTTGTCCTTGTCCACCGAAAGGCGGATTTCGAAGTCGTCCCGGCTTTTGCCGACCTTATCGTCGGTCAGCGAGAGAAAGTAGAGTTTATCGATCGCGTCGCTCGCGTTGCTGATCAGCTCGCGCAGAAAGATTTCTTTATGCGTATAAATGGAGTCGATCATCAGGTCGAGAATGCGCCGCGATTCCGCCTTGAATTGTTTCTTTGCCATTTCTTGTTTCGCGCCTCCGTCTTGATTTGCCGTTATTATTAGCACTCGATAGAAATGAGTGCTAACTTAGAATACAACGGTTTTGGCCTGTTTTCAAGCACCGAACCGCGCTTCTACAATATTTTCACATTTTTTATAGAAAAAACGGAGGAGCATCGCTCCCCCGTTCTTGTGTATCCTCTTGCTTATGCGTTCATCTACGCCGGTTGTGCCGCCGTAATCTGCTTGAGCAGATCCATAAACTCCTCGCCGGTGATCGTTTCGCGTTCGAGCAAAAAATCCGCGAGTTTATGCAGCGCGCTCTCATTCTGCTTTAGAATCTGAGTCGCGCGCTGATGCGCTTTCTCCACGATGTCGATGATCTCCGCGTCGACACGCGAGGCCGTATCCGCCGAGCATGTCAGCGAGCCTTCGCTGGAAAGATACGGGTTGTTCTGGCATTCCAGCGCGACCATGCCAAAGGCGTTGCTCATGCCATAGCGAACGACCATTGCCTTGGCAATGCGCGTCGCCTGCTCAATATCGTTGCTGGCGCCGGTGGTCACGGTACCGAAGATGATCTCTTCCGCGGCTCTTCCGCCGGTGAGCGTCGCGATTTTATTCTCCGCCTCTTCCTTCGTCATGAGGTAGTGTTCGCTCTCGTCCACCTGCATGGTGTACCCCAGCGCGCCGCTGGTGCGCGGCACGATGGTGATCTTGTGCACGGGTGCGGACTCCGTCTGCTTGGCGGCGACCAGCGCGTGGCCGATCTCATGGTACGCGACAATTCGCTTTTCCTTGGGCGAAATGACGGCGTTCTTTCGCGCGTAGCCGGCGATGACGACCTCGACGCTCTCTTCCATATCCGCCTGCTCCACCGTGTCCCGCTTCATGCGGACGGCACGCAGCGCCGCTTCGTTGATGATGTTCGCGAGGTCCGCGCCGGAGGCGCCGCTCGTTGCGCGCGCGATCGCCTCAAAGTCAACGTTGTCCGCCATCTTGACGCCGCGCGCATGCACCTTTAGAATATCCGTCCGGCCCTTGAGGTCCGGCAGTTCCACGTGGATGCGCCGATCAAAGCGGCCGGGGCGCAGCAAGGCGGAGTCGAGCGAATCCGGCCGGTTCGTCGCGGCGAGTATGACGACGCCTTTGCGCGCATCGAACCCGTCCATCTCGGTCAGGAGCTGGTTGAGCGTTTGCTCGCGCTCGTCGTTTCCGCCGATTGCGTTGTCCCGCTTTTTGCCGATGGTGTCGATTTCGTCGATGAACACGATGCAAGGCGCCTTCTGCTCCGCCTGGGAAAACAGGTCGCGCACCTTCGCCGCGCCCATGCCGACGAACATTTCGACAAACGCCGAGCCGGAGATGCTGAAGAACGGTACGTTCGCCTCGCCCGCAACGGCCTTTGCCAGCAGCGTTTTGCCCGTGCCCGGAGGGCCAACGAGCAGCGCGCCCTTGGGCAGTTTTGCGCCGATGTTGGCGTAGCGATCCGGATTGTGCAGAAAATCGACAATCTCCAGCAGCGCTTCCTTCGCCTCGTCCTGCCCGGCAACGTCGTCAAACGTCTTGCCGGTCTGTGCCTCAACATAGATCTTGGCGTTGGCCTTGCCAAACGAGAGCGCGTTGCCAATTCCGCCCGGCATGCCGTTTTGCACGCGCTTCATCAGCACGCGCCCGAGCGCAACAAAGATCAGAATCGGCAAAATCCAGCTGATCAAAAACGCCAACAGCGGCGAGGTTTGCGTTGGAATGCTTGCGGCAAACTCGACGCCCGCGGTCTTGAGTTTGGAGGCCAGGGTATCGTCCGGCCAGATGCCGGTTTTGTAGTACAGCGTTTTGCCGTTCTCTTCCGTGGTAAACGTGATGGTCTGCGTGGTTTCGTCTCGCGAGACGTCCTTTACCGAGCCCTTGTCCACCATGGTGAGAAACTCGTTGTAGCCAACCTCTTTGACCTGATTCTGCATCAGCTCCGGAAAGACCAGCGCGTTGAGCAACAGCAGCGCGATCATCGCGAGGATGGCGTAATAGTAGATTGGTCGCTTGGAGGGGGTGTGTTCCGTCATAAGTCCTCTGTTTTCCTTGTTTCGTTATGATAACTTCGCGTTCGGCAGATCGCTTCCAACGCCGCAGAGAATGAGCTTCTCCGTCAGATCCGCCATCTGCGCGGGTGTTTCGCGCATATCGCGGCTGAACCACTCGCGGATGATGCCAATGCAGCCGGAGGCGATATAGGAAAAGAAATAGTCGAATTGTTCCGGGTCCTTCTTACGCTCCTCAAGCCAGAACTCAAACACGCGATCCTTTAAAAGCCCGATGAGCTTGTTAAAGAACGACATGTCGCCGTTTCCGCCGAGGAACGCGGCGCAAAGGTCGGCGTTCTCCTGAAAGAAGCGATAGAGGTCGAGCAGCATGGCGCGGGTGCCACCGCCCAGTTCGCTCGGCGGATGCGCCTCGATGAGCGCTTCAAACTCTTCAAACACTTCGCGTTCGACCTGCTCCACCATGTCGTATATATCGCGATAGTGTAAGTAAAACGTGCAACGGTTGATGTCAACCAATTGCGCCAGTTCGCGGACGGTGATGTCCTTAATCGGTTTTTCACGCATGAGCTGCGTCAGCCCCGAGCGAAGCTGCATTCGGGTTTTTCGCACACGGCGATCCATCTTCTTCGACTCCACGTTTTTTTCCTTCCCAAGTTGAATTTCGCGCAAGCAGTGTGATTGTGAAAATACCAAATACCCGTTATCCGAGTAAAAATATAACTGATTACAATATAATCTATCGCAGCCGATAAATCAACAAACGTTCGTGAAACTGGTGTTAACCCAACGTGAACGAACCGCCTTTTTCTCGCCTTTTTTCGGGCGGGCATATTCGAAACAACGCGGTTCATGATATAATGCCTTCGTCCGCAATCGGCAGAAGCAGTGTTTGCGTCTGCGCGGCTCATTTTTACACGACGAGGTGACAACGTGGAGCGAGTACCGTTTAACATTCCGCCGTATATCGGCTTTGAACAGACCTATCTGTCCCAGGTAATCGAGTCGCGAAAAATCTGCGGCGACGGCTGCATGACGAAAGCCTGCGACAAGAAAATACAGGAGATGACCGGGGTCAAGCGCTCGCTGCTGACGACGAGCGGCACCTCCGCGCTGGACATGGCCGCGATTCTGACCGGCGTCGGCCCGGGGGACGAGGTCATCATGTCGTCCTACACGTTTTCTTCTACGGCAAACGCGTTTGCGCTGCGCGGCGCGCAGGTCGTGTTTGTGGACATCCGCCCGGACACCATGAATCTCAACGAGAGCTTGATCGAGCGCGCGATTACCCCGCGCACAAAGGTGCTCGTGCCGATGCATTACGCGGGCGTTTCCTGCGAGATGGACGCCATGTTGCAAATCGCGAAACAGCACAATCTGCTGATCGTCGAGGACGCGGCGCAGGGCGTAATGAGTTCGTACAAAGGCCGTGCGCTGGGTTCCATGGGCGAGATGGGCTGCTTCAGTTTTCACGAAACCAAGAACTACAGCATGGGCGAAGGCGGCGCGCTGCTCTTTTCGGACGACCGTTTTATCGAGCGCGCGGAGATCGTCCGCGAAAAGGGCACCGATCGTTCGCGCTTTCTGCGCGGGCAGGTGGATAAATACACCTGGACGGACATCGGCTCCTCATTTCTACCCAGCGAGCTGAATGCGGCATATCTGCTCGCGCAGCTGGAACACGCGCAGCTCATCTTTGACGACCGGATGCGCAGTTGGAACCAATACCACGCCGCATTTGCAGACTTAGAGGCAAAGGGTCGCGTCGACCGCCCGGTCGTTCCCGAAGGCTGCGAGCAGAACGCGCACATGTATTACCTCAAGGCGAAGGACATTGCCGAGCGCACGGAGCTGATTCACTTTTTAAGCGAAACGGCAAACGTCGGCGCGGTATTCCACTATATTCCGCTGCACTCCGCGCCCGCGGGGCTCAAGTTTGGGCGATTCGACGGCGAGGATGTGTACACCACCAAGGAAAGCGAGCGGCTGCTCCGCCTGCCGATGTTCTATGGGCTTACAGCCGCGCAGGTTGACCGCGTCGTCAACGCGGTATACGACTTCTACGCGAAACACTAACCAGCAACCTTATTTGATGTAGTCACCGCATACCCCATGCTGCAACAACGCATGGGGTATTTTTATCTGCAAAGCACAGATCGCAGTTTTCTCAAATCGAATTTGCGTTTTTTCGGGGGATTTTCGCCTTTACAGCAACAAACAGAGCAAAGGAGATGATGAAATGAACCAATATATGGCGTTCAGCGCCCACGGCGTCGGAAAACGATTTGGCGACTTCTGCGCGCTGAAAAATGTTTCCCTCGACGTTCCAAAGGGACAGATCTATGGCTTCATTGGCCGCAACGGAGCTGGAAAAACAACCTTTATGCGCATTCTCTGCGGACTGATGCAGCCAAGCGAGGGATCCATCCGCATGGATGGGCGGCTCAGCTTTCTGCCGCAGAACGTTCGCTTTCGCGACCGCATGAGTGGAGAAGAGGCGATTCACCTGTTTGCCCAACTCCGGCGCGGGGACGCAACCGAGAGCAAGCGCCTCGCGGCACAGCTGGAGCTTGACCTGTCGAAACCGGTCAACAGCATGTCCCCCGGCCAGCAGCGAAAGCTGCAACTGGTCATCGCATCGGTCGGCTCCCCGGAGATTCTGGTGCTGGACGAGCCGACCGCCGGACTCGACCCCACCGGCGTACAGCAGGTGCGCGCCATTCTGCAGCTGATGCATCGGGCCGGTAAGACGGTTTTTCTCTCGTCCCATGTTTTGATGGAGCTGGAGAATCTCTGCGACACGGTTGCGATGATCGACAAAGGCGAGTTACTGTATCAGGGCCCTTGCAGCACGACCTACGAAATCGAAACGGGCGGCTTGGACGAAGAGATCGCCAAGCGATTAAACCGCGAGCAGGGCGAGCGGTTCCGGCTGAGCGGAGACCGGCTGCTAGCTCAGGTGGAGCACGAGGAGATACCCGCCGTGCTGGAGGCGCTCTATGCGCAGAAGGTTCGCGTGTTCGGCGTTCGGCGGCAGGGAATTGAGTCGCTCTACAACGCGCTGGTGCAGGAGGGAGCTTAAAATGCGAAACATTGCTGTTTTGGTCAAGCGCGATTTGAGAAACTGCCTGAACCGTCGTTTCTTTCTGCTGCTTGGGTTTCTGCTGCTCTTTCAGATCTGGTTTATCGCCACATCCGGAAGCGTGAAGGAGGTTGTAAAGTCCGGAACCATGCACTATATGGCGATTGTGTTCTCGTTTAACTTCTTTGGGTCAATCATGGCGCTCGCGCTCAATTACGACGGCGTATCGTCCGAGCGGGAATCGAAGTTTCTGGATCTGATTTTGACCTCCGGGGTTTCGAAACGCACGGTTTACCTCAGCAAGGTAATCACGAGCCTGTTGATCTCCGCCGCGTTTGCCGTTCTCTACACGCTGCCCATGATGCTGTTTTACGGGTTGCAAACGGGCGATTTTCTTCTTGGATTGCAGGCGCTGCGCTATATTGGGCCGATTGCCGTATTTCTGCTGATCTTCAGCCAGATCGGGCTTGCGCTCTCCGTCGCGTTGCGCTCAACGAAGGCTTCCCTGATCGTATCCATCCTGCTCGGGGTGCTGATGATGCCGCGGTTGATGGTTGCGATACTCGACGGCATCAACGGATTCGTCCATCTGCCCCAAAGCGTTCTGGAACGCGTGTATCTGATTACGCCCGCGCTAATTCTCAACTCGTTGAACGGGTACTCCGATTCAACGACCGTTTTGATCGGATTGCTGTTGTTTGCGCTTTACCTGTTCGGTAGTATAGTGATAGGCGTAAGCACCTTTCAGAGGCAGGACGAGCTGAATTACGGAGAGTGACGGACGGTTGCTCCTGTTGACAAAGATATGGATTCTATATTGATTGAGAGAGAAAAGGAGTTCTTATGGAACAGAAACGAATGAGCAAGAAAGCGGGCGTGATTGCCCTGATTGTTTTCGTTGTCGGCGCGGTGCTGCTTGGCATGCTGCTGCTCAACAAGGGAGACGGCCCCGTTACGGGTATGATCCTCTCCAGCCAGCCAATTGCGGACTCGACGGCGTACAAAGCCACCACAGAAGCACCGGATGAAACCGTTTATCTTGTGGTATCCAATGCGCTCAACCAGTTTGAGGTCGACCATCAATCTACCATTGCCAGCGGCGTTCCGCTTGTTGCAACCGTCTCCTTTGTCGAGTGCCCGGCTGGTACCGCGTTTACGGGCAGCTGGCTGAAGGACGGCGAGCCGCTTGCCGCCTCAACCGCACAGACGGAAACGGAACCCTACGGCGTGCTTTCGTTCTCGCTGGAAGGCGCAATGGTCACAACGGGCGACTATACGTTTGTGCTTTCCGACGCGAGCGGCGAGCTCTTCCGTCAGGCGTTTCGCGTGGAGTAACGCGGCGATGCCAAACGACGCGTCTCAACAGCAGGAAACCTACGCAAGGCTTTATCTGGAAAGCTTTGATTCCGTCTACGCGTTCGTCGTTTCGCGCTGCGCGGGCAACCGCCGCATGGCGGAGGAGATCGTTCAGGATGCGTTTACCGCGGCATGGGTTTCCTTCGACCGGTTTCGCGGGGAGAGTTCCTTTCAAACCTGGGTTTGTTCCATCGCGCGAAACAAGCTCAATGAGAGCTACCGAAAAGCGATTCGGCGGGAGGCCTTTGAGTTTCCCGCGGACGACGCTTTGGAGCAGCTCGCGGTGGATGTTCCGCTGGAAACCGAGGTTCTCGCGCACGAAACGCAAAACGACGTCCAACGTGCGCTGCAATCGTTGCGGGCGCCGTACCGTTATGTGCTGATTTTGCGCTATCTGGACGGCTACAGCATTGCACAAATTGCGCGCGCCATGCGGCGAACGCCCAAGGCAATCGACGGACTGCTGCAAAGAGCCAAAGCGGCGTTCGAACGGGTCTATACAAAATTGGAGGTGTGATAAAACACATGAACGATACAGAATTACAGAAATTGTTCCAGCAATCCGACGTTCCGGTCGAATCTGCGGCGGGGCAAAAGGAAGCAATGCTGGCGCAGATCCTCTCGGGGTCAAACGACATAGATCGTGGATTCTCCGTCCTAGAGCGGTTCCTGTTTACGCGACCAATACAGGCGGCGGGCATTGCGGCGTTTACGATGACCGGCGCGCTCTGGGGCGTCCTCGGGTCCAGATTTCCGGCGTTGATCAGCGCCTTGATCGGATAGGAGCGGAACATGACAAATTATATCTGGCAGGCGATTGCCGCCCCGCATCACGTGTTCTCCCGCGAGGAGACAAAGGGGAAGCTGGCCGCTTCGGTCGGCGTCGTGACGGTTGCCGCTTTGCTCGGTTCAGTGGGCATTCCGGCGGTCATTTCCGCGGTTCGGTATGTGCCGGAAAAGCCCATACTTGACCCAGTCAGCATGCTGCTTGCGTTTGGTGCATCGGTCTTGAGTTGGCTGATCGTTTGCCTGTTGTTCTGGGCGCTCTCTTGCGCCTTTCGCAATGGATTACGTTTTCGACAGGTACTCTCCGTTTGGGGCTTCAGCTATGTTCCAAATGCGCTCTGCGTTCTGCTCTACGGCGGGCTGCAGTTCCTGCCGAATGCGCGCGTAACCAGCGGAATCGCGGCGTTTCTCGTCGGAGCCGCGTTCCTGTTTCTGCTGGTTTGGAAGGCGATTTATTATTACCTCTTTCTCCGGTGTACCATGAACGTATGCCTGCGCGAACTGGTGCTGACCGTGCTTTCCTCGGCTGTCGTGTTCGCCGCGCTGCTCTGGGCCGGAGCTCTCGCCGGAATTCAGGTTCCAATGTTATAGCGCCATTCAACGAGCAAAATCAAAAACAGAAAAGCGGCTTACGCCGCCTTGTCCCACCGGTACCAGCCGGTGGGTTTTCTCTGTCGTTTTTGGGAGTCTAGCCGTGCCGCCGTTAATCGCCGTAGATGTCATACCCGCAATAGGGGCAAACGTTCCGTGCCGCGGAATACCGCCTGCCACACTCCGGGCAGTCGATGCTGTTCTTCTCGTTGAGATGCCGTGGATCGGCAACGCGCGGAATGCGACCGGTCGGGCGCGGAATTCGCGCGGTCTGCCGCTCCTCCGGGAACGGATAGCCGCAGTGCGGACAGATCTGCGTGCTCTTTGGCACCTCGTAGTCGCAGCGCGGGCAGAAGATCATCTCCTCCTCCGGCTCGTCATCAAACAATCGCTCCGGCACAGCGTCCCTCGGCGGCTCCGGTGCGCGGCGCGCGTCCGCGGGATGGAATCCGCAGTATGGACAGGTCGCGAGTCCGCCGGGAATGCGCTTTCCGCAGTGCTCACAGCGGCGCTCCTGCTTCGCTTCCGGCGCGGCGGGCTCCGCCGGTCGGGTTGCGCTCGGCGAAAAATCTCTCTCCGGCTGCTGCTCTTCTTCCGCCGGGTCACCCGGAAAATAGCCGCAATATGGGCAGGTGGACAGAAACGGTGGTTTGTGTTTTCCGCAGCGGGCGCAGATGTCGTTGCGTACCGGCGGCGCTTCCGGCTCCGGCGGCGGGGCGGGGGGTTCCTCCTCCGTCTCATATTCCGGCCCGTCGTACATGGGCGCATCCGGTTCGAGCGGTTCCTCCTCTTCGTCGTCAAACAGGCTCGGGGTCGAGAGGTCGTAGCCGCAGCGGGTGCAGACGCGCGTGCCGGGCTCCAGCTTCTTTCCGCAGTCCGGGCACTCGATTTTCCCGCCGGGGTTTGCTTTTGCCTTGGGCGAAGCGGCCTTCGGCACCGGCTTGACCTTTGGCGTCGCTTTGATGACGGCGTCCACAATCTCCGGCAGCTCACGGCGAATTTGAATCGCCTTCAAAAGCCCCGCAACGCTGAAGGAAATCATCCCCGCGCGGAAGATCAGCTCACGAACGAACGCAAACGGGGTGTCCTTATACCCGCCGCGCAGAAACAGCACGACAATCAGCGCCGCAATGGTCGACAGCGCAGTCGAGGCGACGGCGCAGGAAAACAGCGCCGTATCCTGCGGGATTCCCTGCTTGCGGTCGGTCAACTGCAACAACAGGGAAGGGATGATTATGCCGATGATTGCGGTGACAAAGTCGAGAAAATAGACAAACTCAAAAAACACGATCATATCGACCAGATTGCTCACGGCGTTGATCGCGCCCCAAATGACGAACAGAACGTTCATCAGCAGATAGAAATTGCCCTTTTTCAGGCGGATTTTCTTCTGGCGATATTGAACGAGCAATAAAAAAGCCAGCCCGATGACTCCAATGATGAGCAGCGAGCCGACAATTCCAAGAAACGTAAACCCGTCCGGCGGAGCCTGGTCGAGTTGTTTGCGTTTATAGGCGTCCCCAAAGAGCTGAAAGAGCAAAAAAACGCGCGCAATGAAAAACAGAAGGGTGCCATAGAACACCGCGCGGCCGGTGAGATAGCTAGCGGAAAGATAGCGTTTTTTGGATTGTGCGCGCTGTTCCATAGGGGTATGATAGCACAGCCCGCCTTGCCATGCAACACGGGTGCGGGTATAATCAATACAGGCACATTGACGTTTGACATGCGATACTTGCACAACAAAACACCAAAGGAGGAACCACGGTGAAGACGAAGTGGATTTGGCTGATCGCCGGTATATTGTTCCTGATTGCGGTGCTCGCCGGATGGAGGATTGCGCTTACGATGAATACGAAAGTAAGTTCGGCTCAAACCGTAACGTTTCCAGCCAAAGACGGCTTAACGGTTACGGGCGATCTCTATTTAACAAGCGATCTCTCGGCTCCGTTTCTCCTGCTCTGCCATCAGGCGGGGTACAGCCGGGGCGAATATCTGGAGATCGCGCCCAAGCTCAACAAGCTGGGCTACAACTGCCTCGCCATTGACCAGCGCTCCGGGCGGGGCGTCAACGGCGTGACCAACGAGACCAACAAGGCCGCGAAGGACGCCGGTCTGCCGACCGCTTATGCGGACGCCTATCCCGATCTGGAGGCGGCGCTGGGCTACCTTATTGAACAATACCATCCCAAGCAGCTGATCGTCTGGGGCAGTTCCTACTCCGCGTCGCTGGTGCTGATTCTCGCGGCGGAGCATCCAAACGACGTGCAGGCCGTGCTGTCCTTCTCGCCGGGTGAGTATTTCTCGTTCAACGACCAGCACATCAAAGACTACGCCAAACAAATCACACAGCCGGTGTTTATCACCTCTTCCAAGTCGGAATCGCCCGCCTGGCGTGACATTGCGGGTGTTATTTCGTCCAAGGGATGCGTGTTCTTCGTTCCGCAAGGCAGCGGCGTGCACGGCTCCAGCGCCCTGATGGAGAAAACAAAGAACAACGCGGAATACTGGACGGCGGTGGAAGATTTTCTCCAGTCGCTCCAAGCATCCTGAATACAGAATGATTCGCATTCTATCGTAATCGAACCACAGAAAGGACAACCCGAATGGAGTTTCGATCCATCTACGAATCCTGGTGCAACGAACCGTCTCTGGACGAAAAGACCCGCGCGGAACTAACCGCAATTGCCGGCGACGCGCGCGAAATTGAAGAGCGCTTCTATCGCGATCTGGAGTTTGGCACGGCGGGCCTGCGCGGCATCCTCGGCGCAGGCACCAATCGCATGAACGAGTATGTCGTCCGCCGGGCGACGCAGGGCCTCGCGAACTACCTGCTGGAGTGCGACGGCGCGCGCGAACGCGGCGTTTGCATTGCCTACGACTCACGCCTGCGCTCGGACGAATTCGCAAAGGAGACCGCGCGCGTGCTCGCCGCAAACGGCATTCGCGTGTATCTGTTTACAACGCTGCATTCCGTGCCCCAGCTTTCGTTTGCGGTGCAGCACCTTCGTTGCATGGCGGGCGTGGTGATCACCGCGTCGCATAACCCGAAGCAGTACAACGGCTATAAGGTCTACTGGGCGTACGGCGGACAAGCCGCGCCGGAACAGGCGAGCGCGATCTTTGAGCAGATTCAGTCGATTCCCATGTTTTCGCCGCGCCTCTGCGACTACGACGCAGCCGTTTCCGAAGGCAAAATCGTACTCGTCGGCAAAGAAGAGGACGAGGCGTATTACACGGCCTCCATCGGCCTCTTACTCGATCCCGAACTAGTCAAGCGCCGCGGAGACGCGCTGCCCATCGTCTATACCCCGTTGCACGGCACGGGCGCGGTGCCCGTGATCGAGCTGCTCTCGCGCGTCGGCATTACCAACGTCTCCATCGTGCCGGAGCAGGCGAAGCCGGACGGAACGTTCCCAAGCGTGTCCGCGCCGAACCCGGAGGACCCGGGTGCGTTTCGCCTCGCGATTGCGCTCGCCGAAGAGAAGGGCGCGCGCGTTTGCCTCGCCACCGATCCGGACGCGGATCGCCTCGGCGTGGCGGTTCAAACCAAGGACGGTAAATGGGACACGCTCAGCGGCAACCAGATTGGCTGCATCCTGCTCGAGCACATTCTCTCCTCCATGAAACGGCAACATCGCCTGCCGAAGAACGGCGTGGTGATTAAGTCCATCGTTTCCACGCGCCTTGCGGACGCGATTTGCAAGGCTTATGGCGTTGCGCTGGAGGACGTGATGACCGGGTTCCGGTTCATTGGCGAAAAGGTGGACGAGTACCAGACCAGCGGCGAGAAAACGTTTCTCTTCGGCTTTGAGGAGAGCTTCGGGTTCCTTGCGGGCGGGCTCGCGCGGGACAAGGACGCGGTTTCGTCTGCCATGCTCGCGGCGGAGGCCTGCATCGCCTACGGCGAACGCGGCATGACGCTTGCCGACGCGCTGGAGGAAATCTACGAAACCTACGGCTATTTCAGCGAGAGCGTCAAGAGCTATACGCTGGAAGGCAAAGAGGGCATGGAGCAAATTGCGGGTTGCATGCAAAAGCTTCGCAACGCCCCGCCGGAAGCCTTCGCGGCGATTCTGGTGGACGAATACGAGGACTATCTCTCCGGCGAACGGATCAGCCGCAGCGGAAGCAAGACCGCGCTGACCCTGCCCAAGAACGACACGTTGCGCTGGCTGCTTGCGGACGAGAGCTGGATTGTCATCCGTCCCAGCGGCACGGAGCCGAAGCTCAAGCTCTACATCGGCGCGCGCGCAAAGACGAAGGCGGAATTGGACGCAACCCTCGCGAAACTGATGCAGGATGTGGATGCAAGGCTGAAGGGATATTTGGCGTAACCATTGACTCAATTGGCTTAACTGAAATATAGAAATCAAAACGGACGTCGTTTTCCAACGGCGTCCGCTTTCTTTTCTGAAGCAGTTATTCCAGATGAAACGAACATTCCGAAACGGACTGATCGCCAGCGTCTATATTGTCAATGCAAACACGATCGATCACGCCTTCGAACTGCTCGTCTATCGAGGCCAACTCCTCCAGCGCCTGTTCAAAATTGTCCAGCTGTTCCACTTTTCCAACCGTCAGATGCGGACAATACTGCAATCTGCGAAACAGGAATTGCTGCAATATTCCAGCGTACAGCCGATCATGCAATTCAATGATCTCATCGTTACCGGTTTTCACATTCAAAAACAGGTATCCATCCCGATAATCGCCGGAGAAGCCATTGAGTCGCACCCGAAAGGGTTTTACCCCCGCCAGCGCGTGCTCCACGTGCAACCGCAATTCCTCGGTGGTAAGATCGCTGTCAAACGGGAACACAAGCGTCAGATGCGGCGCGATAAACCCCGCAAGTGGATCATATTTCCCTCGAATCGATTCGATGACCTGTTGATTTTCGAATTTGGGGAACAGGATGATTGCTCTTTTCATTTGTTCTCCTTCTTCCATCATAGTTAACTGATCTGTTGTTCGAAGATACTGGCAGAAAACAAAAGGGGGATTCCGTTTCACAGCGGAATCCCCTTTGTCTCGTTATCCCTCAGTCTGCGGCGCGGGTGCTTCCGGCTCGATCGCCTCGTGCGGTACTTCCTCCGCCTCGTCCGAATGCGGAACGATTTCCACGGAGACCACGCGGGTGCCTTCGTCCACACGCATCAGGCGCACGCCCTGGGTGTTACGCGAAATCACGTTCACCTGATCGAGCGGCAGGCGGATGATCGTTCCGTCGTCGCGAATCAGCATGACGTCCTCGCCGTCTGCGGTCATCTTGAGGCAGGCGAGGTCGCCCGTCTTCTCGGTCAGCTGCGTGGCGAGCACGCCCTTGCCGCCGCGGTGATGCAACGGATACTGATCCTCCGGCGTACGCTTGCCCATGCCGAGTTCGGTGACGGTCAGCACGTTTCCGCCCTTGACCACCTTGACCATGTCGACAACCGCGTCGTCGTCTGCAAGGTTGATGCTGCGAACGCCCATTGCATTGCGCCCCATCGGACGGACGTCCTCTTCCGCAAAGCGGACGCACTTGCCCTTCTTGCTCGCAATGATGAACTCGTCGTCGCCCATGCTGTATTCCACGGCGATCAACGCGTCCCCTTCGCGGAGACTCTGGACGATCAGACCGCCCTTGCGGATGTTCTGCAGCTCGCTGACCGGCGTCTTTTTGATGATGCCGT
>DAIRTE010000049.1:2985-18228 GCA_036804025.1 Clostridia bacterium | reverse complement strand
ATGGACTATCTGCTCTGCCGAACGATTATCGTCAAGGATCTCGACGCGGGCATCGCGCTCAAGAAGCGTACGCGCGGCGCGTTCCACATTGCGACGTTGGAAGGCGACATCATCAGCACCGGCGGCTCCATGAGCGGCGGCAGCCTGCAAAAGAACAGCTTCAACCTATTAAGCCGCGAACGCGAGATTACGGAACTGCGCGAAAAACTCAAGCGCGCGGACGCGGCGCTCGAAGAAAAGAAATCACTCTTGCGCAAAAATGAGCAGGAGGTCTTCCAGTGCGACATTCAGGTGGACTCGTTTCGCGACGCGGTGCACGCCTGTGAAATCGCTGCCGCCAAGCAGGCGGAGCAGCTGGACATCATCCGCCGGGATGTGGAAAACAGCCAGCAGCAGGAGCGCGAACTGGAGAACGAGCGCGCACAGCTGAGCGAAAACCTCGAACAGATCGAGCGCGAGCGTACGGACGCGGACGCCCAGCAGTCCGGCATTGAGCAGGGCAACGAGGCGACGCGCGAGGACGTTGCCCGTGCGCAGGGTGAGCTCTACGAACTCCGCAAACAGCGCGAGGCGCTTGCGGGTGAACTTACGGATCAGAAGGTGCGCCGCATGGCGCTCTCCAAGGAGCGCGAGGCTGTCTATGCCGAGCAGCGGCGGCTCGTTGCGGAGCATCGCGAGCTGACGATTCGGCTCAACACGCTGGCCAAAGAGGCGGAGGAGAACGAAGCAAACATCGCTGCCATGGAAGCGGAACTGAAACAGATGCAGTCCCAGATTGAGAGCGACCAAAAGCTCACGGGCGCGGAGAAGGAAGCACAGCGAAAGCTCGAGGAAGAGCGGCAGACGGTTTCCGCCGCGCTGTCCGAGCAGCGCGCGCGCCGCGAGGAACTGCTTGTTTCCACGCGCGATCTGGCGGAGCGGCTCCACAAACAGGAGATGACGCAGAGCCGGCTCGAGATGGAGCTCGGCGCGATGCAGGATCACATTTGGAGCGAATACGAACTGACCTATGAAAACGCCGCCGCGCTGAAACGGGACATCGCCGTTGGCGCGAGCAACGCGCGCGTCTCCGAAATCAAGGCGGAGATCAAGACGCTGGGCGACATCAATCTGGGTTCGATTGAAGAATACAAAACCGTGTTCGAGCGCCACAGTGAGCTGAACACGCAATGCGAAGATTTGCACAAGGCCAAGCAGGATTTGGAAACGCTGATTGTCGAGCTGACGACGACGATGGAGACCGTGTTCCTGCGTCAGTTTGAGCTGATTCAGCAGAACTTCTCCAGCACGTTTGCCGAGCTCTTTGGCGGCGGGCAGGCGGAGCTCCGCCTCGCGGACAAGAGCGACATCCTCGGCTGCGACATCGACATCATCGCCCAGCCGCCGGGCAAGAAGCTCCAGCTGCTTTCGCTGCTCTCCGGCGGCGAGCGGACGCTGACCGCCATCGCACTGCTGTTTGCCATGCTCAAGCTCAAACCGCCCGCGTTCTGCATGCTGGACGAAATCGAGTCCGCGCTGGACGAAGCGAACGTGAGCCGCTTTGCAGACTACGTGAAGCGCTATTCGGACGGAACGCAGTTTATCCTGATTACGCACCGCAAGGGCAGCATGGAGGTCTGCGACACGCTGTATGGCGTTTCTATGGAGGAAAAGGGTGTGAGCAAGGTTGTTTCTGCACGCTTTGGCGACAATGGCATCACAACCGCACCGGAGCAGGCAAGCTAGGTTACTTTTAAGATTGATTAAAGGATAATATGGAGAAGAAATCTTTATTTAATAAATGGAAAACCGGACTTGGCAAGACGCGCACGGGGTTCTTTGCGCGGTTGTTTGCCTCCAAGGACGGTATCAACGAGGAGTTTTACGAAGAACTTGAGGAAGCGCTGATCCTCGCGGACGCGGGTGCGTCGGTGACCGAGCGCCTGCTGGACGATCTTCAGGCAGCGATCAAGGAGCAGAAGATTTCCGACCGCGAGACGGCAAGAACCGTCCTCGCCGGTTTGATTGCCCAAATCGTTGCGACGAAACAGCCGTTTCCGGCGGACACGGGCGCGGCGGTGCTGCTTATCGTCGGCGTCAACGGCGTCGGCAAGACGACGAGCATTGGCAAGCTTGCCAACAGCTACCGCGAGCAGGGTCGAAAGGTCATGCTTGCCGCGGCGGACACCTTCCGCGCAGCGGCGGCGGAGCAGCTCGGCGAATGGGCGAAGCGCGCGGATGTGCCGATGGTCAAGCATGGCGAAGGCGCGGACCCCGCGGCGGTGGTGTTTGACGCCATCGCGAGCTACAAGGCCAAGGGCTGCGACCTGCTGCTCTGCGACACGGCGGGGCGCCTGCACAACAAGACAAATCTGATGAACGAGCTCGGTAAGATTCGCCGGGTCATCACCCGCGAACTGCCGGATACCCCCTGCGAAACCCTGCTCGTGCTGGACGCGGTGACGGGTCAGAACGCGGTGGCGCAGGCAAAGGCGTTTGCGGACGTTTGCCAGCTCGACGGCGTGATTCTGACCAAGCTGGACGGAACGGCCAAGGGCGGCGTGGTGATCTCCATCTGCGAGCAACTCAAGGTGCCCGTGCGCTTCGTCGGCGTTGGCGAGGGAATTGACGACTTGCAGCCGTTTGACGCGAAACTCTTCGCCGAAGCGCTGCTTGCGAGCGACGCGGACTGATTTTTTTACACATTTCTGCGATTCTGCCGGAATCTGCTTGACTTTTTCACCGGTAACCGTATAATAGAGCGGTGTAAAGCATTTCTACTTTACAGGTGATACATGAGTCGATTGGTCGAACTTGGACAATTATTGGACTGGTACGGCGCTTTTTTAACCGAGCGCCAGCGTTCGCTTGTGCGCCAGTATGCCTATGAGGACTGCTCGCTGCGCGAGATTGCGGAGCGCGAGGGAATCACGCGGCAGGCCGTGCGGGACGCGATTACGCGTGCCGAGGCTGAGCTTCGAGAGATGGAAGCGAAGCTCAATCTGATCGAGACCAACCAAAAGCAACGCGCGCTGCTGGAAGCGATTGGTAAAACGAAATTGAACGATACGCAAAAAGACCTGCTCAAGCAATTGATGGAGCTGGTTTCGGAGAGAGATGATGGCGTTTGAAGGCGTCTCCACAAAATTACAATCCGTATTCAAAAGGCTGAATTCACGCGGAAAGCTCAGCGAGGGCGACGTAAAGGAAGCCATGCGCGAGATCAAGCTCGCGCTCTTGGAAGCGGACGTAAACTTCATGGTCGTCAAGGACTTCGTGAAGGCCGTGACCGACCGCGCGGTGGGCACCGAAGTGCTCCAGAGCCTGACGCCCGGTCAGCAGGTTGTCAAGATCGTCAACGAAGAGCTCACGCGGCTCATGGGCGGCGAACACGCCAAGCTGGAATTTGGCAACCAGAAGCCCGCGGTCATCCTGATGGCCGGCTTGCAAGGCGCGGGCAAGACCACGATGTGCGGCAAGCTCGGCGCATACATTCAAAAGAACTACGGCAAGAGCGTTTTGCTCACCGCCTGCGATATCTACCGTCCCGCCGCGATTCAGCAGCTGCAAATCGTCGGCGAAAAGCTCGACATCCCCGTTTACGAACACGGCACGCAAAACCCCGTGCTCACCGCAAAGGAAGCAATTGCCGAGGCGAAGCACAAGTTCATCGACGTGGTCATCGTCGACACCGCGGGCCGCCTGCACATCGACGGGGACATGATGGAGGAGCTCAAGCGCATTCGCGACGCGGTCAACCCCGCGGAGATCCTGCTCGTCGTAGACGCGATGACCGGCCAGGACGCGGTCAACGTTGCCAAGAGTTTTCACGAGACCATCGCGCTCACCGGCGTAATTTTAACCAAGCTGGACGGCGATACCCGCGGCGGCGCGGCGCTCTCCGTTCGCGCGGTGACCGGCAAACCGATCAAGTTCTCCGGCATCGGCGAGAAGCTGACGGACATCGAGCCATTTCATCCGGATCGCATGGCGAGCCGCATCCTCGGCATGGGCGACGTGCTGACCCTCATCGAAAAGGCGCAGGGCACGTTCGACGAGAAGAAAGCGCTCGAGATGGCCGAGAAGATGAAGACCAACTCGTTCACGCTGGACGATTTTCTCGACCAGATGGATCAAATGAAGAACCTCGGCTCCATGGAGGATCTGCTCAAGATGGTGCCCGGCCTGGACGCCAAAGCGCTCGGCGGCGCGCAGGTGGACGAAAAGCAGATGGCGCGCACGAAGGCGATCATCCAGAGCATGACCAAGCAAGAGCGCCGCGACCCGGACATCCTGACCGCGAGCCGCAGAAAGCGCATTGCGCGCGGCAGCGGAACGAGCGTGCAGGAGGTCAACCGCCTGATGAACCAGTTCAACGCTTCCCGCCAGCTCATGAAACAGATGAGCGGCAAGATGAAGAAAGGCCGGAAAGGCGGGTTTCCGTTCGGATTTTAGCCATCCGTTGGACAGAAGAAGGGCAAACGAGGCGGATTCCCGTTCGGATTTTAGTTCCGGCAAACTCAATAGGGCGAATCACGTTTTGACGTATTCGATATAAAAAACTACAACATATATTTGGAGGAAGCACACAATGCTCAAGATCAGACTGCGCCGTATGGGCGCGAAGAAAGCACCGTTCTACCGTATCGTCGTTGCGGATTCCCGCGCGCCGCGTGATGGCGCGTTTGTGGAAGAACTCGGCTACTACAACCCGCTTGCCAATCCCGTTGAGCTGACCGTGAACAACGAGCATGCCGCGGAATGGATCAAGAAGGGTGCGCAGCCGACGGACACCGTTCGTGCGCTGCTGAAGAAGAGCGGCGCGATCGAGTGAGGCGCGCATGATGGAGGAGCTCGTACGCTTTATTGCGAAGAACCTTGTTGACGAGCCGGATTCTGTCAAGGTCGACTCGCGCGAGGAAGGGGACACGGTCGTGATCTCCCTCTCCGTTGCGCCTTCCGACATGGGCAAGGTGATCGGCCGCCAGGGGCGCATTGCCAAGGCGATCCGCACGGTCGTCAAGGCCGCTAGCGTTCGCGAAGACAAGAAGTACATGGTCGATATCGTCGAGCAGTAATCCGCGAAACCATCCCGCCGCGGCAGGAACATCGTTCTGCCGCGCGGAACTTCAACCCAGATTGGGAGATCAACTTTGCGAAGCGAGTATTTGCGCGTCGGCCAGATCGTCCGTGCGCATGGCGTGCAGGGGGATGTAAAAGTCATCCCGCTGACGGACGATCCGGCGCGGTTTCGCGCGCTGAAAACAGCATACCTCGAAACGGCAGGCGCGTATGCGCCTGTTGCGATAACAGGCGTTCGCTTTCAGCCGGACGCCGTGCTGCTGCACCTGTCGGGCTACGATACGGTGGAACGCGCGGAGTCGCTGAAAAACGTCTATCTTTGCGTCACGCGGGACAACGCCGTGAAGCTCCAGAAGGACACCTACTTTGTCGCCGATCTGATCGGCTGCGACGTGTTTGATTCCAACGGCAAGCCTTACGGCAAGCTGACTGACGTGCTGGAGACCGGCGCAAACGACGTTTACGAGATCGACGGCGGCAAGCTGCTCGTGCCCGCGCTCAAACGCGTGCTAAACGAGGTGGACGTGGAACGCGGCAGAATCGTGCTGGATGCGGCGGTGCTGGAGGAGGTCGGCTGCTTTGCGGATTGACATCCTCACGCTCTTTCCGGAGATGTTCGACGGGGTTTTGTCCGCAAGCATGCTCGGGCGCGCGCAGGCAAGCGGACTTGTCGACATCCACGTGCACAACATTCGCGATTACACGGACAACAAACACCGAAAAGCGGACGACTATCCCTTTGGCGGCGGCGCGGGGCTGATCATGATGGCGCAGCCCATCTTCGACTGCATGGACGCCGTGCTAGAAGGCGGAAGCGCAAGGCGAATCCTGCTGACCCCGCGCGGACGAACTTTGAACCAGAAGATTGCCAAGGAACTCTCGCAGGAGGAGCGCATCGTGCTGCTCTGCGGGCATTACGAGGGCGTGGACGAGCGCGTGATGACCATTCTCGACGACGAGATTTCAATTGGGGACTATGTGCTCACCGGCGGTGAGCTGCCCGCCATGGTGCTCGTGGACTGCGTCAGCCGCCTGATTCCGGGCGTGCTGGGCAGCGAAGAGAGCGCGGCAGACGAGTCGTTTTCCGACGATTTGCTGGAGTATCCGCAGTATACGCGCCCCGCGAATTTTCGCGGCATGGAAGTGCCGGAAATTTTACTCAACGGGCACCACGCAAAGATTCAAGCCTGGCGTCTGGAGCAGGCGCGGCTCAAGACCGCGCTGAATCGTCCCGATCTTTTAACCGAAGATACGGATAAGGGGGAGACAATCGAAGCCCCGGACGACGCTTGGCTGTAAGCCAAAGAGAATCACACTTTACAGGAGTCGGGTCGGACATTCCGGCCGATGAAATATGAGAGAATCCACAAAAGGCACCATTGCCATGATCGTGACCGCCCTGCTTTGGAGCATGGGCGGCATCTTTATCAAGCTTGTTCCCTGGAACCCGCTCGCCATTGCGGGCCTGCGCGGGCTGATCGGCGGCGGCGTGATGTACGTCTATCTCCGCATCCGCAAGATCAAGCCCGTCATCAACAAGGATTCGATCAAGATTGCGCTTGCGCTCGCGGGCGTTTGCTCCACGTTTGTGGCGGCAAACAAGCTGACCACTGCGGCAAACGCAATCGTGATACAATACTGTGCGCCGGTCTACGTGCTGCTCTACATTGCCTTTGTGCAGAAGAAGAAACTGCGCCCGCTGGACATTGCCGTCGTGCCGATTACGATTCTCGGCGTGTCGCTCTGCTTCATCGGGCAAATGGGCAACGGTCATCTGGCGGGGGACATCGTCGCCGTCATCTCCGGCTTCTTCTTCGCCGCCATGTTCATCTTCAGCGAGGGCGTGCCGGATCAAACGCGCGCCAGCGGCATTATGCAGGGGCAGTTTTTGACCGCACTGATCGGCCTGCCCGTGCTGATTGCCACGCGGCCCGCGTTTACCCTGCAGGCAGTCGGCGGAATCCTCATACTGGGTATCTTTCAAATTGGCATTGCGTATGTGCTGTATTCCATCGCGATTCGCAGCGCGCCGCTCTTGACCTGTTCGCTGCTCGCGGTACTCGAGCCGCTGCTCAACCCCGTTTGGGTGTTTCTCTTCGCGGGCGAAAACCCCGGCATCTGGTCGCTGGTCGGCGGGGTGATCGTCGTGGTCGTCATCACGCTCTGGTACGTTTACGACGCGCGCCAGAAACGCGCCGAGCCGGAGCCAAACCCCGCATAAAATCAAGAAAAACGGCTTGCATTTCACACGCGGGCTGTGGTATAATCGCGTTCGTGACATCGGGCGGTCCTCTGTTCGGCTTTTGAAGTATGAACGCCTGCAAAATCGAAAGGAGAATTTTCAAATGTCGAACATCATTCAGGAACTCGAAAAAGAGCAGCTTCGCAGCGATCTGCCGGAGCTTCTCGTCGGCGATACCGTTCGCGTATTCGTGAAGGTTATCGAAGGAAACCGTGAACGCCTCCAGAACTTCGAAGGCGTGGTCATCAAGATTCAGGGCGGCGGTGTGCGCAAGAGCTTTACCGTTCGCCGTATCTCCTACGGCGTAGGCGTGGAGAGAACCTTCCCCTACAACAGCCCGCGCATCGGCCGCATCGAACTCGTTCGTCACGGCGTTGTGCGCCGCGCCAAGCTCTTCTACCTGCGCGAGCGCTCCGGCAAGTCGGCTAAGATTCGCGAGCGCATCGAAGAAAAGAAGAACGACTGAATCGCGTAAACAGGACAAAACCCCTCTGCCGAACCTGGCACAGGGGTTTTTCTTAACAGGAGGGAGATACGCTATGCCCGCCATCAACTGGTACCCGGGGCATATGGCCAAGACGCGCCGCATGCTCGTGGACAATCTCAAAATGATCGACGTCGTCGTCGAGGTCATCGACGCACGTGCGCCGCTTGCTTCCCGCAACCCGGACTTTGACGATCTCTTCGCCGGAAAGGCGCGCGTGGTGCTGCTCAACAAGAGCGACCTCGCTGACGGCAACAGCACGAAACGCTGGATCTTGTTCTACAACCGACGCGGCATCGAGGCGTCGGGCGTCAGCGCGACGGGCGGCTCGGCAAAAAAGATCGTCACTGCGCTGATCGAAAAGGCGGCTAAACCTCGTGTAGATGCGATGAAGGCTAAGGGCGTCAATAAGGTCGTGCGCTGCATGATTGTCGGCATTCCGAACGTCGGCAAATCGACGCTGATCAACCGCATGGCGGGGGAATCACGCGCGGAGGTGGGCGATCGGCCCGGCGTGACGCGCGGCAAACAATGGGTGCGCATTTCGCCGTATCTGGAGCTGATGGACACGCCCGGCATGCTCTGGCCGAAGCTGGAGGATCAGGAACTCGCCAAGCACCTTGCGTTTCTGGGGTCAATTAAAGATGAAATCATGGACTCCGAAGATCTAGCCACCGACCTGCTCGTGCTGCTGCAACAGATGGTTCCCGCGCCGCTGACGGAGCGCTTTTCCAAACTCGCGGCGGATACCTCGAAGGAGAATCTACTGGACGCGGTTTGCCGCAGCCGCGGCTTTCTGCTGCGCGGCGGCGAACTCGACACCGAGCGCGCGTCGCACGTCGTGCTGGACGAGTTTCGCGCGGGAAAGATTGCCCGCGTCACGCTGGAACAGCCGGAGGCGCGGACATGACGCGCCTGCCGGAGCGTGAACGGCTGGAACGCCTCGCGGAACCCGACCGCGCGTTCTGGGGGCGGGAGGGCGTTGTATTGGCGGGCATGGACGAGGTCGGGCGCGGGCCGCTGGCGGGTCCCGTCGTCGTCTGCTGCGCGGCCATGCCGCCGGAACCGCTGATTGAACGCGTCAACGACTCCAAACAGGTGACCGAGCTTCGCCGCGAGGCACTCTACCCAGTGTTAGCCGAAACGGCGCTTGGCTACTCATTCGGTTGGGTGGACGCAGGCGTGATTGACGAGATCAATATATTGGAAGCGACGAAGCTGGCATTTCAGCAGGCGTTTGAAACGATGCCGATTGAGGTGACGGACGTGCTGATTGACGCGATCAGCGGGCTCAACATCTCCGCGCGGCAGCACTCGCTGATCCACGGGGACGAGTTGAGCTACAGCATCGCCTGCGCCTCGATCCTCGCGAAGGTCACGCGGGATCGCTACATGCAAGAGCAGGACGCGCTCTACCCGGACTATGGCTTTGCGCGAAACAAAGGCTACGGCACGGCGGAGCACATTGCCGCGATTCGCAAATTCGGCCCTTGCCCGCTGCATCGCAAGAGCTTTATCGGGAAGTTTCTATGAGCACCACATCGGTTGGACGCGGCGGGGAAACGCTGGCAAAGGAATATCTTGAGCGGCTGGGGTACCAGACCCTGCGGCAAAACTACCGCAGCGGCCCGCGCGAGATTGACCTCGTCATGCAGGACGGGGAAACGATTGTGTTCGTCGAGGTGAAGGCCCGCTCCAGAACGAACTTCGGCACGCCGGGCGAGTTTGTGACGAGCGCGAAACGGCGGCAGCTCACGCTTGCGGCGGAGGCGTATCTGATGCAGGAAGCGCTGCCGGATTGCCCCGCGCGGTTTGACGTGGTCGAGGTCTATCTGTCCACCGGCGCGATCAATCACATCATCAACGCGTTTGACGCAAGCCAGATCTGAAGAACGACATGTTGTTGTGACAGAACGTCACGAAACGTTAACATCCTCCTTCGTGTTTGCGATTGAGGATTTTTTCGTTTGTGGTATACTGTTTGGTGGATTATTGAGACCTAGTGGGGGATGGAGAAAGGATTCGTTCGTGCGTAAACTGCTTGCAATCCTATTGTTCCTATGCCTGATTCTGGTTCCCGCCATGGCGCTTGCCGACGGCGGGGACGTTGTTTCCGGTACGGAACTTCTGTATAATGGCGACTTCGGCGTGCACACCGAGAGCGCCTCGCTTCCGGCGGGATGGGAACTTTCCGCCTATGCCAGCGACTCCTCCAGCGTGACCGCCTATCTGTCCGAGGACGAGTACGGCGTTGCGACGGTGGTGTTGCACAACCTGATTGCGAACGACGCGCGCGTCTGCCAGACTGTTTCCGTTTCGCCGAACACGGTGTATCGCCTTCGCGCGGACATTCGAACGAGCGACGTGGAATATGGCACGGGCGCTTCGCTTTCGATTGATAACTATGCCATCGACGGCACCTACTGTTATTCCGAAAACCTCTTCGCGTCGGACGACTGGCGCGAGGTTTCGCTGTATTTCCGCACCGGCGAGGAGCAGAACAGCGTCAACGTGGCGTTGCGCCTCGGCGGCTACGGAACGACCGCAATCGGCACGGCGGAGTACCGCAACGTGTCGCTCGTTGCGATTTCGTCCACCGCGGAGAAGATTGTGAATCTGCCGACCGAGAACGGCGTGGTCACGAACGTTTCGAGCGCGAGCGCGGCACAGACGACGGTTTCCTCCGCAAATCTGCCGTTGATCTGGGCGATCATATTTACGCTGATCTTTGCGGGGGTATTTGTCTATTTCTATCGCCGTGAACTTCGCTATGACAACCGCCTGCAAGAACCGATTGCAAAGCCGTATCTTGCGCTGATGATCATTCTGGTCGCGGCGTTCCTGTTGCGGCTCGTGTTGTCGCTGCTGTTTTACGGGCATCCGACGGATCTCAACTGCTTCATGGCCTGGGGCAATATGGTGCTCGACGGCACAAGCAAGTTCTATACCTCCGGCACGTTTGCGGACTACCCGCCGGGCTACATGTATGTCTGCGGCGCGTTGGCATGGCTATGTAAGACGCTTGGCATTTCCTATGGCTCGGACGCAATGGCGTTTCTTTTCAAGCTGCCCAGCACACTTGCGGATTTGGTCGGCACCTATCTGCTCTACAGAATCGCGACGAAACAGGGCTTGAGCGAGCGCGGCGCGCTGCACCTCTCCGCGCTGTTTGCGCTCTGCCCGGTGCTGTTGTTCGTTTCCGGCGCGTGGGGGCAGATCGACTCGTTGCTGGCGCTGCTGCTGCTGCTCGTGATCTGGTTCTTGCAAAACGACAAGCGGATTCTCGCGGGCGCGATCTATGGCCTCGCGATTCTGACGAAACCGCAGGCGCTGATGCTGGGGCCGATTCTCGCGGTTGCGTTTGCGGCGGACATCATCGACGGCGGCAAGGACTGGCTCAAGCGACTCGTCAAAACGGCGCTGGCCGTGCTGGCGGCGGTTGCGGTGCTCTGTGTGCTGTCGCTGCCGTTCCAGGGCGGACAGAATTGGAACTGGCTGATTCAGAAGTATGCCGATACGGCGGGGTCGTATCGCTACATGTCGATTGAGGCGTTTAACTTTGGCTCGCTGATTGGCGGCAACTGGAAGACGGTGGACACGCTGATTCTGGGAATTCCGTTCAGCTACTTCGGAATGGGCATGATTGTTCTCTCGGTTGCGTATGCCTCCGTACTCTACCTGTTTGGCCGCAAGCGCAGCAAGGGCGCGCTGTATCTGGCAAGCGCGCTGGTCGTGCTGCTGATCTTTGCGTTCGGGCACTACATGCACGAGCGCTACATGCTTCCCGCGCTGCTGCTGCTGCTCATTGCCTATGTGTATTACCGCGACCGGAGACTGCTGATCGCGTTTGGCGGCATGAGCCTGACCGCGTTTTTAAACGCGACCTGCGCCATGTATGTGGTCAACCATCCCGCCGCGCGGGCAAAGCTCTACGAATTGATTACGTTCGTGGGCTCGCTCTCGACGGTGCTGCTTGCAATCTTTCTTGCCTACGTGTCCTACCGGATTCTTGTGTGCGGAGAAGTGCTTTCGCCGTTGACCGCCGCGCCGGAGGAGGAAGAGGAGCCGGTTCTTAAGCGGAAACGGGAACCGATTCTGCCGACGCTTCCGATTGACAACAAGCTCCGCTACACCAAGCGGGACATGCTCTATCTGCTGGGCATTACGCTGGTTTACGGCATTGTCGCGCTGACCAACCTTGGCTCCCTGCGCGTCCCGCAGACCTACTGGGACGCTAAGACCGCAGGCGAGAGCATGACCGTCCATTTTGAGCGGACGGAGCACATTGCAGCGTACAGCATTTATGGCAACATCGATAAAGACGGAACGCTGCTTGTTTCGACGCCGTCCGGCCACGAAGAGACCTTTGCGCAGACCTATGACGACATGTTCCGCTGGAAAAAGGTGACGACGGACTTCACCGCAAACGAAGTCACGCTGACGCTCTATTCCGGCACGCTCAAGCTCAATGAGATGGCGTTTTTTGACGACAACGACCAGCTCATCCCGATTGTTTCCGTTTCGGGGAATGCGTCACAACAGCAGCTGTTTGACGAGCAGGATCAGGTGGATGCGATTCCGAGTTACTACAATGGAATGTATTTCGACGAGCTGTACCATGGGCGCACGGCCTATGAACACCTGCACAATTTAGACCCGTACGAGAACTCCCATCCGCCGCTCGGCAAGATCTTTATCATGCTGGGCGTGAGTGTGTTTGGCATGACGCCGTTTGGCTGGCGCGTGGTCGGCGCGCTGTTCGGAATCGGAATGTTGCCAATTCTCTATGCGTTTGGCAAACGGATGTTCAAAAATTCCGACTATGCGCTCGTTCTGTCGACGCTGTTTGCGTTTGACTTTATGCACTTTACGCAGACGCGAATTGCAACGATCGACGTGTATTCCGTCTTTTTCATCCTGCTGATGTATTACTATATGTACCAGTACATCACGATGAATTTCTTTGTCGATGGACTCAAGAAGACGCTCAAGCCGCTTGCGCTCTCCGGCTTGTTCTTCGGTATTGGTGCTGCCTGCAAATGGACGAGCATCTATGCCGGGGCGGGGCTCGCCGTGTTGCTCTTTGGCTCGCTGATTGCGCGCTATCTGGAGTACTCGCGCGTTTACGCGTTTGGCAGCGATACAGAACGGGAGCGCGTTCGCCTTTATTGGTCGCTGACGGTCAAGACGCTGCTGTGGTGCGTGCTGTTCTTTATCGTCATTCCGTTTACCATTTACTTTGCTTCCTACACGCCGTATTATATCTATGAGTCCGGCAAGGAAACGGGTTATGGCCTCGGCGGAATGTTCAAGACCTTCTGGAAGTACCAGAATTTCATGTACAACTATCATGCGCATCTGAACGCGACGCATCCCTATCAGTCCAACTGGTACTCCTGGCCGTTTACGGTCAAGCCAATGTGGTATTACTTCAACAGCTACACCAGCCAGTCGCAGATTTCAACCATGAGCGCTTCCGGCAACCCCGCCGTCTGGTGGGTCTCGACCATTGGCGCGTTTGCGCTGCTTGGGCTGCGGCTGACGAAGAAGATTACGCCGGATCGCGCGCTGCAGATCTTTTGCGCGGGGATTCTCGCAAACTACCTGCCGTGGGTGCTCGTTCCGCGCTGCACGTTTATCTACCACTTTTTTGCGACTGTGCCGTTCATTCTGATGGCAACGGTCTATGCGCTGCAAAAGCTGGAGCAGCGATACCGCGACGCAAACTTCCTAAAATGGGTCTGGGTCGGGTTCGCGCTGCTATTCTTCATTCTGCTCTATCCCGGCCTGTCCGGCTTACCGGTGTCGCCGGAGTGGGCGTCGTTTCTAGCGAATTTACCCGGAGGAAAGTTGATGTATGGAGCGTAAGAGCGAAGCGAAAAAAACGATCTGGCAGATGATTAAGTTTGCCATTGTCGGTGTTCTGAACACGCTGGTGGACTTTGCGGTGTTTCAGGCGTTGAACCTGCTGCTAGGGTGGGTCTATTTGGCACAGGTCATTGGCTACACCTGCGGCATCATCAACAGCTACGTTTGGAACAGCAACTGGACGTTCCGCGAACAGCGGACGCGTTCGTTTCGCGAGATTGCGCTGTTCATCGTGGTCAACCTTTTGTCGCTTGGCGTTTCCCTCGGCGTCATCTGGCTCTGCCGGGACGTGTTTGGCATCACCAACGAGTGGGTCGCAAGCTGGATGCCCGCCGCGCTGAATGGCTTTATCAAGGGCGACACGGTGGATAAGCTGATCGCAACCTGCTTTGCCATCGTGGTCAACTACGTTGGCAATCGTCTGTTTGTGTTCAACCAGAAACCGCAATCGGCGCAGCAGATCGATTCCTCGGAAACAAACGAATAACAGACAGCGCCGCTTCGGCGGCGCTTGTGTTTAACGAGACATTCCACCGCGGCTTGGCGTTTCTTGCGCCGCCGACAAAGAGAGAAAACGACGGAAGGAACCTTAACCGTATGTTATCGCGCGTAAAAAGCCACGGCTTAAATGGAATTGGCGGATTTGGCGTACAGGTTGAAACGGATATTGCCAACGGATTGCCCGCGTTTGAAATCGTGGGGTTGCCGGACGCGGCGGTGAAGGAATCCCGCGAGCGTGTCCGCGCGGCGATTAAGAATGCAGGCTACGTGTTTCCTGCGGCGCGGATTACGGTGAACCTCGCGCCCGCGGATATGCGCAAGGAGGGCGCGGTCTACGACCTGCCCGTTGCGCTGTCCATTCTTGCGGCGTCCGGTCAGCTCGGCGCGCACCCGGCGCTGGAGTTCGTCACCTTTGGCGAGCTGGGGCTCGACGGCGGCGTCCGCGCAATCGCGGGCGTGCTGCCGATGGTGATCGACGCGTTTTCGCAGGGAGAAACCGTGTTTGCGGTACCGGAGGGAAACGCGGAAGAAGCGGCCTATGTCGAGGGCGTTTCGGTTTTGCCTGTGCCTTCGCTCGCGGCGCTTTGCGACCACGTGCGCGGGGACGCGGTGATTCCCTCGCACCCGACCGAGCGCTGGCAGAGCGGCGAAACGCGCTACGCCACGGATTTTTCCGAAATCAAGGGGCAGCAGGGCGCCAAGCGCGCGGCGGAGATTGCCATTGCGGGCGGGCACAACATACTTTTGATCGGCACGCCCGTCGCGGGTAAGACGATGCTTGCGCGCGCTATTCCGTCCATTCTGCCGCAGCTCACCTATGAAGAATCCCTCGAGATTACCAAGATTCATTCCATCACGGGCGCAACAAAGGGGCGGGGCATGATTCGCGAGCGCCCGTTTCGCGCGCCGCACCACGGCGCGTCAAGCGCCGCGCTGGTCGGCGGGGGCAACCGCGCCATGCCGGGGGAAATCAGCCTCGCGCACTACGGCGTGCTCTTTCTCGACGAGCTGCCGGAGTTTCGCCACGACGTGCTGGAAGCGCTGCGCCAACCGCTGGAGGACGGGTTTATCACCGTCAGCCGCGCGG
>DAIRTE010000049.1:0-2885 GCA_036804025.1 Clostridia bacterium | reverse complement strand
CTGGAAGCGCTGCGCCAACCGCTGGAGGACGGGTTTATCACCGTCAGCCGCGCGGCGGCAACGGCAACCTACCCGGCGGAGTTTGTGCTCGTTGCGGCCATGAACCCGTGCCCCTGCGGCAACTACGGCTCACGAATTCATCCTTGCCGTTGCGCAAAGTCGCAGATTGAGCGTTATCGCGGGCGCATCAGCGGGCCGCTGATGGACCGAATCGACATCCAGATCGAAATGCCGGAGGTCGGCTTTCTCGAACTCTCCGAAAAGGCGGCGGGGGAGCCTTCCGCCGTGGTGCGCGCACGCGTGGAAGCGGCGCGGGCACGCCAGCGGGAGAGATTCCGGAGCGACGGCATCCTGCTCAACGCGCAGATGAGCACAAAACTCATCAAACAATACTGCGCACCGGACGCGGCGTCCGAACAGCTGCTCGCCCGCGCCTATGCGGAGCTCAAGCTCTCCGCCCGCGCGTACCAGCGCATCCTCAAGGTTGCGCGAACGATTGCGGACGTCGAGGGCGCGGACACGATTCGGCTGGAGCACTACGCGGAGGCGATTCAGTATCGCAGTCTCGACCAAAACGGAAGGGACGCGTAAAACGGTATGCGCCAAGTAAGCGAAGAAGAACGCGGGCGACTTTGGCTGAACTACGCCGTGGAGTATAACGCGCGCGTATTTCGAAAGATCGCGAGCGGGTACCCCAGCCTAAGCGAGCTGCACGCGGCGTATCTGGCGCACCATCTGGACGTTTCCGCCTGGAGCGAGCGCGTGCGAACGCGGCTGAGTGAGGCGGCAAAGCCGGGGTTTCTGGACGCGTTTCTGGAACAGCTCGAATCGAAGCACATCGACTTCACCTATCCCGGAAAACGGAATTATCCAACCCTGTTAAACGAGATCAAAGACCCGCCAAGCGTGCTCTATTATATTGGAAGAATCGAACCGGACCCGGAGCTGAGTATTGCGATTGTCGGCTCGCGGCACCCGACAAAATACGGGTTGGAGATGGCGAAGCGCTTCGGCGCGGAGCTCGCGAATGCGGGTGCGCTGATTGTCTCCGGCATGGCGGAAGGCGTGGACGCCGCCGCCGCGCGGGGCGCGCTGGACAACGCCAATCGGGAGTGCGCAACCGTAGCCGTGCTGGGCTGCGGCGTGGATGTCGTCTATCCGCACTCGAACGAAAAGCTCTATGACGAAATCGTTGCGCGCGGAGCAGTCGTGTCCGAGTTCTTGCCGGGAACACGACCGGATCGCTTTCATTTTCCGATTCGAAACCGCGTGATGAGCGCGCTGGCGCACGGAACGCTCGTCATCGAGGCGGCGGAGCGCAGCGGAACGTCCATTACCGTCAGCTGTGCCCACGACCAGGGGCGCGAGGTGTTCGCGATTCCGGGGCGCATCGGGGACGTGATGAGCGTCGGCCCGAACGCGATGATTGCGCACGGCGAGGCGAAACCCGTGTTCAGCGCGGAGGATATTCTCAGCGAATTTGCCTGTCTCCACGTGGCGGCGGAGCCACGACCTGAGGTCAAGCGCGTCGCGTTTTCGAGCCTTTCCCAACCCCAGCAAGCGATCTGCCGACTGCTCGAACAAGGGGAAATGAGCTTCGACGAACTCTGTGAAACGCTGGGGCTGCCGATTGGCACACTGAATTCGTGCTTGACAGAATTGCAGTTTTTAGGAATAATGAAGCAGTTGCCGGGCAGATGGTACGTATTAGACACGTGCCAGACCGTTTTATCGACGGAATGAACGGCGGGAGGATCACAAATGTCAGATACCCTCGTGATCGTGGAGTCGCCCGCAAAGGCGAAAACGATCGTTAAATTTTTAGGAAGCAATTATAAGGTCGTGGCCTCAAACGGTCATGTGCGCGATCTGCCCAAGAGCCAGATCGGCGTGCAGATCGACAATGGCTTTGCGCCGAAATATATTACGCTCCGTGGACGCGGGGACGTGCTGGAGCGCATCCGCAAGGAAGCGAAGACGGCGGATCGCGTCATTCTCGCGACCGACCCTGACCGCGAGGGAGAGGCAATCAGCTGGCACCTGGCGCAGGTGCTCAGTCTCGACGAGAAGAGCAAATGCCGCATCGTGTTCAACGAGATTACGTCCAGCGCGGTGAAAAACGCGATCAAGAACGTCCGCCCCATCGACATGCGCCTCGTGGACGCGCAGCAGGCGCGGCGCATTCTCGACCGCCTCGTGGGCTACGAAATCAGCCCGATCCTTTGGCGAAAGGTGCGCAAAGGGCTCTCCGCCGGACGCGTGCAGTCCGTCGCAACGCGCATCATCTGCGACCGCGAGAAGGAAATTCGTGATTTCGTGCCGGAGGAATACTGGAACATCACCGCGAAACTGCGCGAAACGAAGAGCAAAAAGAGCTTTGAAGCGAAGTATTACGGCGAAAACGGCACTAAGCGGGACCTCTGCAACGAAGCGGACACGAACGAAGTGCTGAAGCGCATTGAGAATAATCTCTTCTCTGTAACCGACGTGAAAGAGGGCGTGAAGACGCGCCATCCCGCACCGCCGTTTACAACGAGCAGCCTCCAGCAGGAAGCCTCCCGCAAACTCGGCTTTACGACCAAGCGGACGATGATGATTGCCCAGCAGCTCTACGAAGGCATTGAACTTGGCAAAGGTTCGGTCGGCTTGATTTCCTACATCCGCACGGATTCCGTTCGCATCGCGACGGAAGCACAGCAGGCGGCGCGCGCGTATATTACGGATCGCTTTGGTGCGAAGTATATGCCGGAAAAACCGAACTTCTACAAGGGCCGCGCCGGTGCGCAGGACGCGCACGAAGCAATTCGCCCGACGAGCGTGGACAACGAGCCCGCCGCGATTAAGGATCATCTCACGGGCGAGCAGTATCGCCTGTATAAGCTCGT
>DAIRTE010000048.1:0-18255 GCA_036804025.1 Clostridia bacterium | reverse complement strand
GTTTTCGACTGCGTGCCAGATGTCACCATCGCCGGAGACAATGCCGTAACCCTTGGCTTTCAGCTCTGCGGCTGCCGCAAAGAACTGATCCCAGCCCGGTCCGATCTTGGTCTTCACAACGGCGGGGTCATCGGTTCCCCAGGTGTCGATGGCCAGCGAGCGGCGATAGATGAACGCGCCGCCGGTTGCCTGATAGCCGAGGCCGACCAGAGCCTGATCGCTCGGGCGGGTGCCGATGTCAATGGTGTACTGCGCGATATCCGCGGCCTTGGTCTCGGCGGCTACGTCGATTCCGAGGTCAGCATACTTCGCGGCATAGCTGCTCATGTCGCCCTGCGTATACTTTAACACGAAGGCAGACTCGGCACAATACATGTCCGGAGCGTCCTTCCCGCCGGCGGCCAGGGCCTGGTCCAGAGCGGGCTGGTAGAGACCATCGGTGGTGGCGATGATGGTCGCGTTGATCGTGTAGCCGAAATCCGGGTGGGATGCTACGTACTTGTCGAGCATCTTCGGAACTTCGTCCGTGAACGTGTAGATGTTGATGACCTTGTCACCAGCCGCTGCCGGTGCTTCGGCTGCGGGTGCTTCGGTCGCCGCTTCTGCGGCAGGAGCTTCGGTTGCCGGTTCGGCCACGGGCGTGCTTGCGCAGCCAGCCAGGGTGGCCAGAATCAGCATGAGAGACAGAATGAGCGCGAATGTCTTTTTCATTGCTTCCTGATACTCCTCCTTTTAAATTGTGCCACGATGCCCACAGGGATGATACAAGATGTAATTGATAAAAAACAGATTGTGTCACGAAGTGAACATTGATGTGACAGTCTCATTATATGGGCGGCTTAACGTTTAGTCAAGTTTGATTTTGAAATTAATTCACTTAAGCTTAATTTCTCTACGTCGAACTTGACTTAAGCAACAAATTCAGGCAGAATGAAGGCAGCGGCCAAGAAAGGACAAAAATCAGCGTTATGATCTACCTCGATCACGCGGCAACCTCCCCTCTTTTGCCGTCCGTTCTGAAGGAAATGGAAGCAATTCAGCGCCAAATTTTCGGAAATCCTTCCTCATTATATACACCGGCCTATGAAGCGCGTAAAATTCTGCATATCAGCCGTGCGGCAATTGCAAATCGCATCGGCGCGCAATCGGACGAAATCGTTTTCACCAGCGGCGGCACCGAAAGCAACAATCTGGCAATTTTGGGGGCGGCGCGTGCCAGCCGGCGCGGAAAGCACCTGATTGTCGGCGCAACGGAGCACCACAGTGTGCTGTACGCCGCGCATGCGCTGAAAAAGGAGGGATTCCGCGTCACCGAACTTGCCTGCGACGAGAACGGCGTCTACTCACCGGAAGCGCTCCGCGCCTCAATCCGGCCCAACACCGCGCTGGTGAGCCTACATCTGGCAAACAACGAAACCGGCGTAGTTGAGCCGATTGCCGAAATCGGCGCCATCACGCGCGAGCGGCGCATTGTGCTGCACTGCGACGCGGTCGCCGCGTTCGGGCAGATTCCAATTGACGTACAAGCCCTCAAAATCGATCTGCTAAGCGCTTCGGCCCATAAGCTGGGCGGCCCCAAGGGAACGGGGTTTTTATACGTCCGAAACGAAATTTCGCTTGTTCCGCTCTTCTTTGGCGGCTCGCAGGAGCGCGGATTTCGCCCCGGCACGGAGAATGTCCCCGCCATTGGCGGCTTTGCCAAGGCGCTGGAGCACCTGCCGCCGCGGGCGGACTCCTCCGCGCGGGACCTGCTGGAGTCGCTGCTGCTAGCCGCAATCCCCGGCGCGCGCGTCAATGGCGCGGGAGCGGAGCGTCTGCCGAACCTGCTCAGCGTTACGTTTCCCGGAGCTTCCGGCGAGCGACTACTGGCCGCGTTGAGCGCGCAGGAGATCTACGCCGCAACACGCGCAGCCTGCGCAAGCGGCGAACGCGAACCTTCGCACGTGCTCACCAGCATGGGTCTTTCCCGTGCGGAAGCAGATGCTACCATTCGTTTTTCCACCGGAAATTCCAGTAAATTAAGTGACATGAGAATTACATCGAACGCAATCGATTTCGCTTATCGGAATGAAAAACGTACTATGAATACAGAACTTAATAATTAAGTTGTTAATATGGAGGACAAAGAGATGTGGAATCGCGAATCTGCCCGGTTAAAGGCAAAAGAGCTGGTCATACAAATGACGCTCGAAGAAAAGATGTCCCAGCTTGTCTATGGCGCGCCTGCGATTGAGCGGCTTGGAATTCCCGCCTACAACTGGTGGAACGAGGGATTGCACGGCGTTGCCCGCGCGGGGGTTTCGACGAACTTTCCGCAAGCGATAGCGCTCGCCGCCATGTTTGACCGCGAGCTGTTGGGTCAGGTCAGCGAAACAACCGCGCTCGAAGGGCGAGCCAAGTACAACGCCTATTCCAAGCTCGGCGATCGCGACATCTACAAAGGGCTTACCTTCTTTTCCCCGAACATCAATATCTTTCGCGATCCCCGCTGGGGACGCGGTCACGAAACGCTCGGCGAAGATCCCTACCTGGCGGCGGAACTCGGCAAGGCGTTTGTCATCGGCATGCAGGGCAAAGGCGACGTGATGCTCGCCAGCGCCTGCGCCAAGCACTACGCCGTGCACAGCGGGCCGGAGGCGATTCGCCATCACTTCAACGCCGTAACGAACCAGAAGGACCTCTGGGAAACCTACCTGCCCGCGTTTGAAGCGCTGGTGAAGGACGCGAACGTAGAGAGCGTGATGGGCGCCTACAACCGCACCAACGGCGAGCCCTGCTGCGGCAGTAAAACGCTGCTCGTGGACATTCTGCGCAGCAAGTGGGGATTTGCGGGGTTCATCGTTTCGGATTGCTGGGCGCTGATCGATTTCCACACCGGCCACGGCGTGACCAACAGTCCGGAGGAGAGCGCGGCGCTTGCGATGCGTTGCGGACTCGACCTGAACTGCGGGTCGATCTTCCTCCAGCTCAAGTCCGCCTACGATCAGGGGCTCATCACGGAGGAGCAGATTACGCTCGCCGCGGAGCGCGTGTTCACCACGCGCTACCTGCTCGGCATACTCGGCGAGGGCAGCGAGTACGACCAGATTCCCTACGAGACGGTCGAGTGCCGTGAGCACCTCGCGCTCGCGCAGGAAACCGCGCTCAAATCCTGCGTGCTGCTCAAAAACAACGGCATCCTGCCGCTCAACAAGCGAAAGATCAAAACCCTCGGCGTCATCGGCCCGAATGCGGACAGCCACATCGCGCTCATGGGCAACTACCACGGCACCTCCTCGCGCTACATCACCGTGCTCGAAGGCTTGCAGGACGAGTGCGGCGACGACGTCCGCGTGCTCTACGCGGCAGGCTGCGATATCTTCCGCCGCAAGACCGAGAACCTTGCGTTTGACAACGATCGCGTCGCGGAAGCCGTTACCGTTGCCGAGCACAGCGACACCGTCGTGCTCGTGCTGGGGCTGGACGAGTTGCTCGAAGGCGAAGCGCCGGACGACGGAAACAGCATGGAGGCGGGCGACAAGCCGGACCTGATGTTGCCCGCCGTACAGCAGGAGCTGCTGGAGCGCGTGCTCGCGGTTGGCAAGCCCACCGTCGTCGTACTGCTCGCGGGCAGCGCCATCGACCTCTCCCTCGCCGAAGCCAAGGCGGACGCGGTGTTCCTCGGCTGGTACCCCGGCGCGCGCGGCGGCAAGGCCGTCGCCGACCTGCTCTTCGGCAAGCGCTCCCCCTCCGGCAAGCTCCCCGTGACGTTCTATTACGACGAGGATCTAGCGCACCTGCCGGAGTTCACGGACTACTCGATGACGGGGCGCACCTATCGCTACCTGACCCGCAAACCGCTCTATCCCTTTGGCTACGGACTGACCTACGCGGATGTTCGCGTGATGACCGCCAGCGCGGCAAAGGACGGCAGCGGCGGACTCGCCGTTTCGGTACAGGTGCAGAACCTTGGCAAGGTGGATACCGAAGACGTCGTTCAGCTCTACCTCAAGGCGGAGGATTCCCCCTTTGCTCCGACGAATCCCGTGCTCAGCGGGTTTGCCCGCGTCTCTCTTGCGGCAGGCGAAAGCAAGACCGTCTCGCTCTCGGTTCCGACCAGCTGCCTCACGGTCGTGGACGACGACGGAAACCGGCTCTTCCCCGGCGGGCGCTACTCGCTCTACGCGGGCACGAGCCAGCCGGACGTGCGCAGCCGCGAGCTCACGGGCGCGTCGCCGGTGAAACTCGAACTCTCGTTGTAACGAATCATACACTTCTCCTGGCCGCCCGCAAGGGCGGCTTTTTGCGCTGCCGCTCTAACAGTTGACGAATGTTGCGCGCCGTACTAGAATATGTCTCAACGTGCGATTGCACAAAACCGAACCGAGGAAGTCTTATGCCCACATTTGACGATTTCATGCAGCTCGACATTCGCGTTGGCGAAGTGATCCGCGCGGAGGTGTTCGAAAAGGCTAAGAAGCCCGCCTACAAACTCTGGGTGGACTTTGGCGAAGCCATTGGCGTCAAGCGCTCCAGCGCGCAGATTACGACACTCTACACGGCGGAGTCGCTCATCGGGCGGCAGGTGCTCGGCGTGGTAAACTTTCCGCCGCGGCAAGTGGCGGACTTCATCTCCGAGGTGCTTGTGCTGGGTGTTTATGCCGAGCAGGGCGTCGTGCTGATTCAGCCGGATCAACCGGTGCAGAAGGGCGTCCGCCTCGGATAACAGGGGTTTTATGTTTGAACAGCTCGCTTCTCGCGGGCTGTTTTTTGATTTGTCTGCTGTGGTTTTCTAACAAGAAATCAAGAGAAAAACGAAGTTTATACCATGTATGGTACTTATTTAATCAGAAAAGTGTTTTACACTTCAGCATTTTTACACGAAACGGTGAGTTACCATACGTGGTATATATCTTTAAATTCAATATTGTATGCTGCCCTTTTCACGGTAAACAAATCCCAGAATTTGCCTTCACCACGCTAATGTGGTATCCTGTTGCGGACGCTGCACCCGCGCACGCGTACATCATTCATCCCGGGAGAACTGTTTTGACAACCATCCTCAACTGCGTGTTCGTCGGCCTCGGCGGCCTGGTCGGCTCCGTGCTGCGCTATCTGGTCAGCCTCGTGCCGCTGCGGCACGCGAGCGGTTTCCCGCTCGTCACGCTCGGCATCAACGTGCTCGGCGCGTTCGTGCTCGGCCTCATCATGGCGCTCGCCGGACGAAACGCCGCCATCGACCCGCGAACGCTCCTGTTTCTCAAGGTCGGCGTCTGCGGCGGGTTTACCACGTTCTCCACCTTTGCGCTGGAAGCGCACTCGCTCCTCGGCACCGGTAAGCCGATGGCGGCGCTGCTCTACGCGCTGTTGAGCGTTGTGCTCAGCGTGCTCGCCGTCTTCTTCGCAACTTCGCTTGTAAAATAGCGACTCGTGTAAATAGATTAAAGTATAGACAACCGTCTGATAAAACGAGCTCAAAGATATATTATTTTTTTCGCAAATTTCTCTTGCAATTCGGAAAAATTGCATGCTATACTCTGCCCGTAAAGAGATTCAAGCGGGCGTTACCCACGCAGCGCGGAGATCAGAAAGGAGAAAAATGTTAATGCTTCAAGTAATCGGGGTGGCGAAAGCCTAACAACCGCATATTCGGACGGGGAGCCGTTCTCGCTGGTCTATTGCGTTCATCCAGTTTGAGGGCCGAGCCACGTCTGAGCGCGTAACCTTTCGAACGAACTGTAATTTTTTACGGGCATATCGATCGGGTGTGCTCGTTTTTGTTTGCAATAAAACCGGGCGCCACCGGATCTCCGCCGTGAAAGCAGTCTGAAAAAGGCTGCACTTCACGGCTATTTTTATGCCCGGAACGACCAAAAACAAACAGAACCTGAAGGACAAACAGAATTTGGAGGAAATATCCCATGTTTCATCGAGAAAATCATTCACTGGCGATGCCGTTTCTGGTGCCGCCGTCCAAACCCCGACGATCGGGTTTCACCGAATCCCGCATCGTCGACGACCCCGCGGCTGTGCGGCGCGAGCTCAAGTGCCTGGAAAAGGCGGAGCAGCGCGCTGAAACGAAAACCGCAACAACCGTTGTCACCCCCGCAACCGGGCGGTAAGATAGAACCAACAACGAACGACCTGTTCGGGAGGAACGAACCATGACCCAAATGATCGACCTGACCGCCTACGGATTCTCCCCCGCCCTGCTGGAATCACTCACGGCGCGGGGGACGGTATCGGAGATTCCAGCGCGCGTCACCGCCGTGCATAAGGAGCGCTACGAGCTCATCTGCGAGCGCGGCGAGTGCTCGGCGGTGCTCAAGTCCTCCGTCTATTTCAACGGCGGGGATCAGCCGTTTCCGACCACAGGCGACTTCGTGCTGCTGGACTGGAACGACTCCGGCGACAGCCGGATCACCCAAACGCTGCCGCGCCGCTCATACTTTGCCCGCCGCAACCCAACGCCCGGGCAGGGCGAGCAGGCGGTGGCCGCGAACTTCGACAGCGTGTTCATTCTGCAATCGCTGAACTACGACTTCAACATCAAGCGGCTGGAGCGCTATCTGGCGCTCGCCTGGTCGTCCGGCGCTACGCCGGTTGTCGTATTGACCAAGGCGGATCTGGTGGAGCACTTCGACGAGCAGCTGCTCCGCGCGAGCGAAGCGGCGGCCGGCGTGGATGTCTTCGCGGTCAGCGCAAAGACCGGATTCGGTTTTGACCGCCTTGGCGGCTATCTCGCGCCGGGCAAGACCATTGTGCTGCTCGGTTCGTCCGGTGTTGGCAAGTCCAGCTTTGTCAACGCGCTCGCGGGCGAAGAGCGCATGGCGGTGAACACCATTCGCGAGAACGACAGCAAGGGTCGGCACACCACCACGCACCGCCAGCTCATCCGCCTCAACAGCGGCGTACTGTTCATCGACACGCCAGGCATGCGCGAATTGGGCATGCTGGACTCCGGCGACGGCCTGAGCGAGGCTTTCTCGGACGTGGAGCAGTACTTTGGCCAGTGTCGTTTCTCCAACTGCAGCCACGGCAGCGAGCCCGGCTGCGCCGTGCAAGCAGCGCTTGCCAGCGGCGAACTCTCCCCCGCACGATGGGAAAGCTACCAAAAGCTCCAACGCGAGGCGAGCTACTCCGGCAATCAAACGGACTACCTGCGGCAAAAGCAGGAGAAGTTCACGCAGATTGCCAAGTTCAGTAAAGCGCTTCAACAGTCCGGCGGTAAGCGCGGAAACGGCCGTTTCGACGAATAGAAAAAGGCGGGCGCGACCTTAGCCGCTCCCGCCAATTCAGCAAACCTGATGGAGAACCGCCTTTACTCTCCCGTTTTGTCCTGCATTTGAATCGACGTGGTGGGAAACGCAAACGACACGCCGAGCTGTTCAAACCCTTCTTTGATCGCAAGGTTGATCTGTTCGTTGATCTGCATATAGCGGTCATAGTCCGCGGTGAGAACATAGTAAACGATCTCATAGTTGAGGCTATATGCGCCGAACGAAGCGAAATTTGTCCGCGCAAACGTCGCCTCCTGCGTCTGTTCAACGATTGATTGGATCAAGTCCGGGATTTTTCGCAGTTTCTCGCTGGGCGTATCGTATGTTACGCCAAGTGAAAAGACGACGCGCCGCTGCTGCATGGTTTTATAGTTGCGAATGCGCGAGCCGGTTAAGTCCGCGTTGGAAACAACGAGCTGCTCGCCGCCGAGCGCACGAAGCCGCGTGGTTTTTAACCCGATGTGCTCAACAGTACCCATGTGGTCGCCCGCAATGATGAAATCGCCAAGTTCAAACGGCTTGTCGAAGAAGATCGTGAAGAAGCAAAAGACGTCCGCCAGCGCGCTCTGCGCGGCAAACGCAATCGCAACCCCGCCAATACCGAGGCCGGTAACGAGCGACGTGATTTTGATGCCGATGTTGTCGAGAAACAGAATCAGCGCAATTACCCAGACAAGCCCCTTTGCAAAGCGTCCGAGCCACTTGACGGCAAGCGCGCCGCTCTCTCCCTTTCCAATGCTCATTTTGCTGAAGAAATAGGCCGCAAGCGAGGAGAGAAACATCGCGCCCATCACGATTGCAAACAGGGTGGAGAGCGTGCCGACAATCTTCGAGAGCGTATCGTTGAGCGTAAGAAGGCGCGTGCAGTAATAAAACGCCGCGAAGTACGCAATCGGCAGCAGGTAACGCTTGATGCCTGCTAGCACGAAATCGCCGTATGGCGACTGTGACCTGTCTCGCAGCGCAGCAATGCGTCGAAGCGCGATGCGCCCAAAGAGAAAAATCAGCAGGGCGCAAATCAGCAGCGCCCCCAGAAAAACGGCGTAATTCGCTATTGTATTGTTCCAGAACACCGTGTCCAGAAATATCATGATCCTCGTGTCTCCTTAAGCCGATCTCTATCATATCAAACCACATGTATAACGTGTATCATCGAGCCACGGTTAAATTGTTATCCATCAAACCGCAGGTATGATGTTATCACATTAAAAACCGCCCGCAAAGCGCATTTAAGCGATTGTCTGGCGGTTTTTCCGAACGTTAATAAAGAGTTTTCCGTTTTGTCACGCGAACTTGCGAGTTTCCCCCCCGCCGGAATCTACAGCGCGCCGAGGTCGCGCCGCTCAAACCGCGCAAACGCGACGGCAACAAATACCGCGCTGAGCGCAACGCAGAGCCCAGCATAGAGCGGCGAAATCGCCCCCTCGATCAGCTCCGTATTCAGGAAATACCGAAACGGCGTCAGCAACCGCAGCAGGCCGGGCTTTTCGAGCAGGTCGTAGACAACCGCCAGCGCATAGGTGCCCAGAACGGCGAGATTGCCCGCCTTTGCGCCGCGTTCGGCGGAGCGGATGCCCGCCGAGAACATTGCCGCAAGCGCAAAGAACACGATGCCAAAGAGCCACATTGCGAGGGAGAACTGCGCAAAGAGCTTCGAATAGTCCCCTTCGATGCCAATATTCTGGACGGCGGCAACGGAGAACGCGAAGTTCAACACGCAGAGCGCCGTGAAAAACACGAGCGCCGCAAGCAGCTTACGCGCGAGAATGAACGAGCGCGTGCGCGGCTTGGTGAACAGAAATTCATACGTGCGATCCACGCTCTCGCGCGAAACGGCGTTGTTGCCAAGATGCGTGCCGTAGACCGCCGCAAGGATGAACACATACTGCATGAGCACCGCGTAGAAACCGGCAAACTGCGCGATATCCACATTCGCCATGCCCATGGCCGCGACGACGATGCGCGGGAACTTGCTGATCAGTTCCGTCATAAATGCGCCGTCCGTCATTGCCGCGCTGGATTTCACGATGCCCGCAAAGATGAGCATAAACAGCCCCAGCGTCCAGAAGAGGAACGGCTTGAGTCCCGTTTTGAGTTCTTTTCGAAATAGATTCATACCCGTATCCTCCCTTCCTACAGCGCCGGGATGTCGGCGCGCGTATACCGCGCATACGAAGCAACCAACAAAACAATTGTCAGCGCCGCGCCGGTGACGGCGTATTTCGCGTCAAACGAACCCTCAAAGAACGCTTTTGCCGCGTCAAAATACTTGAACGGCGTGATGTAGCGAAGCGCTTCCTCCTCCAGTAGACTATGCAGCGCGCTGAGCAGGAACCCCGCAAAGCCAATCGCCGTCGCAATGCCGGAGACGGAGCGGATCTTGCGCGCAAAGACCGCCGCGAAGATCGCAATGGAAAGCATGACCAGCTCCGTGCAGAGCAACGCAGACGACGCGAGCAGCGCATGCCCCATTTGAAGCGGCGCGGGCGCATAGGCGCGGTAGAGCGCGAGCGACTCCACGACGAACAGCAAGTTCGAAGCCAGCAGCAGCGTGAGCGCGGCAAGCAGTTTTTCGCCGAACAGGCGGCTTCTCATGCGTGGTTTCGTGAGAAGAAAGTCCATGCATTTCTCCCGCTTTTCCCGCGAGAAGAGATCGATCCCGATGACGGCGGCCATAATCGCGCCAAAGAGCGAGTAATACAGAAAACCAAAAGAGTAGAACCCGCCAAAGCTGAAAAGGTTGTCGAGCTGGAGGCCAAACGCCGCGGCAAACGCGGGCGGAAAGTTCTTCATCATGGCCTCGACGCCCGCGCGGCTGTCCATGAACGCGGGCAGCGCGCCAATGATCAACCCGCCCAGCAGGCCAAGGATCACGAGTGTCCAGACCGCGGCGCCCACCCAGGCGCGCCGCAGTTCAAACCGAAAGACATTCATGCGTCCGCCTCCCCGTCCTCATAGTAATGCAGAAAGATTTCTTCCAGCTCCGGCTCGCTGACGTCCGCATTCACGAGCGGCAGGCTCGCCAACCGCCCCATCAGCGCGTTGATGTCCCCACTGTAGAGAAAGCTCGTCTGTGCGTCGTCCTGCTGCACCTGAGCCGCGCCCGGCAGCGAGAAGTCTGAAAGCGGCGACTGCGTGGTGAACGACACCTTTTTATAGGAGTTCTTGCGCAGGTCGTCAATGCTGCGCAAATCGACAATTCGCCCTTCCTTGATGATTGCCACGCGGTCGCAGATGCGCTGCACCTCGCCTAAGATATGCGAGGAAAACAGCACCGTCGCGCCCCGCTCGTTCTCGCGCTGAATCAGGTCGAAGAACGTCCGTTGCATGAGCGGGTCGAGGCCGCTCGTCGGCTCGTCGAGAATAATCAGCTTTGGCGAATGCAGCAGACCCTGTACAATGCCGACCTTCTTCTTGTTGCCAAGGCTCATGTCCTCGATTCGCTTATTCAGGTCGAGCGAGAGCGCGTCGGCAAGCTCCTTGATCCGCTGCGTGCAGTCCTTCTTGTAAAAACTCGCGGAATAGCGCAGCAGGTCGATGGCGCGCATCCGATCGTAGTAAAACACCTCGCCCGGCAGGTAACCGACCTCGGCGAGAATCTTCACCTTGTCCTTTTCGCAGTCCATACCGAAGATCTTCGCGCCGCCGCTCGACTTTTTGATCAGCCCCAGCAGCGTTCGAATCGTCGTGGACTTGCCCGCGCCATTCGGGCCGATGAACCCGAAGATCTCGCCCTCTTCCACCGCGAGATCCACGTCTACAATCCCGCGCGCCTTGCCGTAGTACTTCGTGAGTTTGCTCGTTTCAATGGCATGTTCCATAACCCTGTTGTTCCCCCTGTCCTGTTTCAGTTTGTTTGAATGGGGCGCTTCAGCGCTCCTCCAGCAGTTGTATCACGATTCCGCGAATCAGAATGCGAAGCGTTTCGTCGTAGATCGCTTCCCCGATTTCGCTCTTATAGAGAAGCGTTAAAAAGACGCACCGGAGCGCCGCGCTGAAGACCTCCGCGCGCGCTTCGTGCATGCCGGGCAGCAGTTTGAGCAGTTCGCGCACGCGGCTGTCGTCGTGCTCCGCGTGCAGTTTGGAAAGTTCCGGCGGGAGCGTCCGCATGAAAAACTCCAGTTCGCCGTCCTGCAGCAGGCGCGGTAAAAACGAGTCATCCAGTCTTCGATAGAGCCGAAAGATGATATCCGTGAGCGTATCCACGTCCGGCACGCTCGTGAGCGCGGAAATTTCCGTGAGCAGTTCGTTTTGAATGTCGTCGTTAAACTGCAAAATCACGTCGAACAACATCCGCTCCTTGGACTCGTAAAAAAGGTAAAACGTACCCTTCGGAATACCGACACGGTGCACCAGCTCGTCCACCGTCGTTTTGCGGATGCCGTATTGCGCGAGGCACTTCTTCGCCTCCGCCAGCAGCCGTTCCAGAATATACGCTTTTTCCTGTTCCGAAAATGATTTGGGCATTTCACGACACCTTATCTATTTGACCATTATTTCTTTTTTAGTCATAATATATCTTGCGCAATGCGTTGTCAAGATCAATCGAGCAAACAAAAAAGCACGCCCCCTGTGGGAGGCGCACTTCATCGTCCATATCACTTCTTCGGACTTTTTCGTTTCATACCCAGCGATTTTTTTGCGATTATCGCAAGACCGGCAACCACGAGTAAAATCCCTACGCCCATGCCCAGCACGACCGGATCCGAAAACAAACCGCCCTGTTTCGAATTCCCCGAATCCGCGTTTGCATCGGGATTGGTCGATCCGATGTTCGTTTTATAGAAGAATGTGGGAGTAGGCGAATAGACGGGAACGGGCGTTGGAACGGGTGTTGGCTCGGCGGTTGGCTCCGGCGTTGGGTGAATCGAACGATCGACCATCTGCTCCACCTGCTCGCGCGTCACCCCGACGAGGGACCACTTGCCCCATTCGGCCTTGTTGACCGCCTTCCAGTCCTGTGCATAATCATCGAGATAGTAGATTGTACCGGAATCCACCTCATTCAGGTACGAAGCCATATTCTGGGGCGGCTTTCCCAGAAAGATGACTTGATTCGCTCGATCCACAGCAGCCGCTCCAAAATCGTAGTCCGATCCAGTGAACAGAATGGTATCCACAGAGTCCATACCAAAAGTTCTCGTCGATTCATCGAAGGATAATGCCGTGGAATACCCTCGCTCATTCTCGGGAATCGCAAGTATCTTGAGTCGGCTTGGAATCTGTAGAACGGCAAGATTGCATAGATCAAACGCATACTCGCCAATCTCTTGAAGCGACTCTGGCAGAATGACTTGTTTCAAGCTTAAGCATTTCCTGAAAGCGTCCTGACCGATGTATTCCAAACCGCTTGGCAAGGAAATATTCTCCAGGTTGCTGCACGAACTAAACGCGTAATTTTCAATTCGTTTTAGCCCCTCCGGAAGGTTCACTTTCTTGAGACCATCGCACCCAGAGAACGTTAAGAAGTTGATTTGTTTGATCCCATTTGGTATCGTGATCTCCTCCATACCGCAGTTGGCAAAAGCCCCCATTTCCATCGATTGCAGATTCTCGGATAAGACCAAATGGGTCACGTAAAAACAATGGGAGAACGCTCCCACCTCAACGGACGTAACCGAATTGGGCAATTCTATGCTTTCGAGAGCCTCACATTCAGAGAATGCTTCTCCACCAATGGTTTTCAGCGTGTCGGGAAAGGTAACGGATGTAATCTCCCTGCAATAAAAGGCCCATGTTTCGATGGACTTGATTCCGTCTGGAATCACCACGTCCGTTTTCAATCGTTCGGAGAGTACAACCGATTGTTTATCTCGGTTGATCAGCATTCCGTCTTTCATATAGAACACCGGATTTCCTGCCTCAACAGCAATTGTAACCGGCATAAACTTCGGATGCTGGTAGTAAATCCCAATGTATGGCATAAAAGCATCATTGCCGCGTATCAGCATATAATCCGTTTCATACATATCGTCCTTGTTCATGTACGTAGGTTCATAGATGGAAAACTTGGTCACGTTCTTGCCAATCACCAGCTTCTGAACCCGCTCAGGCAGATTGTCTAAAAACAACCAATACCAACCGCTCTCACCATTTCGAAGAAAGTCCTGCCAGCCGGCGTTGGACCGGAGCGTTAGTACCCCATCGGGGGTGAGACTCCAATCAACGCCTGTTACCGTGCCGGGCATATCCTCGGCGAGCGAAGGTTTCCAAAACAGGCTCAGGCTGAGGAAGCCCGCCAAAATCAACATCAGATACCGCGTAAATCGATGCATTGTTTACTTGCCCTTTCGAATCCGTTTATGATGCTGTCTTTTTCTCGTTTGTACACCGAGTATGACAACCCCGGCGACAGCGAGGGTCAGTAGTGCCGCAAAGATGTAGAGGAGCGGATCGATCTCAATCTTTGGTTTGTACGATGGCAACGCTTTCCCAGTAGCGGCGTAGATGCGCGGAGGTTTCGGCGTCGGCTTTGGAGACAGGCCTCGCGCTTCAGCGATCATTTGATCTGCCTCCTGCCGCTCAATCATCTCCGTCCACCATCCGTTCCAAATGAAGTCGTAAGGTGCCCAAGATTTCGAGTTTTCGGCCAAGTAATAAACCGAAGAATCGTAATACGCAACGCAATCCGCATTGATATCCTCAGGAACATTGCCAAGAAATATCATTTTGTTGATCTGCCCGAACGTATTTGCGTAAAAGTGATAATCATCCCCCGTAAAAACCACGGTGTCTACATACTCGAACGCCGAAGGATCATAGCGATCCGGCTCCGAAGGTTCATCAATGGTCAGCGTTTTCGGAAGCATAAGCAGTTGGAGCCTGCATTCCTCAAACGCCATAATTTCGATTTTGCGAAGTGTTTCCGGCAAATCCAGTACCGCCAGGTTGATGCAGTCCTGAAATGCCGCTTCTTGAATGGATTCCAGCCCATCCGGCAGATTGATCTTGGAGAGATTCGTACAATTCCTGAATAGACCGCACGGGATTTCCTTCATCTGAGCGGGCAAGTGCACCGTCTTGAGCCGGTCGCAACCGCTAAACGCGTAGTCGCCTATTTCCGTGACGCTATCCGGCAGCGTCAATTCACGAACTGCACAACGATGAAAAGCACGCTCTCCGATCGATTGTAACCCGTCCGAAAACTGCACTTTAGTTAAGTATTTGCACGAATAGAACGCATCGTTCTCAATGCTCTTCAGCGTAGCAGGGAACTGGACGGACTCGATTGGTCGTTCATAGAAAGCGAATGCGTTGATTGTTTGAATCCCATCCGGAATAACCAGTTTCTTCAAACGCGTTTCGGATAAAACAACCTCTTGCTTTTCCGTTTGAATCAGCAACCCGCCCTCCACACGAAAAACCGGATTGCCATCTTGAACTTCAAGTTGTTTCGGCTCGAAATTCGGGTAAAAATAGTTGATCTCTTCGGCTTCCTGTGGATCGTCGTGAAAGTCCAAAAAGTCTGTCAGATCCTTTCCAATCACCAGTTTATTGACTCGCTCAATAAAACCGTCCCTTTGAAAGTCCAGCCAACCCCAGTTGTTGTCAATCGTCAGCACTCCGTCCGCAGTGATGTTCCAGCATATGCCTTCCCTTGCTTCAAACTCCTTTTCAGCGCTGGAATGCCCATTGAACAAGCCTAAGCAAAGCACCCCTGCGAGAATGAGCGCAAAGCTTCTGGCGAATCTCCGCATACCGTGTTTACCCTTTCCGATTCGGCTTACCATGTTGTTTCTTCCTCGTTCTTACTCCAATCACCACGACTCCGGCGGCAACCAGCACCAGCAATCCCGCGAATATGTAGACGAGCGGGTCTGTTTTTGTGTCCTCGGTGGGTTGGTCGGGCGGAGTATAGGGCTCCGGGGTGCTGATGTGCATGCTCAGAACTTCCGTTGTTGTCTCAGGAGTTCTTGTTGGTTCCGGCGTCGGAACCGCTGCCTGCGCAATCCGGGTATTCGCCTCCTTAACGGAAATACATTGCGTTTGCCAGCCGTTCAGGCCATTCGCCGCAATCGGCTTCCATGCGTCGGCGTATTCTTCCGTATAGAAGACCAACGGGTGACGGGCTTTGATACTTTCTTTCTGTATACCTCTTGGCGGAGTATTCAAGAATAGTAAGTTATCTACTTGATTGATCGAGTCATAGCTGAATTCATAATCCGAGCCGGTAAACACCGCAACATGAATGCGGTTAAAAGCAAATTCACCCATTTTCAACGTTTCTGGAAATTCGACAAGGAAGAATATCGAGTTTTTAAATGCGCCCTCACCGATCTCTTGCAGCGAAGCAGGCAGTTTCAGGCTGTCCCCCATATTGCATCTGTAAAATGCTTCCTCGCCTATATATGACAACGCATCCGGTAGGCTGGTAATTGTTAGATTCTCGCAGTCCTGAAATGCACTCGCTCCAATATATTCTAACCCGTTCGGCAAGTTTATCTCGGATAAGCTCATACAATCGCGGAACATCGCGTTCTCTATTCGTTTCATGTTTTCTGGCAAAACAACGCGTTTCAGATTTTTACACCCGTAGAACACTCCTGATTTCATCTCTTGTATCCCGTTCGGAATCACAATTTCTTGAATCCCGCACTCACCAAACGCACCCGATCCGATTACTCTCAGGCTTTCAGGTAAAACAACCTGATCCACGTTCTCGCAATTTGCAAATGCATCCGTCAATATCGACGTAAGGGAAGCCGGAAAATCCGGTGTGGCTAGGTTCGCGCAACCCCAAAAGGATAAAATCCCTATGGTTTTAAGCGTCGAGGGAAATTGCACTGTTTCGACCTCTGCGCGTCGGAATGCCCATGTTCCAATCGTTGTAACTCCCTCGGGAATTACATATGCTTTCTGATCGGCATCAGCCAATACAACCGTGTGATTATCTTGGTTGATTAGCAATCCATCTTCAACGATAAAAACAGGATTCCCCTCTTCTACCTCAATTTCCTTCGCACTGAACACTGGGCAGCAAGCACCATCTGCATAATAAGTGGTTCCATCCGTACCAACACCCAAAATCTCGTCTGGAAATTGAAAACATGCTTCAACTTCCTCATACCTATCATCATACAAGTAAAACTTTGTCAGACGCTTCCCAATGACGAGTTTGTTGATACATTCGTAGGCGCCGTGTTTTAGATAGTCTTTCCAGCCGTTGTTGTCCTCAATCGTCAACACTCCATCGGTTGTAACGTTCCAGCCTTCCCCTTCTCGCGCATCAAATTCGTCTTCGGCGAGGGAATGTGTGCTGAATGAACTAACGCAAAGCACCCCTGTGAGAATGAGCGCAAGGCTTCTGGCGAATCTCCGCATACCGTGTTTACCCTTTTCGATTCGGCTTACCATGCTGTTTCTTCCTCGTTTTTACTCCAATCGCCACGATTCCGGCGGCAACCAGCACCAGTAACCCCGCGAACACGTAGACGAGCGGGTCTGTTTTTGTGTCCTCGGCGGGTTGGTCGGGCGGGGTATACGGCTCCGGTGTGTTGATGTGCATGCCCAGTATTGCGTCCGTTGCCCACGGGCCTTCGTCAAAAGTGGGTTCCGGTGTCGGAATTGCTGCCTGTGCAATCCGCGTTTGTACTTCCTCAAGAGAGATGCTCGATGTCGGCCAACCGTTCAGGCCATTCGCCAGAATTGGCTTCCATGTTTCGGCATATTCTTCCGTATAGAAAACCTGCGGAACAACTTGATGGATATCGTCTTGTATATATTCCGGAAAACTCCTTGGTGGGGTGCCTAGAAAGATGAACTCACCAGGTCTGCGAATAAAGCGCTTACCGAACTCATTCTCGCTGCCGCTAAACACTGCTATATGTACATAGCCAAAAGCATAGGACCCAACTTTAACCGTCTTTGAAAACTCAATCAGGGGAAAATCTGTACTGAAAAATGCCCCTGAACCAATCTCCTGCAATGATTCGGGTAATGCAACATCCGTTAGTTTTTCGCAGCCATGAAAAGCATCATCATAAACAACAGTCACTGTACTAGGCAGCGCAATCTGCGTCAGATTTTCGCAGCCCTGAAAAGCCTCTGCACCAATGGTTTCAAGCCCTACCGGCAGGTCAACAGCTTGCAGGTTGGTGCAATCTTTGAATATCTGATAGCCTATTGTTTTCAGATTCGCTGGCCATCGAACCGTCTCTAGTCGCTGACAACCTTCGAAACATCCGGAACCGATTTCTTGAATGCTATCCGGGAGAATTAACGCTCGAAACGAACAGCTGATAAAAGCAGCTTCCCCGATCAATCTTAGATTATCTGAGAACCGTACTTCCTTAACGCCTGAGCATTCGTAAAACGCATAATCACCAATCCAATCTAGCGTGTTTGGAAAATCCAGAGCCTCAAGATTCGTGCAATCGCTGAATGCAAACGCTCCAATTTTCTTCAATGTCGATGGAAATTGAATGGTATCTATCTCTCCTCGATTATAAAAAGCAAAAGCGCCGATTTCTCGAATTCCCTCTGGAATGACCACGTTTTGCACAGACAGTTCGGAAGAGGTGACTATTCTGTTAATTGTGTCGATTAATAACCCGTCCTGCATGACAAAAGTCGGGTTTCCGTCTTCCACCTCAATCTCTTTTGGTTGAAACCTTGGGCATACCATGCCATTATCAACGTAATCATTCGCCTCGCTGTTAAATAAACTGAAATCCGTCAGGTTTTTCCCAATGACCAGTTTATTGATTACTTCACTTGCACCATCCTTTAGGTAATCCTGCCATCCTGCATTGTTCTCGATTGTAAGAACTCCGTCAGCCGTCAAGCTCCAGTCTTTCCCCTGCTGTGCGCGAAATTCGTCATTTTCGGCAAGGGAAGGTGTGCTGAATAAGCTAACGCAGAGTATCCATGCGAGAATGAACCCAAGGCTTCTGGCGAATCTCCGCATACCGTGTTTACCCTTTCCGATTCGGCTTACCATTCTGTTTCTTCCTCGTTCTTACTCCAATCACCACGACTCCGGCGGCAACCAGCACCA
>DAIRTE010000047.1:0-18261 GCA_036804025.1 Clostridia bacterium | reverse complement strand
CCACCAGTCCGAAATTGCGTTGAGCTGGCTCGTGACGGTCTTGATTTCGCGGTTGCTGCGCCCTTTGCCCGAACGAATGAGCTCCGTGAGCCGATCCAGCGCGGCAAGCAACGTGCGGTACGGCGAGTCCGGCTGTTCCGGGCGACGTTCCTGCGCGCCGCGTCCCTGCGTGGTGCCGCGCTCGCGCGCATGCTCCCGCTCGGCTAGCGGCTTCGGCTTCGTCTCCAGAACATACTCGTTCTGGACCAGATCGTAGATCGACCCGCTGTAGGGTGAGGTGGCGTTGAGCCCGAACTCGTCGATCAGGCGCTTGGTAAAGATGTCGCAAACCTCGGAATCGCCGTGGTTGACAAAAACGCGGCGTGGCTTGGGTGAAAAATGCGTGGCCCACTTGATGAGCATGTTCGCGTCGCCATGCCCGCTGATGCCGGGCAGTTGCAGAATCTCGGCGTTGACGCGGATGGTCTCGCCAAAGAGCTTTACCTTCTCTGCGCCTTCAATCAGCGCGCGCCCGAGCGTGCCCGGCGCTTGGAAGCCGACGAACAGAACCGTGTTTTTCGCGCCCCAGAGGTTGTGCTTGAGGTGATGCTTGATGCGCCCCGCTTCGCACATGCCGCTCGCGGAGAGAATCACCTTCGGGCGGGTATCCGAGTTGATTGCAATGGAATCCTGGCTGGTCTCCGTGATGTTCAGGCCGGGGAATTCCAGCGGGTTGATGCCTTTGTCGACGAAGGCCTTTGCCTCCGCGTCGTAGCAGAACTCCGCGTTTTCGACGAAGATGCGCGTTGCCGCGTTGGCCAGCGGGCTGTCGACGAACACGGGAAAGCTCTCGTGTCCGCGCAGCATGTGCTCTGCCTTGATGCGGCGAATGAAGTACAAAAGTTCCTGCGTGCGCCCGATGGCAAACGACGGAATGACCACATTGCCGCCGCGGTCAAACGTCTTTTGCAGCACGTCCGCCAGCGCCTTTGCGTAGTCCGGCGGTGCGTCGTGCACGCGGTCGCCATAGGTGGACTCGACCATGATGAAGTCCGCTTCGTCCACGAGCGACGGGTCGCGCAGCAGGGGCTGATTTACGTTGCCGATGTCGCCGGAGAAGACAATCTTGCGCTGCTCGCCGTTTTCGTTGACCCAAACCTCAATGTACGAGGAGCCCAGCAGATGCCCCGCGTCCGTAAAACGAACGTCAATTCCGTCGTAGAGCGAAAATTTCTCGTCGTAGGAATGCGGAACAAAAAGCTTGAGCGCGCCCTGCGCATCCTCCATGGTATATAGCGGAACATAAGGCGCTTCGCCGCTGCGCGCACCCTTGCGGTTTCGCCATTCTGCTTCAAACTCCTGAATGTGCGCGCTGTCGCGGAGCATGATGTCGCAGAGGTTGCAGGTGGCCTTCGTTGCGTGAATCGGCCCGCGAAAGCCGTTTTTGTAAAGCAGCGGCAATAAGCCGGAGTGATCCATATGCGCGTGGGTCAACAGAACCGCGTCGATCTCGGTCGGCAGTTCGGGCAGGGGGGCGTTCTGGTAGAAGTCCCGGCCCTGCTCCATGCCGTAGTCAACGAGAACGTGCTTGCCGCAGATGTCGAGATGCGTACAACTGCCGGTGACTTCGTGATCTGCGCCAATAAACGTTAGTTTCATGCGTATGCCTTTCCTGTGCTGGTCTATTTTATATTATTATTCTTTTTTAAGAAAAGAATAGGGGGGCACCAATAAACGTAAGTTTCATGCGTATGTCTTTCCTGCGCTGGTTTATTTTTATAATATTATTCTTTTTAAGAAAAGAATAGGGGCGCACCAATAAACGTAAGTTTCAGTTGTGTGTCTTTCGTAAGTCAATCTATTTCGTACTATATCCAATCCTTTGTTTCTTTCGAAGAAAGAAAAAGAAAAATGTCTATTTCATTGGGTAAGTTGCGAGAGCCTGCAAAATGGCGTCGTGAATCTTTGTGTTCTCATAAAACCCCTCAAAAAACTCCGACCCGACGCCGAGCGCATAGACGGAAACCGCCTGGCTCGTATGCCCTCCTGAGCCAAAGTGCACCCCCGCGCGTGCGGCCACGATGCTCGCGCAGGCGGAGGTCATCGGCTCGTAGACGCCGTATTCCTCGTTTGCCTTGCTGCTGGAAAGATCACCCTTGAGCGTATGCGCGTAAGCCTTCTCCAGCGCGGCGGTTTCCTCCGGCGTGAGGTCTTCCAGCCCGAATGCCTTGGCAAACAGCGGCAGCGCTTCGGCAAACGGCGTCTTCGCGCTCACACACTCGGCAACCAGCGTGTCGTCGCAGGTGTCGCAGGAGATGGTCTGTCGAAGTAGTGCGCTGCGGTCGCCGCCGGTCAGCGAGACGTCGCCCGTTTCGTGATCCGCGGTTACGAGAATCAGCGTTTCGGTTGGATGCGCCGCGTAGAACGTAAGCGCCGCGCCGACGGCTTCGTTCATGTCGATCAGCTCGGCGACGAACGAACCCGCGTCGTTGTAGTGGCAAAAATAGTCGATGCGCCCGCCCTCAACCATCATGAAGAAACCATGGGGGTTGTCGAGCCGCGAGATTGCGAGCGCGGTGCTGTCCTTGAGCCAACCGCGGCGCGCACCACCGTCGATGGCGGGGGACACGCCGTAGTCCCCGAAGGTGAGGCTGGAGGAGAGGATAATCTTATCCTCCGCGCTCGCCGTTTCGGAGGGCGAGGAGAGAATCGCGTAGCCGTTCTCGGCGGCATGCTCGGCGGAATCCGTCGTTTCGTGGAACCGCCCGCCCGCGAAGAAGTCAAACCCGCTGGCAAACAGATCGTCCGCAATGCTGTCGTAGGTGCGTCGCGAGTCCACGTGCGCATAAAACCCCGCCGGGGTCGCGTGGTCCAGCGAAACCGTGGTCAGAATTCCGATTTTAAACCCGCTGTCGCGCAGCTGTTCGGAGATTGCGGTCAAGCGGTTTTTGTTTTCGTCCAGTCCAAGATAGCCGTTGATCGTTTTCTTTCCGCTCGCAATCGCCGTTGCGGCGGCGGCGGAATCCGTCGTCTCGTTCTTCATATTGTTCGTATGCACGCTGCCGATCACGGGAAAATTGAGAAACAGCAGTTGGCTGCGATTGTCCGCCAGCAATGCTTCGTTTGCGGCCTGCACCTGATTTTGTCCCATGCCGTCGCCAATAAAGAGAAAGATGTACTTCAGCGCGGGCGCCGGAATCGGCGTCGGCGACAGCTCGGCGGACGGAGCAACAATCGTAACGGGTTCCTCCGAAGGGGCTGGCGAGGCGGCCGGCGGCGCAACCTTACCACACCCGGCCGTTGCAGCGAACAACAGCACGGCAAACAGCAGGAGCGTTCGATTCCAGATTTTTTGTATGGACATAGGTCAATTCTAGCACGATTTTCCCCTGCGTACAACTGGACGCGATGACCCGCAGATGATAAGATAATGACGAACGAACGCCGTTGTGTCGGCGTAATAATGATATAGAAAGACGATATGATTGCATGACAAAATGGCACCGCCTGTTGCTCACCGGACTCTTGACCACCGCATTGCTGTTCTTGATTGGCTGCGCAGTTGCCGCGCCGCAAGCCGCCGCACCGGAACCGACCGCTCCGGCGGCGAGCGAAGCGCCGGAAGCGACGCCGGAACCAACGCCGATCGCGACGCCCGACCCGACGCCGTTCTCGTTTGCCTGGATGAGCGACACGCAGGAATATGCCGCCAACCGCAGCGATATTTTCAACGGCATGATGCAGTGGATTACGGATTCGCAGGCGGAGTATAACACGATGTTGACCATCCACACCGGGGACATGATCCGCGGGTCGTATAAAGACTACCAGTGGGACAACATGAAGGCGGCGTTTGCGCTGCTGCCCAAGGATATGCGGATTCTGACCGTGGGCGGCAACCACGACCTCGAAAGCTTCTGGGATCAGTACACGCCCTATCTGGAGCATCGGCCGGATACGGACCTAGATAAGAGCGGCTTTTTCGACGAGGACGGCTATGCGCGCTACACGACGTTTGAAGCGGGCGGCGTCCAGTTTTTGATCTTTTCGATCTCCTATGGTTATGAGCGCGAGGCGGAGAGCTGGATCAACGAAACCTGCCAGAAATACGCGGATCACTTCGCGATTCTCTGCTTCCATAGCTACCTCGACCCGGGCGGATATTCCTCGGTGGGAAGGTACCTGCTGGACAGCGTCGTCGGCGCGAACCCGAACATTCGCATGGTTCTCTGCGGACACGAACCGGGCACGGCCTATCTGCCGGTGGAGTTCGACGACAACAAGGACGGCGTGATGGATCGCACCGTGTTCCAGATGATGTTTAACCTTCAGCACGAGAAAGACGGCGGCGGCGGGTATCTGCGCATTTTACGGTTCGACCCGATGCAGGACACGATTGAAGTCATCACCTATTCGCCGTATCTGGACAAGTTTGGCTGCGAACAGAACTTTGGGGACGGCTTTGGCGAGAGCAAGCTGCTCGAACACGCAGGGTTACAGTTGTATGAGCAGTAATAATGCTTTATTCATATTTGGATTGATCGAAATTTATCGGAGGAATAACAAATGAGCCCAGCAAACAGACCCGGCGGAAGAGAACGAAGAACCGTATCCGGTGGAGGGAACGTCTATCGCCGCGGCAGCGGATTGGGTGGCGGCGGCGTTGGCGGCGGCGGACACATCGGCGGGGGAGGCTCCTCCGGCGGCGGCGGAGACCGCGGTTTTGGCAGCGGCGGCGGTGGGCTGCTCGCGGTGATTCTTGCGCTGCTGATTGGCGGCGCGAGCAACAACGGAAACGGCGGCTCGAACCGCAGCGGATGCCTCAAGCGCATTCTGATTCTCGCGGTGGTGATTGTCGTCGGGCTATTTCTGTTTCGGCAGTGCTCCGGCAGTTCGTCCGGCGGCGTGCTGGACAGCCTGTTTGGCGATTTGACCACGGCGACGGATTCCGGCGGTTCCAGCCTGTCCAGCGTGGACGGCAACACGGACACGTCGACTTCCGGCAGTTCGGTTTCGGAAATGCTCGGTTCGCTGCTTGGCAGCGGCGCGACGAGCGGACAGATTTCGCCCGTTTCCGCTTCGGAGCCGGTCTATGCGGCGCATGAGCCGGATACCTCGGTGAGCTCCGCCGCGCGCGAGAAATATGTGGACGTTGCGGCGGCAAAAACCGTCACCGTGATGGTTTACATGTGCGGAACCGACCTCGAGAGCGAGGGCGGCATGGCTACCTCCGACATCGAGGAGATGGCAAACGCAACGCTGAGCGACAACGTTCGCGTGATTCTGGAAACCGGCGGTACGTCCCGCTGGCAGAACGACCTGATCAAAAGCAACACGAACCAGCGTTTCCGCATTCATCAGGGCGGGTTGGAAACGCTCGATAAGAACCTTGGCAAGCAGTCCATGGTCGAACCGGAAACGCTCGCAAGCTTCATTCAATTCTGCAAGAGCGAGTATCCGGCGGATCGCTATATTCTCGTTCTTTGGGATCACGGCGGTGGCTCGCTCACGGGCTATGGCTACGACGAAATCTTCCCAGGGGACAGCATGAGTCTGGATGAGATCAACGCGGCGCTCAAGAGCGGCGGGGTGAAATTTGACGCAATCGGGTTCGACGCGTGCCTGATGGCCACGCTGGAAACCGCGCTGGTCACCGAGCAGTATGCCGACTACCTGATTGCCTCCGAAGCGGTGGAACCGGGCACGGGCTGGTACTATACGAACTGGCTTTCCTCGCTAAGTGCCGACCCGGCGATTCCGACGCTCGACCTTGGCAAGGAGATCATCGACGACTACATCAAGATGAGCGGGACGAGCCAGACGACGCTCTCGATGATGGATCTCGCGGAGCTCAACGGAACGGTACCCGCCGCGTTTACGGCGTTTGCCTCGTCCACGAGCGACCTGATTTCGAACAACGAGTTTACGAAGGTTGCCGACGCGCGCAGCGGCTCGAAGGACTTCTCCACGAGCAGCAAGATCAACCAGATCGACCTGATTCACTTTGCGCAGAATCTGGCAACGCCGGAAGCGACCGCATTGGCAGACGCGCTGACCGGCTGCGTGAAGTACAACCGGAACTCGACAAATATTTCGCATGCCAACGGCGTTTCGATCTATTTTCCGTATCAGTCGCTCAGCAAGGTCAGCGCCGCGGTGAAAACCTACGACGCCATCGGACTGGACGAAAGCTATACTAAGTGCATCAAGAGCTTTGCCTCCGTTGCCGCGGGCGGACAGGTCGCGAGCGGGTCGAGCGAGAACCCGCTGGGCACGTTGCTTGGCGACAACTCCGGCAGCCTGCTCGGTACGCTGCTGGGCGGCACGACCTCCAGCGAGGACACCGCCGCCGCTTCAAGCGACACGGTGTCGCAGCTGATCGACCTCTTCCTCTCGAACCGCAGCGTGGTTACGGGAGACAAGGACTCCGGCTGGGTGGACGAAACGCTCGTTCGCGGCTCAATTGACACCTATCAGGCGAACAACGCAGGGTTTGCGAACCTGATGCTCACCTATAAGGGCGACACGCCGACGCTGGTGCTGACGGAGGATCAGTGGAGCAAGGTTGTCACGCTGGAGCAGAATGTGTATGTGGACGACGGAACGGGGTACATCGACCTCGGACTCGACAACGTTGCGGACTACGACGCGGACAACGATCTGCTGATGACCTACGACGGCACCTGGATGTCCCTCAACGGGCAGGTGGTTGCGTACTACCTCGTCAGCGAGGATCAGGTGGGCGAGGATTACACGATTCTCGGTCGAGTGCCCGCGATGCTGAACGGAACGCGCGTGAACATCATTCTCGAATTCACGAGCGCAAACCCGTATGGAACCGTGCTCGGCGCGCAGACGGACTATCAGGCCGCGACGACGGATACGATCCGCAAGGGACTGGTCAAGATCAAGGCGGGGGACAAGATCGACTTCCTCTGCGACTACTATAATTATGACGGAACGTTCAGCGATTCCTACTACCTCGGTGAGCAGATGACCGCCACGGGTGACTGGACGGTTGGCAACGCACCGCTCGGCGACGGGGTTAACTGGCAGATGAGCTATCGCCTGACGGACGTCTACGGCGGACAATACTGGACGCCGACGGTGAAGAACTACTAAAACAGATAGGCCGGACGGGAAGGAAGCTGGAATATGTTTTTATTGTATGCATTTCTTGTCTTATTAGGGCTGGGCTTGTTGTTTGCCGCTGTGGTTTCCATCGCCGATAAAGTTCCTGAAATTCTTCTGGAGCTGTTTACGCGAAGATTGAAGAAGCGTTCGCAAGACGAAAGGGTTGAGATCGCGCTACGTCTCGACAAGGATCGCGCCTATGCGGATGCGCTTGCGGCGCAGATTTCCGATTCCGATGCGCTGCTGCAAATCGGGCGCGACGCGCAGAGCGATTCCATGCAGGCGGCGGCGAGGGCACGGCATTGCCTGCTCTTCGGGCACCGGCTCAACGACAAATGCGTTTGCAGCGTCTGCAAGCAGGAGGCGCACGATTTTCGCAATCCGCAGGGCAAAACTCCGGCGGAATCATCCGCGTATGGAGAATATGCCTGCACGCACTGCTCGGCCGTGTTCAGCCGCGAGTATGTGCCTGGCTGCAAGGAGACCTGCTCCTTCATGGAATGCTGCTGTGGAGACGGGGAAATTCCGCGATACTCCAGTTTGAGTGGCGAGGGAGGCTGCTGGTATGAAACGTGCGAGCGCTACGTTCCCTCCGAAGTTCGAGAAAGCGTCCGCAATGCGCAATCGTAAAAATCACCTGGTATGAAACGTGCGAGCGCTATGTTCCCTCGGAAGTTCGAGAAAGCGTCCGCAATGCACAATCGTAAAATCTCTAGAAACAGGAACTCATATGAAGGTTATTTCACTGCCAAAGAACGAAGCAAAGCAGGCTGCCGCCGTGGTGGCACGTGCGTTTTTCAACTATCCGTCGCTTGGGGCCTATTTTCCGGACGAGCGGCGGCGCACGAAGAACCTGCCCTGGTATATGGAGCGGGTGCTTCGTAGCGCGCTGGCCTACGGCGAGATCTGGACAACGGAGGATCGCGCAGGCGTGCTCTTTCTGCTTCCGCCGGGGCATACGCGGCTGACGGACTGGGACTATGTGCGCTGCGGATTCTTCGCCGCGCCGCTGAAGATTGGGCTTCGGCACTATCCCATGGTGAACGCCTGCGAAAACACGCTGGCCGAAACGCAGGAGCGCCTATTGGGTCAGCGACCGCACTACTATCTATGGGGGCTGGCCGTCGATCCCGCGCGGCAGCGCAGCGGCGCGGGCACCGCACTGCTGCAAGAGCTCTTTCTGCAGGCGGATCGGGAACAGATGCCGATTTACCTTGAGACGCATAAGTTTGAAAACGTGGCGTATTACGAAACGCGCGGCTTTCGCCTGCTCCATACCGGGGACATGCCGGATCATGCGCCGTTCTGGTGTATGCTGCGCGAGCCGCAGAGCAAGCCCGAAGAATTATAAGGTATTCGAACCGCACGAAAAAACGCACCGTCTGATTGACGGCGCGTTTTGTGTTACGAGTTTCTTATTCCGACTCGCGCAGGTAGCGGTTCCAGACCGCGGGCAGCTTCTGCTGCACAAACCGCGCATAGGGGTTATCGAGTTCGTGCTCGCGGCAGGCGTCGCGCAGCTCCTCCAGAATCACCTCGTGCCAGAGGGAGAGCGTCTCCTGTGTCAAACCGGCAAAGCGCTGGATCGTGAGCCTGCCTTCCTTCTCGCGTTGCAGGAACCAGTCGTGCAGGTTTTCAATCCGCTCGCAGCGCGTTACCACGACGGGTTCGGTCGACATCCGCGTGTTCCGATTCGAAGCGAAACGCAACAGCTTTTTTTCGTCCAGCTCGCAGGCGTAGAGGTACCCCGGTTTATTCTGGTATACCTCGGCAAGTGCGTTGGGGTAGAGCTCCGAGTAGAACGGTTTGCCGTTTGGATCGTACCCATAGGGAAACCAGTAGTAGGGACGCTCGACGACGCTCGCGGCGTAGAATCCCGCGGAGACCTCGTCCGTCGTCAGATACACATAGGGTTTACCGTGATCCGCTGTGAACGGTTGGAGCACGCGCAGATCGCCCAAGGAAGAACCGTGGTAGAACAGCATGCGATATGTCCCCCTGAGATGAATAAAAAAGAAGGGCTTCCTCTTGATTTTAACACGCTCTTATGCCAATAATAAAGAACAAAGATACGAAAAACATCTACTTCTGAACAAATTTTCGTAAAACACACCATCAACAAGTTACATCTGTAACCATATTGATCGATTCGCGTGGCAAACATGAATTCCCATTTTGCATAATCTCGCGAAACGCCACGGAAAATTCATATTTCGTCACACGATTGCGAAAATCGGTATGCTATAATAAAACCGTTAGGCAGGAAAAGGCAATGAAAACGAAAGTTCGCACGTTCGGCGGTCTCCCGATTGAGGAGCCGGTCTTGGACGACGAGGGACAGCGCCGGCAGAAGCAACTATCCGAGCTGGTCTTAAAAGAATATGAAGAATCCGGCACGTTGACCGGGCGGACGCTCAACGAACAGGTAACCGCCTACGAAACGGACATTGCCGAGCATGTGCTGGAGGAGTAGGCGCTCTTTCCTGCGCGCGAAATCGCCAGCGTAAACATCCATTCTCCGCAAAGAATACTTTTTCGAAAGGAGATCCGAAGTTTGTCGTATAACAGCATTACCAAGGCGCTCGCAAGCGGCTTTTCGCAGATCTCCGTTTTGGATATTCTCGATATCATCATCATCGCCGTATTGATCTACAATCTCATCGTCTGGACGCGGGAAACGCGCGCTTACGAAGTGCTCAAGGGCATCGGGCTGCTGTTTCTCGTTTCGATTGCGAGCCAGCTGCTCTCACTGACCACGCTGAGCTGGCTGTTGGACTCCGTACTCACATCCGGCTCCATCATCATTGTTCTAATCATTCTCTTTCAGCCGGAGCTGCGCCGTGTGCTCGAAAAGCTGGGCCGCAGCGGCAAACGCCTCGGCAAGGAGTGGTTTGACGCGTCTTCCATGAAGAACACCGACCTCGTGCGGGACATGCACTCGGCCATTCTTTCGCTCTCACACCGACGCGTCGGCGCGCTGATCGTGTTTGAACAAAAGACGGGGCTGGGCGATATCGTCGGCACGGGTACGCGCATTGACGGTCTGCTCTCCGGCGCGCTGATTGAAAACATCTTTGAGCCGAACACGCCGCTGCACGACGGCGCGGTGATTGTCCGCGGTTCCACCATACTCGCGGCGGGCTGTTTTCTGCCGCTGTCGGACGATTTGAGCGTCTCCCGCGAGCTGGGCACGCGCCACCGCGCGGCGCTCGGCGTATCCACCGTTTCGGACTGCGTGACCATCATCGTTTCCGAAGAGACGGGCGCAATCTCCATCGCGCGGGACGGCAAGCTCGTTCGCTACATTGACGCAAAGGCGCTGAACAACGTACTCGAGAGCCTGTTCTTGCAGACGGGCAACACCGCCGCGTTCGGCTGGAGCAAGCGGAAGCCAACGGGAGGGTCGCATGAAAATTCCAAAGCTTAACAAACAGGCGATTCTTTCCGGAATCCGGAGCTTCTTTACCAAGAACATGGCGATTAAGGTAATTGCGCTCGTGTTTGCCGTGCTGCTCTGGGGCTATGTGCTCACGGATCAAAAACCGGTGCGCACCAAGATCATTCCCGAGGTGACCACGAGCTTCGAGGGCGAGGCGGAGTTGATTGCGCAGGGATTCTGTGTCCGCGGCGACCGTAGCGAGATTTTACAGAAGGTTTCCGCAACGGTGCGCGCGCAGATTACGAACTACGCCTACATCAATGCGAATTCGATCAATGCCACCGTGAGCCTGCGCAACATCAGCGAGGCGCGTGAATACGAGCTGCCCATACAGGCGACGGTGTCCGGCGGCCTCGGTACGGTGCAGTCCGTTTCCCCCGCGACGGTGAAGCTGGAGATTGATACCCTCGTGACCAAGACGATTCCCATTACCACCTCGTTTACCGGCGAACTGCCGGAGGGGTACTGGGCGGATATGGACGCGCTGACCGCGACCACCCGACTCGATATTACGGGGCCGAAGACCGATATTTCGAACATTACGCATGCGGAGTGCATCGTTGATCTGCGGGATCGAACCAGTACGATTTACAGCACGTTTGACGTAACGTTTTACGACAAGAGCAACGCCCCCGTTTCAGCGGACATCATCGTCGGTACGCTGCCGAGCTCGACCGTGCGATTGCCGATCTACCCGATTAAGAATGTTCCGGTGGACGTAGAGGGCGCGCTGGTGGGTGCGGACAATCTCGCGGCGAACCACGAGATCATCAAGGCGGTGTCCACGCCCGCGACCATTCGCCTCGTTGGCGATCAGGATGTTCTGGATAAGATCACCAGCATCGCAATTGAGCCGATTGCGGTCAACGGGCTGGGCACAACGAAGACTGTAACCGGAAAGCTGATTCTGCCGGAGAACGTCCGCCTGCTGGATTCGGACACGATCTCTATTCTGCTGGAAGTTCGCGAAATGGTCGTCAGTAAGACCTTTGAGCAATTAGAAGTGCGCGTCCTCGGCGAGCAAGGCAAGACGAAGATTGAGCTGAACCCGGCAAATGTGGACTTGACCGTGGAAGGGCGCTACAGCCTGGTCAACATGCTCTCGCGCGGAGACGTCAGCATCACCGTGGACGTCACCGGTTTGGCACCGGGAACCTACACGCTGCCGATTTCGCTGCTGGTGCGTGACGAAAAGGCGACCTCGGAACTAACGTCCACCCTCTCTGCGACGGAGGTCTCCGTAACCATTCCGAACCCATAAGACAACACCACGCAACCTTCACGCGGCGGAGCAGAACACTCCGCCGCTGTTTTTCCGAAAAAGCTTCTCGAAGACAGAACTGGGAGAACGCAATATGAAGCTCTGGGTACATAACATCAAATTGCCGATTTCGGAAGGGGACGAGCTGCTGATGAAGCGCGTCGCCGCGAGCCTTGGCATGGACGCGGGCAGCATCAAGAGCGCCCGCATCACGCGGCGCGCACTGGATGCGCGCGAGAAGCAGGAGATTCACTTTCTGCTGCGCGTGCTCGTGGACCTCGACGACGCGGCGGCTACCGCAATTCTCAAGCGCGGCAATCCAAACGTGGAGCCGTATCAGCCGGAGACGACGGAACCGCTCCAGCGCGGAGCGCAAGCGATGCGCGGGCGCGTTGTCGTTGCCGGGCTCGGCCCGGCGGGACTGTTTGCCGCCTACTTACTCGCGCGGGAGGGTTGCGCGCCGCTCGTGCTCGAGCGCGGGGATGCCATCGAAGCGCGCACGAAGGCGGTAGGGCGCTACTGGAGCGAAGGCAAGCTCGACGAAGAGAGCAACGTGATGTTCGGCGAGGGCGGCGCGGGTACCTTTTCGGACGGCAAGCTGACCTCGCGCAGCAAGGACGCGCGCGGGGATGCGGTGCTCGAAACGCTCGTTGCATTCGGCGCGCCGGAGGAAATCGCCATTTTGAGCAAGCCGCATATCGGCACCGACCGGCTCAGAACCGTGGTTTCGAATTTGCGTCGCGAGATTGGACGGCTGGGCGGCGAGGTGCGTTTTCGCGCGACGCTGGTCGGATTGGAACGCGATGACGGGCGTATTTCTCGCGTGCGCATTCGGCAGAACGGAGCGGAAGAGCGGCTCGATTGCGCGTCGCTCGTGCTCGCAATCGGGCAGGGCGCGCGGGACACCTACGAAATGCTGCTGAACGCCGGTATTGCGCTCGCGCCAAAGCCGTTTGCCGTCGGCGTTCGAATGGAGCACCCGCAGAGTATGATCAACGAGGCACAGTTCGGCGCGATGGCGGGGCACCCGCGGCTGGGCGCGGCGGAATATCGCCTGACCGGCCAGAGCGGGGAACGCGGTGTGTATACGTTTTGCATGTGCCCCGGCGGCAGCGTAATCGCCAGCGCGTCGCGCGCGGACGAGGTCGTGGTCAACGGCATGAGCAACTTTGCGCGCAGTGCAACAAACGCAAACGCGGCCATCGTTGTTCAGGTTCGAACGGACGATTTTCCAGCCGAACCGCTTGGTGGTGTCCGGTTTCAGCGGGAGATGGAGCGCGCGGCGTTTCGCGCGGGCGGAGGCAACGCGTTTGCCCCGGCGAGCAGCGTAGGCGCGTTTCTGCGAAAGGAAGCGCCGCGCGGATTTAGCGGAGTTTCGCCTTCCTATCGCCCCGGTGTGACGCCGACCGATCTTTGGCAGGTGCTTCCGCCGTTTGTCGCGGCGGGCGTTCGGGACGGAATCGCCGCGTTCGGCCGCCAGCTCAAGGGTTTTGATCGGGAGGACGCGGTGCTCACGGGCGTGGAGACGCGAACGAGCGCGCCGCTGCGAATTCTGCGCGGCGAGGACATGGAGAGTGTTTCCTGCGCGGGGTTGTATCCCGTTGGCGAAGGCGCGGGGTATGCGGGCGGAATTGTCTCCGCCGCAATCGACGGCATGAAGGCCGCGGAGCTCGTGATTCGGCGCTACGCGCCGCCGGAACGGACGGTATAAACAAAACAACCGACGGAGTTGCATCCGCCGGTTGTTTTTTTACGCAGTTGTTATTTCTTTCCCCGCAAAGCGAGCGCGAGATCGGGCTTATTACTGATGATCGAAAAGATGTTTGGTTGATCGAGCAGGTAGCGGATGTCCGCCTCGTTGTCGACCGTCCACGGGCTCGTCTTAACGCCCGCCAGCTCATACTTCTCGAGCTCCGTATCGTTTAAAAACCGATAATCCGGATGCAGAAACTCCATGCCGAGTTTACGCGCGTAGTCCTGCGGCTCGGCGATGCGGCACTCGTAGAGCAGGCCGCAGGGGAGCTCCGGCGCAATCGCCTTGCAGCGAAGGAGCGTGTAATGGTTGAACGACGATAGGATCACTCGATCACTCAGGCCATACTGACGAACGAGGTCGACCACCATCTGCTCGATTCCGTCGTACTCGAAGATGGCGGTCTTGAATTCGATGTTGCTCAAAAAGCTGTAGTCGCGTACGAGCGAAAAATACTCCTCCAGCGTCGGAATCCGCTGGACAGGGCACTCGCCTTTGAAGCGATAGGAGATGTCGAAGCGTTGCAATTGTGCCAGCGTCAGATCCTTGACGAGCGCGTCCGTACCCGTGATGCGAATCAGGTTCTCGTCGTGAAACACGACCGGAACGCCGTCCTTTGAAATCTGCACGTCAAACTCCGCGCCGTCCGCGCCGATGGCGAGCGCCCGCTCAAACGCGAGCATCGAGTTTTCGGGATAACGCGAGGAAAACCCACGGTGTGCCAAGATTTTAGTCAAAAGGAACGCCTTCTTTCTGGTAACCAGATGTTCTAAACTACTGTTTTTTGGCTTTCTGTTTGGACTTCTGTTTGAATGTTTGTTCGGACTGTTCGGGCTGTTCGGCAGCAGACGCAGGCGTCTCCGCCGCAGCAGCAAATTCAGCTTCCGGTTCCGGATCGTCGCTAAGCTTATACAGATGAATCGCGCCCTGCTTGTTGAGCGCGTGCAGCAGCGCAACGGTGATCGGCAGACCCAATAACCCGATTCCGCCAAAGAGATAGGTGCCGAGCACCATGCTCAATAGCGTCACGAGCGGATGCAGGCCGACGCGGTCGCCAACAATCTTGGGTTCCATGATCTGGCGGACGACGATCACGACGACGTAGAGCACGCCGAGCCCGATTCCGACCGGCAGGTTGCCGGAAAACAGCGTAAAGATCGTCCAAGGCAGCAAAATCAGGCCGCTGCCGACGACGGGGAGAATGTCGAACAGCGCGATGAGAATCGCAATGCCAAACGCATTTTTCACGCCGATGAGTAAAAGCCCCACGGCGATTTCGAGGAACGTCATGGTGAGAATGATCGCATAGGAGCGGGTGTAGCTCCAGAGCGTCCGCCCGAGCTGCACGCGGGCGTTGTGCAGCAGGTCGCAGATGCGAACGGGGAGCTGGCGCATCACAAACGCCTTGATTCGCGGAAAATCGGCGGTTAGAAACATCGTCGCGATGACCGTAATCAGGAGCTTGAGCAGAAAGCCCGGCGTCTTCAGCGTCAGATTCGTGACCCAACCGACCACGCCTTTGGAGAGGTTGACCACCGCTTGGCCAAGAGACGTATTGATGTTGGAGGCAACGGCGTTGTAAGCGGCGGTCGTGCTGGGATCGAGCTTTTCCGCAAACGCCTGCAACGAGACGAACAGGTGATCAAACCACGGCGCAATCGTATTGGTATACAGCGACGGCAACAGCAGGAAGAACGACTTCGCTGCCGCGGACAGCTGCACGCCGATGATGGTCAGCAAAAATCCAACCAGCGCGTAGAAGAGCACAACGAGTACAATCCCCGCGATGCTGCGCGGAATCTTGAATTTCTCGTTGAAGAAGGCGACGGCGGGCTTGAGCAGCAGCGAGACCAGAAGCGCAACGATGAACGGCATCAGCACGCCGAGCGCATAGCGCGTCAACAGAACCACTACGCCGAGTATGATGGCGAAATACAGGAAATTCACGATGAATTGTTTGCGTTTTTCGAGCTTCATAATAACCTCGCTTCTGAAAAATACTCTATCATGGTGATGAAAACTTGTAAAGCGAAGACGCCGCGATTATAATAGAGCGCATGAGTCTTTTTGAAGCGGCGCAGGGGGAGGACGGAACGTGCACGCGGAATCCTACGAATCCGTAGAACAACTCAACGATTTGCTAGACAAATCCGACGATCCGGTAACCACGCTGGCAAACGCAAGCGCGTTTCTCTATGCGCTGCTGAACGACGTGAACTGGGTCGGGTTCTACCTGCTGCGCGGGGATGAGCTGTATCTCGGCCCGTTTCAGGGCAAGCCCGCCTGCACGCGGATTCAAGTTGGCAAGGGCGTTTGCGGAACGGCGGTTGCCGAAGCTAACACCCAGCGCGTGGATGACGTGCACGCCTTTCCCGGGCACATTGTCTGCGACAGCGCTTCCAACAGCGAACTCGTCGTGTTGCTACGCAAGGAAGACGGCGCGATTGTTGGCCTGCTGGACATTGACAGTCCGCAACCTGCGCGCTTTACCCAGCGGGACGCGGCCGAGATGGAACGCGCGGCCGAGATCGTTTCCCAATCGATAGATTGGACCCGAATACGCTGAACCAGCAGAATCATAAATCTGGATTATAATAAGGATATGAAAGGAACATGACATTTGTTGAACTTCTTTTAACGGCGGTAGCACTCTCCATGGACGCATTTGCGGTCTCGACCTGTAAGGGGTTGAGCATGCGAACACTGAACAAGAAACACGCGCTGATCATCGGCCTCTTCTTTGGCGGATTTCAGGCGCTGATGCCGCTGATCGGGTGGCTGCTAGGCACACAGTTTGAAAGCCTGATTACGAACATCGACCACTGGATCGTCTTCGCACTGCTGGCGCTGATTGGCGGAAAGATGATTTTCGACTCGCTCAAGGGCGGCGAAGAGGAGGACTGCGGCTGCGAGGACAAGCTCGACATTAAGGAGCTGGTCGGCCTGTCGTTTGCAACCAGCATCGACGCGCTCGCGGTCGGCATTTCGTTTGCGTTTCTCAAGGTGCAGATTCTGCCGTCCGTGGCCTGCATTGGAGTCACGACCTGCCTGCTTTCGATTGGCGGGGTCTGGATGGGGCAGAAGTTTGGCGCGAAGTACAAGGACAAGGCAACGCTGGCGGGCGGTATTGTGTTGGTGTTGATCGGTCTGCGCATTCTGCTGGAGCATCTTGGCGTGTTCGCGTAAGTTTGATTGCATATAGAAGCGCTTCGAGTCACATTGAGGCGCTTTTTTGTTTTTGGCCTTGACAGGCGAGAAGAAAAGGGGTATAACAAACACGGTACGAAAAGTAGGAAAAGTTATACTTGTTATACGAAGGGCGAGCAATATGGATGGACCAGAAGGAAAACACTTATTTGGAACGGTACGCGTCGGTGAAAAGGGGCAGATTGTCATTCCCAAAAGCGCGCGGAGCATTTTCGGGATTCAGCCGGGCGATAGCCTCGTCGTTTTAGGCGACGAGGCAACCGGCATCGCGCTGATGAAGAACGATACGTTCTTAAAAATGATTTCAGACGCGGTTTTTCAGCAGAAGCACGCTCCGCAGACGTTGGAAGGGAACCCGCCGCTTTCGAGCGAAAAGGAGATTGAGGAGTTAAAAAATCTCGCGCTGACGCAAGCCGACGAGGATTAAGAAACGGGAAAGGAACAAACTATGGCAAACGCGATTGAGGCCATTCAACTCACAAAACGTTACGGCGCAAAAACCGCCGTCAACGCGCTCGACCTATCGGTCGCGCCGGGCGAGCTCTTTGCACTGCTCGGTGTAAACGGCGCGGGTAAAACAACGACGATCAAAATGCTCGCGGGACTGACCCAGCCGACGGGCGGGGACGCGCTGCTGCTCAGCGACAGCATTCTCAAAGACCCGCAGCGGGCGAAGGAACACAACGGCATTTCGCCGCAGGAGACGGCCGTAGCGCCGAATTTGAACGTCGCCGAGAACCTCGCGCTCATGGCGCGGGTCTACGGCACAGGCGCCGCCGAGGCGCGCGAGAAAGCAGCGAAGATGATGGAGACGCTGGGGCTGACCGAAACCGCCAAGGCGAAGGCAAAGACGCTCTCCGGCGGCATGCAGCGCAGGCTCAGCATCGGCATGGCGCTCATCAGCGAGCCGAAGATTCTGTTTCTCGACGAGCCGACGCTGGGGCTGGACGTGATTGCACGTCGCGAGCTCTGGACGGTGGTTCGAAAGCTCAAGGGAAACGTGACCATCATTCTGACCACGCACTACCTCGAAGAGGTAGAGGCGCTGTCCGACCGCGTGGGCGTGATGGCAAAGGGGAATCTGGTTGCCGTTGGAACCGTGGAAGAACTCGTTCAGCAGACGGGCGCAAAGACGTTTGAGGACGCGTTTATCGCGCTGGCAACGGAAACGGTCGCGGAACAGGGGGCGATTGCATGAACGCAAGAAACGCATTTGCAGTTCGAAACACGAAGGAAATTCTCCGCGACCCGCTCACGCTTGCGTTTGGGCTTGGGTTTCCGGTAGTGCTGTTGCTGCTGTTGACCGCGATTCAACGCAACATTCCCGTGAGCCTGTTTGAGCTCGACCAACTGACGCCGGGTATCGCGGTGTTTGGGTTGTCGTTCATCTCGCTGTTTTCGGCGATGCTGATCAGCAAGGACCGGACGACGTCGTTCCTCATGCGCCTGTTTGCGTCGCCGATGCGCGCGTCGGACTACATTCTCGGC
>DAIRTE010000046.1:0-18386 GCA_036804025.1 Clostridia bacterium | reverse complement strand
GCGGCGCGGAAAACGGGCGAAAGCACCCGCTGCGCAGCAACGGGGTTGTGGTTGTGTTGCTTCGATTTTTACTCTCGCTGCTGGCTCTGGCGGTGCTGTTGTTTGTCGCGTTCGTCGTGCTGGACTACGTTGCCGCTTCCGGCGACGGCGCGCACACAACGGCCATTGCAATTGTCGAGAGCGTGAAAAACGCGCTGCCGGAAAAGATAATAGATCTCTATTCTGAGATTCAGACAAACTATCTGGATGCACTTTGGAAACAACTATCGCAGATTTTCTCTTTCTGAACGGTTTTGGACTTATATAGAAATTGTTCTTATTCTTCTAATTTAGGGGGCACTTATTTGAGTTTACAAAGACACGCCTATCTCGTTTTGTCACACTCGAACTTTAATCAGCTCTCGGTTTTGCTCCAGTTGCTCGACCACCCGCAGAACGATATTTATCTGCACATCGACTCGTCCGCAAAGGGCTGGGATGCCGCCGCGCTGCAAGCTTCGGTTCGTCAGGGCACACTGACAATCCTGTCCAAATTCCGCCCGTCTTGGGGCAGCGAAGCGCTGGTGGACGCTACGATGTTGCTGCTTGCAACCGCTTCTGCAACCCCGCACGCATACTATCACCTGCTCTCCGGCATGGACCTGCCGCTGCGGTCGCAGGACGAGATTCACGCGTTCTTCGCCAAAGCCGAGCACGCGGAGTTTGTCGATTTCAAAGCGGAGACGGTCTCCGCCGACTTGCTGCGGGACCGCCTGCAAACCTACCATTTCATGCAAAGCACGCGTCAGCGCTATCCGCTCGTTCGCAAGATCGACGACCTCTCCCTCCGGCTACAGTCGCTCCTACAGGTCAACCGTCTGAAGTGTTGCACCGTCCGCTTTCAAAAGGGCTCGCAGTGGTTCTCCATTACGCAGGCGTTCGCGGAATATTGTCTGGCGCACGCCGCCGAATATCGCCGTTATTTCCGGTTTTCAAAGTGTTCGGACGAGCTGTTCATCCAAACGTTACTGCAGAACTCGCCGTTCCTGGCAAACCGCTTTTCTCGCGAGTACGACGACGAACACGCAACCATGCGGTTCATCGACTGGGATCGCGGAACCAGCTCCTCGCCGTATGTGTTTCGCAGCGAGGACTACGACCGGATCCTGCAAAGCGGCATGCTCTTTGCGCGCAAGTTTGACGAGCGCATGGACGCCGAAATCATCCGCCGCATCGCGCAATCCGTATCCAATCGATAGTTCTTCGTTCAATCAATAAACATCACTCAAAAACAAAACCGGCCAGCGGCCGGTTTTAGTTGTTTGCATCTTTGTTTATGCCGCGCCGATGGCGTTCCAACCCGCAATCAGCAGGGCGAGCACACCCAGTCCGCAGAACGCGGCGGCAATCATACCCTTCATGCCGAGCTTGCGAATTTTCACCTTGAGCAGATATGCCGCGGCGGTGACCAGCAGCGTCGCCGAAAACAGGGCGAGAAACCCGCTCTTCATGACGGGGCGGAGCGTATAGATAAGCGGAAGAATCAGCGCAACGGTGGTCACGGGCAGTCCGTCGTAGTAGACGCGCGGCGTGTTCTCGCAGAACTGCAGCTCGTCCTCGGTCACGTTGTAGTACGCGAGGCGAATCAACGCCGCGAGCACGTAGAGCGCGAGCACGACAAACTCAAACCACTTTGTCATGCCGACGGAGTAGCCAATCGCAACCGGCAGCACGCCAAAGCAGATCATATCCGCCAGCGAATCAATCTGAATGCCAAACTTTTTTTCGTTCTCCGTGCGTTGGCGCGTTCTGGCAATCGAGCCGTCGAACAGGTCGCAAAAGCCGGAGATCATCAGGCAGACAATCGCCATCGACGTGCGATCGTACATGGCCAGCCCGATTCCCGCAATCGCGCTCACGACGCCGAAATACGTCAGTAGAACCGTGTAGTTATAAAACCCCACCACGGAATTTCGAACCTGCATTGCCCATCTCAACTTGTTTGCTCCCGCTTTCCTTCTGTGATCCAATTCATAGAGCGTCCGGCGCTCCAAAACTTCTGTTATTTCTTCGTCTCTTCGGAATAATAGTCGCGATACCAGTTGGCAAACGCCTGCAGGCCTACGTCAATTCCGGTCTTCGGCGCAAAGCCAAAGTCGCGCTGGGTCTCGTGAATATCCGCATAGGTCTTCTCCACGTCCCCCGCCTGCATCGGTAGAAACCGCAGCTCCGCGGTTTTTCCGAGCGCGCGTTCCAGCGAATGGATGAAGTCCAGCAGTCGTACCGGCTTGTTGTTTCCTATGTTGTAGACGGCGTTTCGCGCGCCGGTTTCGTCCGGCTTTGGCGGCGAAAACAGCATCCGCTCCACGCAGGCGGTCACGTCGTCCACATAGGTAAAGTCCCGCAGCATGTTCCCATCGTTGTATACGTCGATGGGCTTTCCCTCGAAAATTGCCTTCGTGAACTTGAAGTAGGCCATGTCCGGTCGCCCAAACGGGCCGTAGACCGTGAAAAACCGCAGCCCCGTCGCGGGGACGTCGTAGAGATGCGAATAGGTATAGGCAAACAGCTCGTCGCTCTTCTTGGTCGCAGCGTAGAGCGAGATGGGCTTGTCGACGCGATCCTGAATGGAAAACGGAGTCTGCTCGCGGTTTCCGTAGACCGAGGAGCTAGACGCATAGAGAAAGTGCTCGACCGGATGGTTCCGAACGGCCTCGAGCACATTGAAGAACCCGACGATGTTGCTCTCGATGTAGGCGCGCGGGTTGTCGATGCTGTATCGAACGCCCGCCTGTGCCGCGAGGTGCACGACGACGGTTGGCTTCGTCCTTGCAAAGACCGACTCCACAAAATCCGCGTCGGCCAGGTTTCCTTCCAGAAACGAGAACCCGTCAAATTGGAATAGCTCGTTTAACCGCGCACGTTTGAGCGCGGGATCGTAATAATCGTTGCAGTTGTCTACGCCGGCTATGGTCAGCCCGCTTTCCAGCAGACGCTTGGAAAGATGGTAGCCAATGAATCCGGCGGCTCCCGTGATCAGAATCGTTTGTTCGCCTGCTTGTTTCAAGCGCATCCCCCTATCGACCAATCGAGTAATACTCCACGCCGCAGCGCTTCATGTTGTCCGGGTCAAAGATGTTGCGCCCGTCGTAAACGAGCGGCACGCGCATCTTGCGGCGGAACACCTCCGGCGAGAGGCGAACAAACTCCTCCCACTCGGTAAAGATAAAGCAGCAGAACGCGCCGTCCAGCGCCTCGTCAATGGAGTTGGCGAGCGGAACATCCGGATACCTTTTGTGGAAATTCTCCGCCGCAATGGGATCGTAGCAAACGAGGTTTGCGCCGTGTTCCAGGAGCAGGCGCACGTTCTCCAGCGACGGCGCTTCTCGCAGATCGTCCGTGCCCGGCTTAAACGCGAGCCCCAGCACCGCGACCTTCATGTTTTCAAACGTCATGAGGCGCTTCTTCGCCTTTTCAAACAGGCGGGTGCGCTGGGCGGCGTTGATCTCCACCGCGGCGTCCACCGTTTTGAGCGTAACCCCGTGCTGCTTGGCCAGATACGTCAGCGCCTTCGTGTCCTTCGGAAAGCAGCTGCCGCCGTAGCCAACGCCCGCCTTGAGGAACTTGGCTCCGATGCGCGGGTCGTAGCGCATGCCCTCGGCCACGTCGTCGATGTTTGCGCCAACGAGCTCGCAGAGGTTCGCCATGTCGTTCATAAACGAAATCTTGAGTGCGAGGAAGTTGTTGCAGGCATACTTGATCATCTCCGCCGACCGGCGCGAGACCGACACAACCGGCAGGTCAAACGGCGCGTAGATTTCCAGGAGCTGGCGCTCCGCTTCCTCGTCGTCCGTGCCAATGATGATGCGCGTTGCGTGGAGCATGTCGTGCACCGCGTTACTCTGCGCGAGAAATTCCGGATTGCTCGCCACGCGCACCTTCACGTCGCGCGCAAGATTGTCCTTGATGTATTGCTCCACCTTGTCGTTTGTGCCAACCGGCACCGTGGATTTCACCACGACGAGGCAGTCCCGGGTCACGCTCTGCGCAATCTGGCGGCAGACCGCCGCAATGTAGTTCAGGTTTGCGCTGCCGTCCGGTTGCTCCGGCGTGCCGACGCCGATGAAGATCGCGTCCGCGTCCGAATAGGCGTGCTCAAAGTCGGTTGTAAAGAACAGCCGCTGCTCGGCGATGTTCTTTTTTAGCAGTTCCTCCAGCCCGACCTCGTAGATGGGCGACTCCCCCGCCTGCATCCGCGCAATCTTCTGCTCGTCCACGTCCACGCAGGTGACCGTGTGCCCCCGCTCCGCAAAGCAAACGCCCGCGACGAGGCCGACATATCCCGTTCCGGCAACCGCCAGTTTCATAGCTCGCTGTTCCTCCTGTTTTCGAATGTAGCGCCTGAAAAACTCCGATGACGTGGCCTATAGCCGGTCGCTCATCGGCGGATCGACGGGCGCTTCTTCGCACTCGGATCGGTTCTTTCGTTTCTGAAAATAGCCCTTCATGGAGCTCCAAAGATACGTGAAGCTCTCCAGCTTCAATAATACCGCCAGCGCAAGGTAAACCGCAACCCCAGCGACAATTTCGAAAATCAGTTTCGGCAAATCCCCAACCGGAAGCAGCGACACGCCGTAGACCGCCGCCCACATCGCGCCCGAAAGCAGCAGCGGCGGGGTCATGTCCCAGAGCTGATCGCGATAGCGGTAGCCAAAGAGTTGCTTCATCACGACCATGGTTACAAACATCGAGAACACCGCTGTGGCGACCACCGCCCAGGCGATGGCAAGCGGCGTGGTAAACGCAAACACGGAGACGGCAAGCGCGAGCAGTCCGAAGATTTTTTTGTAGATCTCCGTCTTGAGATAGAGGTCGCTGCGGCCCAGCGCGTTGATCGCCTGCAGGTCCGTCGCCTCCACGGGATAGAGCGCATAGACGACGCACATCATCTGCAGATACGGCACGCTCGGCAGCCACTTGTCGGTCAGCAGCACGCGCACAAACGGCACTGCCACCGCCGCGAGCCCCGCCATCATTGGAAAGATCATCAGCGCGGTGGAACGGTTCGTCTTTCGAACCATCTCGCGCACGCGGGAGGTGTCGTCCTGATGCGCGGCATAGGCGGGAAACAGCACCGAAAGCGCAACGTTGGTGAGATTACTCGCGACCATGTCGGGATATTGCCGCCCGCGATTGTAAAACGCCAGCGAATCGCCGATGTAACGCTTGCCGATCACGAGCGAGGAAAGGCTCGAATACCCCGTGTCCAACAAGCTCGAAACCAGCAGCTTCCAGCCGAAGCCGAAGAGCAGCTTGACGCGCTCCATCGAAAACACCAGCGCGGGCTTCCAGCGATCCAGCGACCAGAGCAGCACGACGGTTGCAAACGAACCAATCATCTGCTGCACCACGAGCGCCCAAACGCCGTAGCCTGCGTAGGCCATGTAGATGCCGATGCCGCCGGAGGCAAGCGTCGCCCCCAGCGTTGCCATGCAGAGCTTGCGAAACTCCAGCTTGCGCGTGATGATCGCGCTCTGAATGGAGTTAAACGCGCCGGAGAAGAGAATGACCGAGACCACGCGCAGCGCGGGCACGATCAGTGGCTCCTGATAGAACTTTGCGATGGCGGGCGCGCCAAAGAACAGCGCAACGTAGAGAACGCCCGCAATGGCGAGGCTCGCCCAGAGCACGCTCGAAAAGTCCGTATTGTCCGCGTCCTTGCGCTGCACGAGCGCGGTGGAAAACCCGCGCTTCACGAACACGTCCGCAATGTTCACGAAGATGAGCAACAGCGCGAGTGTCGTGTAGTTCTGCGGGTCGAGCATCCGCGCGAGCACAACGGAGATGACAAAGCGAACGGCCTGATTGCCGCCACTCTCCATCGCCTTCCAGATCACGCCGGAGATGGTTTTGTTTCGAAACGAATGATCCATATATTCTTTCAACGATTCCTTGCTGTTCGAATCCGCGCGACGACGCGCCGTGTGAGCGCCGGAAAATATCGTTCCAGCCAGAGCCGGACGCGGCGTTTTCCGGAGAGCTCGCGATAAAACGCCCGATATGGGGGACGTCTTAACGCCTTGAGGTCGTGCTCAAAGCACTTGATCTTGAATTCCTGATAGAGAATCGCGTCCGCAAACGACGCGTGATACTGCCCCTTGGTATAGTCGTCAAATCCCTGCAGCAGCCCGATGACCCCGCGGCAGGTTTGAACCTGCGTTTCCTGCCTCGCCGCGTTCTGGCGGACGCTCCATGAGCCGGGCACCGCGTAGCGGTACGCCGCCATGTGCCTGGCCATATACCAGGCGTAGCCGTTGACCGCGCACCACATATGCACGGGAATGTCCTCCACCTCGGTGAGCTCGCAGAAGTCCGGCTGGGTATTGAGCAGCTTCGTCGGCGCGACGATGGTGTTCGAGGAGCAGAACTCTCCGCCCGCGCGGATCATGTCCTCCAGCTTGACGATGCAGTCCTCGCCGTAGGGTGCCGCCGCGCCGATGACGTGGTCGTTTACGTCGATTTTGTCCGCGCCGCAGATGCAGAGCGTGCAGTCCGGGTGACTCTCGAGATAGTCCACCTGCAATTGCAGCTTGTGTTCGTCCGTCCAGAGGTCGTCCCCGTCGCAGATGGCGGTGTACTTCGCCGTGATGCGCGGGTAGAGAATGTGCGTCTGAATCTTCTTGTCGGTCTGGTACTGGTTCACCGTCTGCGCGATCAACCGAATTTTCTCCGGGTAGCGCGCGGCATAATCCTTCGCAATGTCCGCCGTGCCGTCCGTCGAGGCGTCGTCGTGCAGCAGAATGTCAAACGGAAACGTCGCCTGCTGCGCAAGGACGGAGTCGATTGCGCGCGAGAGAAACGGCGCGTGGTCGTGCGTCGGAATGATTACGGTAACCAGCGGTGTTGTTTGTTCCATCTGTAAAAATCGCCTAATCTTTCCGGTTCTTCCAGCTCTCGAGCGTCATTCGAATTCTCCGTTTGAGCGGCAGTTGTTTGTAGTGCGCCCGATACGGCTGCTTTCGCAGAGACTTCACATCGTTCTTGAGTCGCAGCACCTCAAACTCCTGCTGATGCGTCACGCAAAAGTCCACCGCACCGTGCCACTTGCCTTCATACATTGCATCAAAGGCGTTCAGCGCGCGAATCATGCCCTCGTGGTGGCGAATGCGCGCCTCGCGATTGGACGTAAAAAACGTCTTTGTCCAGGAGCCGGGCACCTCGTAGCGATAGGCGCACATCGGTTCGGCGAAGTAGTGCGTCGTGCCGTTCGCGCCAAACCAGAGCTGGAGCACCGCGTCGTCCACGTCCGCCATGTCGCAGAACGGCGCGCGGTTTTGCGCAAGATGCGTGCGCGTAACAATCGAAGCCGTCGCCACAATTCCGCCCCCGCCGCGAATCAGCTCGTCCATCGGGATGTCGCAGTCGGTTTCGTAGGGCTTGACCCAGCCGATGTGCCCCTGTTCGGGATTCACCATCTCGGCGCAGGCGACGCAGAGCGTACACTCCGGATGCGCCTCCATGTAGTCAATCTGCGTTTGCAGCTTTCGCGGGTTCGTCCAGTAGTCGTCCCCCTCGCAGATGGCAATGTACTTGCCCCTCGCCAGCGGAAACACGTAGTGCTCTAAAATCTTCGGGTCGCGGGAATAGATGTTTTCCGTGCGAAAGACACAGTGAAACAGCTCCGGGTGTTCGCGCTCATATGCGCGGAGAATCTCCGCCGTGCCGTCCGCCGAAGCGTCGTCATGCACGATGATTTCGAATGAAAAGTTCGTTTGCTGCGCGAGAAACCCGTCCAGAGCGTCCCGCACATACGGCGCGTGGTTATACGTGTCGCAGACAATGGAAACCAGCGGCGCGTTATTCTCCATGGGAAGCCCTCATGCGCAGTTCGCCGATGCGGGCAATCCACTCCAGTCTGCGCCGGTTCTTTTTGAGAATCGCGTCCAGCTGCATCCGGCGGATGCGCGGCAGCGCGGCGCTCTTTGCGTACTTGAGATCTTCCGCGTCCAGATGGCTGCCCCAGGGATAGTCCAGCATGGCGCGCTGCTGCTCCGGCGTTTCGGCGGCGCGGTAGTGCTGCCAGAAGAGCGTGATGAGGCCATTGATCTTTCGCGCGTGGAAGCGCTCCAGCTGATCCGGCGTGTCCAGTCCCCAGCGGGTCATGTAGGCGCGCAGCTGGTTCATCACCGCATCGTTGAACTGCTTGTCGATTCGCCCGGGGTTCACGCGCGTGGAGATGCTCTGCTGAATGCGCCGGTAGTTGTACAGCGGCACGGCACGGTAGACAATCGTGTTTGCCTTTGTGACCGGATAGAGCGATTGCAGCAGGTCCTCCGTGTGCGGATTCGACAGAAACGCCTCATAGGGCGTGTCGTCCTGCTGCACGAGCGGGGTTCGAATCGCCTTGGTGCAGAGATTGTTAAGCCGCCAGGAGGCGATCATTTCGGCATAGATCGGTTGTTTCTCCGCTTCGCCGCGAAACACCGCATTGTCGGAAAACACCGCTTCGGCAACGGCGGTTGTAAACTCCGGCTCGTAGCGGTTGTAGTAGTTAAAGATCACGATGTCCGCGTGCTCGCGCTCCAGCGTTTCGCGAATCGTCGCGAGCGCCTCCGGTTCGAGCGTATCGTCCGCATCCAGAAACACGCAAAACTCGCCCTCCGCGGCGGTAATCCCCGCACGGCGCGCGCTGATGAGTCCCTTGTTTGATTGGTGCAGCACCTTGACCTTGCCGGGGTAAAGTGCGCGGTAGCGGTCGCAGAGCATGCCTCCGCCGTCCACGGAGCCGTCGTTGACCAAAATGAGTTCCAGGTCCTGCTCGCTCTGGCGCAGAACCGAATCCAGACAATCCTTCAAATAGGGTTCGGCGTTGTAAACCGGAACCAGTACGCTAAAAAACATCCTGTTTGTTATCCTTTTTCTTCCGTATCCGGCTGGCTTTTGCCGGTTTGAGCCGATTGCTCAGGCGCGCCCGGCCTTGGAGCGGGCCGAAACGTCGCCGCGCAGCCCCTCGACCACGAGCTCGCGAATGGACTCGCAGCGCAGCGTGTTGAGCATGTCGATCTTCGCCTGTCGGTCGTATACGCGCGCGGGTCTGCGGCCGGAGAGCACGTTGACGGTTCGAAGCAGCGTGTTTCCGCTGAGAAAGACCTTGAGCAGCTTTTCCTTCTGCTCGGCCGCGTAGGTTTCGTACCGCGCGGGAACGAAGCCCTCTACGCGAATGCGCAGCGAGCGCTTTTCAAACGCTTCCAGAATGGCCTGCGCCCTTGCTTCGTCCGCAAGAGCCGCGCCGCCATGCACGCGAAGGATCGGCACGTAGGAAACGGCGTCCGCGCCATAGTCGCCAACCGAGTATTTTACCAGCAAACCGGTGTCGAAACTCTCGCCGCCGTCCGCCGCGTCGAAGATAAAGTTGCCCTGCCCGTAAACGATGGTTGCGCCGTTCCACTTTTCGGCGCTGCCGATGCAGTGGCTGTGCTGACAGACGACGAGCGAAGCGCCGCAGTCCGCGATTTTACGGCAGGTCTTCTGCAGCTCCGGCGAGGGGTAGGCGTAGTGCTCGCGCCCGCCGTGGTAGAGCACGATCAGGCGGTCGCAGTTGCTCTTGATGTCGCGAATGCGGTCGCTCAGGTTCACGAGATCGAGCGGGTTTGCGCCCGCGGTGCGCTCGGTTGCGCAGGAAAACTCGTGTTCGCAGACGGCGTAAACCGCAATGCGCACGCCGTGCTTGGCAAAGACAAACGGCTTGTCCGCCTCGTCGGTGTCCTCCCCCGCGCCAAACGAGGCGAGGTGCTTCGCCTTGAGCGCGGCCTTCGTCGAGGCGAGCCCCTCCGCGCCGTGGTCGAGAATATGGTTGTTGCAAAGGCAGATTCCGGTGGGGTTGAGGGCGGCGAGCCCTTCCGCGCACTTGGTTGGCGCGAGCAGATGCGGCCCGCATTTGCTTTCGGCGCTCTCTGCGTCCGCCAGCGGCGTTTCGAGGTTAAACACGCGCAGATCCGCGGCGTTCCAAACGTCGCCCAAGCCCCCAAAGAGCAGCTGCGGCGCGCTCGATTGAAACGTGTCCAGATTGGACGCGGTCGGAACCACGTCCGCGCCGATGATGATTTCCAAGCTCATGCCCTAGCCTCCGGTGATTTCGCGATTGCGAAGATTCGATACGTTTTGTTCATGCCTGCATCTCCAATGTTAAAAAATCGCCCATGATGCGGTCGCCGTCGCCCACATAGTCGTCGGCAAAGCCGCTCTGGTCGAAGAATGTCAGTTCGCCAAATTTGATGCCCGCTTCGGTCTCGTACAGATCGACGCGAACATGCGCCATTCCGGCGGAGAGCGTCTCCGCCAACGCGCGCATCTCGTCAAAGCGCGCGGGTTTGGGAAACACGAAATCCGCCGGCAGGTTCGCCGTTGCGTCGTTGACCGGAAAACGGTTAAACTCGCGATCAAAGAAATAGTAGTCCGCGTGCTTTTCCGAGCGGTTCGTGCAGACGCAGACCGCCCGCGCAACGCCGCCGAAACAGAAGAACTTGTAGTCGTCCGGAAGGCTCCCGTCCGCCCCGCCTATGAACGCCTCGCACAGCACGCGCGGCGGAATGTCCTTGTAGAGCCATTCGCGCCCCTGCGCGTAATAGTTCTGTTTGAGCTGGCGGTTGAGCGACTTTTTAGCCGCCTGCATGTCGAAGCGCGCTTTGGCCTTGCAGACGAGAACGCCGCCGGAGTTGTGGGTGCACTTGAGCACGAATCGTTCCGGCAGTGCTGCAACGTCGATCTCGTTCGCGTTCTGCCAGCTCCCTAGCAAATCCACGAGGTACTCCGCACCGATTTTCTGCGAAACATAGTCCCGCACGGCGAGCTTGTCCACGAGGCGGGCATGCTCGAGGTTGCGGTCGTGCAGCTTGAGCCACTGAATCTTCTCGTTCATGGTCACCGGCGGGTTCAGGTGCAGCTTCTTGCCCATCCGCGCGCGGTAAAACCGCTTGAGGTACGTTTCGTCGTTCATGTTGCGAAACCAGCCGTGCTCCGCGAGCCAGACAAAGAGCCTGCGCGGATGGCTCAGGTAGCCAAACAGACGCTCGCCGTCGTTCTGTTTTGCTTCCAGCAGCCGCGTCGCCGCCACAAGCAGCACCGGAAACACCGCCACCGTACGGTCGTAGTACGATACCATGCCGACGTCCATCGCCACCTGCGAGAGCACAAGCGTCAGCATGGCTCCCACCATGGCGCGCTCGTTGCGCTGCTCCGCCCGACGCGCGCGCGTGCGCCAGAGTGCGCGGATCGCCAGAACCGCCGCAACCAGCTGCGCGCCGTAATACAGCACAAACATCGGCACGCCGCCGGAGACCAGCAGTTCCGTGTAGTTGCAATGTGAATAGGTCTCCTGCGCGCCTTCGAGGAAGCGGAAGCAATCGATGCCCCAGCCCGTGATCGGGCGCTGGCGGAACGCTTCCATCGCTACCGTGGTCAGGGAGTTCCGTTCCAGCACGGTATCCGCGCTACCCCAGCCCATGATCATGTAGTGCGCAATGACCTGATAGCGATGGAACGGGCCGTTGCTGATGGCGTTGTCCTGAAAAATCAGAAAATAGAACGCCACTCCTCCAACGGCCAGCAGGCCCAAGAGCTTGAGATACCAGTATTTCGGGTAGAGCACCAGAATCAAAACGACAAACAGGATTGCCGAAAGCGCAATCCCTTTGGTGGATTTACTTAGCACCATGGCAGGCGCGAGAACCAGAATCGGCAGCAGCCAGAGCACCTTTTTACGCTGCGCCGCCAGAATCAGGCAAAAGCCCATCGCCACGGCGGAGAGCATGCCGATCCAGTTCGGGTTCACGCCAATGGCGTTGCCAATGCGATTGTAGTCGTGCTCCGTATTGGGCTGCAGCAGGAGCGCCGCCGCGCAGATCGCAGTGACCACCGCAACGAACGCAATGCAATAGCGTTGTAGCGACTTTTGCAGCAGCAGATATTGCAGCAGCGCGAAGAAGAACACGAGGTTGATGATCAGCGTCTTGACCATGGAAAGCGACGCACTGCGATCAATGGCCCAGGCAAAGGATACGACAACGCCCCAGAGGATCACGAGCGCACCCGCGAGAATCCACCAGGAAAAGTACAGCCGCTTCCGGCGGAATACCTGCAGCGCAATCACGCCAAAGAACAGCAGCATCATAAGCTGCGAAACAGCCGTATGCGGCAGCAGAATCTCCGTTGCCAGATACAGCGCAAACGCAAGATCGGAGAACAGCGGCAACCGCTTATCGATCCACAATGGTTTCAAGGTAGCGTCTCCATTCCGCGGCAATGACCGTTTCGTCCAGCCGCTGTTGAATCTGCCTGGCGTTGGTTCCGAGGCGCGCGGCCAGCTCCGGATCGTCCGCAACCGCCGTCATGGCGTCCAGCAGCGCCCGCTCGTCCTCGATTGGAATGAGCAGCCCGTTTTCGCCATTTTGCAGCAGGGAGCGAACCCCGCCAATTGGGCAGTCCGTCGCGATGCAGCAGAGCCCGCAGGCCATGGCCTCAATCAGCACGTTTGGCATTCCCTCGTAATTCGAGCTGAGCACGAACATCGTGCTGTCGTTGATGTCCGGCAGCAGCGTTTTGCTCTGCCCCGGCAGGTGCACCGCGCCCGCCACGCCAAGGCTGCTCGCCGTCTTCATCAACGCGTGCTTTTCCGGCCCTTCGCCGTAGATTTCGAGCGAATACTCGTGGTGTGTTTTATAGAAGCGCGCAAACGCGCGAATCAAAAGATCAAAGTTCTTCTGCGAATGCAGCCGCCCCGCCGCGGTGATCACCTTGCGGCGCGCGCCTTCGTGCGGCACGGGAATCCGGCTCGTGTCCAGCGGATTGTCGAGCACGATGCCGCGCTTGCGGATCGATTTGGAAAAATAGTCGGCCGCGTCCTGCGTTTGAAAGATAAATCCCTTCGCAAACGGGTAGACCAGGCAGCGCAGCAGCCGCTTGATCCGGTTTTCCGGGTGCCGGTGCGGGTCGTTTCGCTCGCTGACCACAACCGGAACACCCGTTCCGAGCAGAAACAGCACCGTCCAGACGTTGACCTTCTCCGGCAGGGCGAGTACGAGATCCGGCTGCTCCAGCTTGACGAGTTTGCGCAGCTTTTTATACGCGCGCGGAATTCTAGAGGATTTGAGCGTGTTGTCAAACGTCAGGTAGATCTGGCGCACGGATTCCGGCAGATCGTAAAACGACGGAACGCCGCACTCGGTTACGAGCGTACAGTCGATTCCCTCGCGCGCAAAACAAGTCAGCAGCTGCGCGATCACTCGCTCGCAGCCGCCGCCGCTCATTTTATGCGTTACGACCATCAGTTTCTTCATTCGAGTTTCAATCTCCTAAAGACTCTGTTCGTTCTTCAAAACGGTTTCGTGCTCCGTTCTGCCCGTTCGCGATTCGTAGAGCTCCATGAGCCGAATCGCGTTCTCTTGTGCATCGAATCCGGCGTCTCTTACCCGCGCGATGCCCGCGTCGCTCGCGGCTTTCCGCTCGTTTTGCGGTGTGCCAAGCAGCGCGTCGGCAAACGCCCGTTCTGATTCGATCGGGCAAAACGAAACCAGTTCGGTCAGCGCCGTTTCGGACGTCACCCGGTCGGACACCACACAGCTTAGCCCCGCGCACTGCGCCTCTACAATGGTCAGCGGCAGGCCTTCGTGCAGCGAGGGCAGCGCAAATGCGTCTGCCGCACTCAGCAGCGCGGGAATATCCTCCCGCCAGCCAAGAAACGATACCGCGTTGGAAATGCCGAGTTGGCGGCAAAGCGCCTCGCAGGACGCGCGGCGATCCCCATCCCCGACGAGCAGCAGCCTTGCGTTCGGCCTTTCGGCGAGCACAGCGGCAAACGCGCCGAGCAAAAACGCCTGATTCTTCTGCGCGTTGAATGCGCCCACGTGCAGAACCGCAAAGGACTCGTCCGGCAATCCCAACGCCGCGCGGGTTTCGGCGCGGAGCGCTTCGCTGTAGCGGTAACGCCCGGTCTCTACCGCGTTGTTGAGTACTGTAAACGGCCGGTTCGGAAAGAGCCATTCCCCCGCCGCCTTGGAGCAGGCGATGGCGTCCGTATAGCTTTGGTAAAACGCGCCGCGCAGCAGCGAGTCCGCAAGCTTCATCTTGCAGGTCGTGTTGTGCGAGTGCGCAAAGCGCGCGCCCGCGCCGCCGCGAATGCCAGCGCGCATTTCGGTATAGAGCGTCGCGCTATTGCCGTGCGCATGCAGCACCTCGATCTCCCACGAACGGACGATGTCCGCGAGCCTACGCAGATAGGCAATCGGATTCCGGTTTCTTCCGCCGAGCACAAATACTTGTCCGCCCGTGCGCTCAAACGCCGCCTTCGCCTCCGCGTCCGGCTCGTTTGGCGAGACGAGGTCGCAACGCACCCGCGCCGGATCGAGTCTGGAAACGGTGTTGAGCACGCTGTTTGCAATTCCGTTTTTCGCAAAGCGCACCGTGAGTACCATCAATACGCGAACCGGTTCGTTCACCACGCTCGCGCTCACTTTCCCAGCGCGCGGAGTTCTTCCGCCGCGCGGCCGGTCTTGCGGTATTCGTAGATCTTCGCGTCCACGAGAAAACGATACCAGTAGCTCTCGAAATAGTGGTAAAGATAGCCCTCTTTGCCGTCGAGAAACCCAAGCCGGAAATAGTAGTTGTAGATGAACCAGAGCCAGGCGCGCAGGAACATCGGCGCGCGATAATACAGCGTAAACTTCTTCTTGCGGTGGCGGCGGAGCTGCTCGTCCGTATTCGCGTCGAACGACGCGCCGTTTTCGTAGGCGATGTAGTCGCTCAGTTCGCGGATGGCGTACCAGTTGTACCGCGCGATATAGCTCGTTAAATCCTTAAAATCATAGTGCAGATATCTCTCGCGGATGGCAACCGTGGTGCCTTCCAAAAGAATCGTATGCGCGTCCCGCTTGCGATCTTCAATTCTGCCTTTGCCCGTTTTGAAGAGCATGATCTTGCGCTTCTTGCTGCCGCCGTGCTTCATCTGGCGGCCTAAGAAGAAAAAGTCGCTCTCCATGACGATGCCGTTCACGTCGTCCTCGGCGTGTTCGGCCAATAGCGTTTCGCAATGCGCGCAGACCGCGGGGGTAAAGCGCTCGTCTGCATCCAGCCGAAGCGTCCATTTTGTCGTGATGTTTGCGTTGTCCACGCCCCAGTTGTACTGCGCGGCGTAATACGTAAACGGGTGGGAAAACACGTCCGCGCCGTGCGCTTTGGCAATCTCCAGCGTTCGATCCGTGCTGCCGCTGTCAATGACGACCACACGCTTGCAGAACCCCTCGACGGAGCGCAGACAGGCCTCGAGATTCGCCTCTTCGTTGAGCGTCAGCACGATTGCCGTTACGTCCGCCATTGCACCGTTTCCTCCATTTTTTCGGGCGACAGGGCCCGAAGCTACTCTAATATATGCCTATGGTAGTGTACCATTTGCGGGGGTACCTGTCAAACACGCCGGAGCCGTTGAGCCGTTTTTTCACGCAAGGTTTACAAGTTCGCCGCGCGGAAAACCCGTTGCCGTAGATACGCCGTTATGGTACAATTTTTGCCATGAAATCGAGTGTCGTTGCGTACCTATTACGCGATTCAAACAAGAACATCGACATGCTGGAGATTCTGCCGCTGCCCAACGCGCGGGTGCTGGCAGCGAGCGATTCCGGGGTGCTGCTGGAGCACAACGGGATCTATCTGCTCTCCTGCGACGCGGGAACGGACGCCGACTATCTGCCGCTGCTTGTCGAAGGTCTTGCCGACGATCCGGAGCGCATGATCGTGCTGCACAGTCCGGCGCTGAAGGACGAGTTGGTTGCAACCTATGGTTTTCAGGCGTTTCTGGACGTTCGGCACGGCGTGTATCGAAAGACGGAACCCGTCGCCTACTCGCTGCCGGAGGGTGCGCAGATTCGGCAGCTGGATGAATCGCATCTAAGCTTCGTGCTCCAGCACTATCATATGATGGACGACGAGGCGTACCTCCGCGAGCGTATTGACGCAGGAATGTACGGCGCGTTTGTCGGCGGCGAGCTCGCCGGATTCATCGGCACGCACGACGAGGGCTCCATCGGACTACTGGAGGTTCTGCCGGAATATCGCCGCCTCGGTCTGGCGTTTGCGCTGGAGGCGTATCTGATCAACCGGCTGGTGGAGCAGGGACGCATTCCGTTTACGCAGGTGTCGGTCGACAACGAACCCTCGCTCGCGCTCCAACGAAAACTCGGAATGGAACTTACCGACGCGACGGTGCACTGGCTTGTTCGCGGAAGCGTTCACTGACGATTGCTGCAAAAAAACAGGGCGGAGATGGTTCTCCGTCCTGTTGTGTTTTTTGGGTTATTTGATGTTTGTTTCTTTTTGAATATAGATCGGGCGCTGCTTGACCTGCATATAGGTACGCGCAACGTACTCGCCGATGATGCCGAGCGCGAGCAGCACGAACCCGCCGAGAAACAGGATGATGGCCAGCAGCGAAGGATAGCCCGCAACGGGGTTGCCCCAGATCATCGCGATGATCACGCGGATGACCATGTAGACCAGCGCGACCGCCGAAACGACGCTGCCGACGGCGGTTGCCAACTGCAACGGCGCGGCAGAGAACGAAACGATTCCCTCAATCGCGTAGCGCATGAGCTTCCAGAACGACCACTTGGATTCGCCCGCCGCGCGCTCCACGTTTTCGTATTCGAGCCATACGGTGTCGAACCCGACCCACATGAAGATGCCCTTGGAGAAGCGATGGTACTCGCCAAGCGAGAGCACAGCGTCCACCACGCAGCGGCGCATCATTCGAAAATCGCGCGCGCCGTCGACAAACTCGGTATCCGAAATGCGGTTGATCACGCGGTAAAACGCGCGGGCAAACGCGCTTCGAATCTTCGGCTCACCCTTTCGCGTAACCCGGCGGGTGGCGACGCAGTCGCGATCCTCGTCGTTCAGGCGGGCAAGCATCTGCTCAATCAGCTCCGGCGGGTCCTGCAGGTCTGCGTCCATCACGCAGACAAAGTCGCCTTTTGCATGCTGTAGCCCCGCATACATGGCCGCTTCCTTGCCAAAATTGCGCGAAAACGAAATGTACTTCACCCGCTCGTCCGCCTTTGCCAGCTCCCGCAGGATCGGCAAGGTTCGATCCTTCGAGCCGTCGTTGACGAAAATCAGCTCAAAGTCGTAGTCCGTCAGCCGCGCAAGTACGCGCTCGTTCATCGCCGCGTAATACAGCGGGAGCATCGGCTCCTCGTTGTAGCAGGGGCAAACGACGGATACCAGCGGTTTCTTCGCCATAGCCTGTTTCTCCCTTGTTGTAAACGAAATGCGTTGTTTCGCGGTTATTTCGGTTGCAGCAGCGGTACTCCGCTGAGCACCATGATGAGCGTATACCCGACGAGCCACGCCGCAAGGCCAATCAGCATTGCCGCGCGTCCCTTTTGAATCTTGCGGCGAACGCGCTTTTCAATCACGTTTGGCAGCAGCAGCGCGATCAATACGGCGGCGATGGTGCTGAACATGCCAATCGATTCGAAATTCGAAAAATACGTTAGCAGCAGGCCGCAGAGAAGGCCCAGCGCACCGCCGAATATCCTCTGAATCAGCGTCCATGTCTTTTCCGGATAGTTGTAAACGCGCGTTTGCAGCTCGTCCATGTCCTCCGGCGGCTGTGGAGTGGCGTTTGGATCGACGGTTGGTTGCGTTGGTTCGAGTTGGTCGTTCGGTTTGTTGGTTTCCAAAGTTAGTCTACCTCCGATGTGCAATATGGGCAGCGCGTCGCGTCGACGGCAATCTTTGACTTGCAGAATGGGCAGGTCTTTTCGGTTGGTGCCGCGGGCGCTTCCGGCTCGCCGCGCTTGCGTTTTCCGCCGAGCGTGCGGGCGGCGTTGATCGCCTTGATGATGGCAAACAGCACGATTGCCATGATCAGGAAGTTAAGAATCGCCGTGATGAACGCGCCGTAGCCAATCGAGACGCCGCCGATCTGCCAAACGAGGTCGGAAAAGTTCGTGTCCGCAACGAGGCCGATCACCGGAGAAATGATGTCCCCCACCAGCGAGTCGACAATCGTTTTAAACGCCGCGCCAATGATAACGCCAACGGCGAGGTCAATGACGTTGCCCTTGGAGATGAAATCCCGAAACTCGGTCATCAGCTTTTTCATGCGGATTCTCCTTCGTTTTTGGAATTGATGCGGTCGTCGGATTCGATTTGCGGTAAACGGTTTGAACCGATGGGTTCGTTGTTGAACAGTATACCATTTTGCGCGTTGGGATTCAATCGCGGACTCCAAGCGGAAATCGTTCGTGATTTCGCGCGGCAATCTTGCAAAGCGAAAATGCGTATGCTAAAATAAGCGAGTTGAGCCGGTGTGATGGAATTGGCAGACGTGACGGACTCAAAATCCGTTGGTAGCG
>DAIRTE010000045.1:16154-18901 GCA_036804025.1 Clostridia bacterium | reverse complement strand
CGCGTTTCCGGTCTACCGTAAACAGGCGGACATGCTCTCGCTCAAGCAAGCGATGATCGTGCTCGAGAAGAAGCACATCTTCGGCATCTTCCCGGAGGGGCGCCGCTCCATTACTGGCGAGCTGGATTCGTTTGAGAAGGGCGCGGCATTCCTCGCGCTGCGCTGCAATGCGCCAATCATCCCCGTCTATGTCGATCCTTATTATAAGAAGCGCAGAAAGCTGCGGATGATCGTTGGCGAGCCGATTGACGCAAAGCAGGTATCGGAAACCTACGCGGGGCGCGGTGTGGACGCGGTGACGGAAGCCATTCGCGATCGCATGCAACTGTTGAAAAACGAGATGGAGCTGATGCCGTAATGCGCGTATTGCTGGCAAAAAACAGCGGGTTCTGCTTTGGCGTACGGCGCGCGGTGGAGATGGCGCAGCAGTGCGCCGGCGAACGCGGCAAGGTGTATACCTACGGCAACATCATTCACAACGAACAGGTTGTCGCCGAACTCGAGACGCAGGGCGTTTACTCGGTCAACGATCTTTCCAGCCTGACGGCGGGGGATACGCTGATCATCCGCGCACATGGCGCGCCGCCGAGCGTCTATCGCGAGTGCGAAGAACGCGGGATTCAACTAATTGATGCGACCTGCCCCTACGTCAAGCGCATTCATCAGATTGCGCAGCAGGCGGTTCGAGAGGGGCGAACGGTGTTGATCGCCGGTAAGGCGAATCATCCCGAGGTCGTCGGGATCGTCGGCTGGGCGGGCGAGGACGCATTCGTGCTGGAGTCCCCGGCGGACGCGGCGCGGTTGCCAAAACGCGAAAAAGCAACGCTCGTTGCGCAGACGACACTGCCGGAGGCAGCGTTTTCCGAGATACTGTCGGCACTGCAAACGGGGGAGAACGCCGTAGGCGATCTGGAAGTAAAGAACACGATCTGCGACACGACGCGCGCGCGGCAGAGCGAGGCGGAACAGATTGCTCGCGTAAGCACACGTATGGTCGTGCTAGGCTCCAAATCAAGCGCAAACACGCAAAAGCTCGTCGAAATCTGCCAAAAACACTGTGATTTTACGGAAAACGTAGAATCTGCAGACAAACTTTTTCTTGATAAATTACCATCCGATGATATAATAGGTATTGTTGCGGGCGCATCGACGCCGGACCGGATGATTAGGGAGGTACTACAAGTAATGAGCGAACAGGAAAAAACGACGATCGAAACCATTGAAGCGGCAGCTCCCGCTGAGGAAGTCGTCGTCCCCCAAGCGACCGAAGAGACGGTAGCCGCCGTGGAAGCGCCCAAAGCCGCGGAGAAGGCTGAACCCGCCCAGGAAAGCGTAGATCACGAGGACAGTTCCGATTTTGCTTCTGCGTTCGAGAAAACCATGACGCGTATTCATGGCGGACAAGTACTGGAAGGAACGGTTATTTCCGTTGTCGACGGCGAAGTCTTCGTCAACATCGGGTATAAGTCGGATGGCGTCATCCCCGTTGGAGAATTATCCAGCGATTCGGACGTTAAGGCTGAGGAGCTCTTTAAGGAAGGCGACAAGATCGAAGTCGAGGTCACGAAGGTGAACGACGGCGAAGGCAACGTCATCCTCTCCCGAAAGAATGTTGAAAGCAAGAAGATTTGGGACGACCTGATGAGCCAGGAGAACATCGAAGAAAAGATCTTTGATGCGGTTGGCAAGGAAGTCGTCAAGGGTGGCCTGATTGCGGACATCAGCGGTATTCGCGCGTTTGTTCCCGCTTCGCAGGTTTCCACCAAATATATCGAAAACCTCAGCGAGTTCATTGGCAAGCCCATGAAACTCAAGGTGCTGGAAGTCGACCGTCAGCGCAAGCGCATTGTCGCTTCGCAGAAGCAGGTTCTGCTCTCCGAAGCCGCCGCCGAAAAGCGCGTCAAGTGGGAAGCGCTGGTCACCGGCAGCAAGGTTGCGGGCATCGTTCGCCGCATTGCGGACTTTGGCGCGTTTGTGGACATCGGCGGGATCGACGGCCTCGTTCACGTGACGGACGCCGCCTGGGGCCGTGTCAAGCATCCTTCGGACATCTTTACGATTGGTCAGGAGATCGAAGTGATCATTCTCAACGTCGATGTTGAGAAGGAGCGCGTCTCCCTCGGATACAAGCAGCTTCAGCCGAAGCCTTGGACGCTCGCGGCGGACAAGTACCCCGTTGGCTCCATCGTAGAAGGCAAGGTTGTCCGCATCGTACCGTTCGGCGCATTCGTTGCGCTGGAGAGTACGATTGACGGTTTAATCCACATTTCGCAGGTTTCCGTGCATCGGATTGCGAAGGTGGAAGACGAGCTGAAGGTTGGCGACGTCGTTCGCTGCAAGGTTCTCGAGGTCAACCCCGAAGCCAAGCGCATCAGCCTCAGCCGCAAAGAAGCGCTTCTGGAAGAAGATCCGGAACTGGCCGAACAGCTCAAGGCGGAGAAGGCCGAGCGCGACCGTCAGTATGCGGAGCGTCAGGAACAGCGCCAGCAGCAGCGTGACACCACGCAGCAGGCGCAGCAGACGCAGCCGCGCGAGAAACGTGAATATACGCCGCGCGCAGCGTCCAATGATCGTTCGCAGAGCAGCGACCGCGGTGATCGCCGCCGCCGCAGCGAAGATGGCGATTACGAACTGCCGCCGGTGCAGGAGAGCAAAACCTCTCTGGCGTCCCTGTTCGAAGGCCTCAAGGTCGACGACGAATAAGGTTGTTAGAAAGGAACCACCCTTCGGGTGGTTCCTTTTTTGTT
>DAIRTE010000045.1:2371-16054 GCA_036804025.1 Clostridia bacterium | reverse complement strand
TTTTTTCGGTTTGATTCATTTCTATTGAAATGCGTGTAACAATAGAACCGCCAGTGGCGGTTCTATCTCTTGTTTATATCTCAACCTGAAAAATGTCCGCCCAGCGCGCGGCGCTGACGATGCGACAGATCACATGACACTCACGAAAACTACTGGTGCGAACAATCTCGTCGTACCAGGCGAGCGTACGGGCACAATCGATCAGCGGGGAAAGCCGCTTTGCGGAGCGCTCCAGCAATGCACGGAGTTGCACGGGGTTTTGCCGCATCCATTCCTCTTCTGGCGTTGAAAAGCCCAGTTTGGATTGTCGATCCGTTATCAAATCCGGCATGACGCCGCGCATTGCTTCGCGCATGACGCGCTTGGTCAGGCCATAGCGAATCTTGTGCGACAGCGGCATGGCAAACAGCGTTTCGACGAGCCGGTAATCCAAAAACGGCAGGCGGGATTCGATGGAAAACGCCATGGAGTTCCGATCCCCGTAGTGCAGCAGCGCCATGAGTGTTCGATACAGATTGGCGTGGATGAATCGCCGCGGACGTTTGAAATCAAAGCAATCCCGAAACGACTGAATCTCCGGATTTCGCACCTGCTCGGCGGAATAGGGGCCTACGCTCGTGATCTGGCGCTTCCTGCGAATCTGCTTGATGAAGTCCGGCGTAAACGCGCGCATGAGAAGCTCCATGCGAAAACGAGGGCCGGATGCGTAAAACGCGGTCTTTCTTCGCTCATTAAAGAGCTTGATTTCCCGCTCAAGCCGCAGAAACCGAAAGTTTCGAATCAGCTCAATGAACATGAGCTCGAAAAACTCGGTGTACCCCGCGAGCTGTTCGTCCGAACCCTGCCCGTCGAGCATAACGGTCAGCCCCTGCGCATGCGCTTCGCGATAGACGCACCACTGCGCATAATGCGAGGTCGAGGTCAGCGGTTCGTCCATGTGCCAGGTAAAGTTGTCGAGCTCCTCAAGCACCTGTGTTACGTCCGGAAACGTGCGGTGCGATATTGCGCCGGTTTGCGCAAGTACCGCGTCCATATAGACTCGCTCGTCATACTGTGGCTCGTCAAAACACGCCGAGACAACGTGCTGCTCAAACGGCTCGCCGCTCTCGCACAGCAGGCGATTGATCACGCAGACGATGGCGCTGCTGTCCAGACCGCCGGAGAGGCAGGACCCGACGGGCACGTCCGAACGCAGGCGCAGACGAACCGCGTCGAAGAAACGCTCGCGAAACGCCGCTACGCTCTCGGAGAATGGCATATGTTTCGCTGGAATACGCATTAAATCGTACCAGCGGGAGACACGGTAAGTATTCGCCTTCAGGTCAAATATGAGGTTTGTGCCCGGCTCTAACTGACGAATGTTCTCAAACATCGTTCGCGCGGAGTAGTCGAGCTGTGCGGCAACGAGAAACGCGGTCAATGCATCGCGATCTGCCCGATGCGGCGCGTCTTCGAGCAGCAGCAACTGTTTGATCTCCGACCCGAACGCGAAATACGCCTCGCAATTCGTGTAGTAAAACGGCTTTACGCCAAAGCGATCCCGCGAGCAAAAGAGCGTCTGCGCCTGCTCGTCGTAGATGCAAAACCCCCACATGCCGTTAAAATGGTTCACGCAGTCCTCGCCCCAGTGGTCGTAGGCGGCGAGCAGTACTTCCGTATCGGAATCCGTCGCAAACGTGTAGCCAAGGGAAGCAAGCTCTGCGCGAAGCTCAATATAGTTATAAACCTCGCCGTTATAGGTAATCGTATATCGATCCAGATAGCGCATGGGCTGGAACGCAGTTTCGCTCAAATCCAGAATGGACAGCCTGCGGTGTCCAAGGCCGAGTTGGCCAAAGAGCATGCACCCGCCGCCGTCCGGCCCGCGATGCGCAACCGCATCCATCATCGCCCGAATTTCGCTTTCCTGAACATCTTGTGTCACACGAAAGATTCCGCAGATCCCGCACATGTTGTGTTCCTCCAACGCCGCCATATAGGCCCAACTCTGGATAGTGTAGCAGAAACAAACACCGGTTTCAATTGTTACTTTGTGATGATTAACACCAAAAATCAAATGTGTTCAACATATCATTTCCTGTGGTATACTGCTGGGTATGGAACATTTGGAACAAACAGGAACACACCCGCGGCAAGATGCGCGGCTGCCCGTTCAGGCGTTACGGTATGCCATTGCCGCGTTTGGCGGTTTTGCAGCGGACTATTGCACCCTTTTAGCGCTCAAGGAGTGGCTGGGGATTCATTATCTCGTTGCGGTGCCGATTGCGTTCGTCGTTGGACTCGCGGTGAATTATCTCATCGGGATCTGGATCGTTTTTCAACGGGGCAAACTCTCGCTGAAAAAAGAGCTGATTCTGTTTGCGGTGATCTCGCTGTTGGCGCTTGCGGTAACGGAAGGAACCATGTATGCGTTGACCGATCTGCTGCGCGTGGATTACCGAATCTCGCGTATCGTTTCCGGCGCGATCACATATCTATTCAACTTTTTCATGCGAAGAACAGTGCTATATCGCGCATCAAGTACAAAACAACCTTGATTGACGAAACAAAAAGGCGGAAGCTGTTGCTTCCGCCTTTTTGCGTATGCCGTGTTACGGCTGATCTTCGAGATTTGGCGTTGGGGTCGATTCCACAACCGGCGTTGGGGTGGGCATTGTGCCGACCTGCTTCTTGAGCGGGTTACCGGGGTAGACGTCCTCGTGGACAAACTGTGACTCCTGCAATTCGCCGTTGAGATAACGGTCGATGTAGAGATCCACCACGTACTTCGTGTGCGGTTCCGCGAGAATGTTCTCTTCGCCAATAAACAGCTTCTTCGTTTCGGTGATGACCGCATCTGCTTCACTCGGCGGCTCCTCGGAGATGAGCACCGTGCGCGTCTTATACTCCGTGCCCTCCGGCAGCGCTTCGCCGTAGATGGTGACCGTAATGTCACGCTTGCGGCTCTTCGCCATCTTGTTTTCGCCTGTGTACGCGAAGATGTAAATGGGGTACGCCGAAACGTTCTTCACCTGAAAATCAATGTGGTTGGAGTCGACCGTCGCATCCAGACCTTTCGGCACATAGGTGGAGGGGATGGAGTGCGACGAGCGATCGAAGAAGTCAAAATAGGGGTATGCTTCCAGCATGGCATTGTAGAGCGTCGTGCTGACCTGGCAGATACCGCCGCCGAGCTGCGGCGTCTTACGGTCTCCGCCAAAGATGCCCTGCGCGAGTTTCCAGCCGTTGCTTTCCACGGAGCGGTCGCCAACCGTGTCGTTGAAGCTCCATTTTTCACCGGGCTTGATGACCTGCCCGCTGATCATGGACGCGCCTTTTTCCACGTTGAATGCACGGTTCGGAATAAAGACCGTTCGCTGTTCCTCGGTGTCCTCCGCCGTACCCTTGAAGTCGTAGGTGGTGGTGTACTTGCCAATCAGCGCCGTATGCGACATGAGATCCGCCTTCGTGATGGACGGAGGAACCGTCGTCAGCGTTGGTTGCAGAGTCGTTTGAAACTGGTTGGAGGCGATGGCCTGCTTGACCAGTTCGACGGTGGAAGCAACGTCCAGGCCATACCCATCGGTACCGTCCGTGTAGTTAAACGTTGGCTTGCCGCTGCTGGAGAAGTCCACCGTGAAGGAGGCGTCCACGGGTGCGGCGCTCGCGGAGGCGTTGATTTCGTTTAACCGCGCGGTCAGCGCAGCCTCGTCGACGGTAAACGTCGAATAATAATCCTGATTTGCGCCGCCGGAAAGCGCCTGCGCCAACACCTCGTCGAGATTCGCGCTCAGATTGAGGTCCGCGCCGGAGATGGTGGCGTTCAGCCCGCCGCTGGCAAGCGTGATGGAAATTTTCGAAATCGTATCGTTTAGGTTGGATTCCAGCAATGGCCGAACTTCGTCTACGGTCTTGCCGGTCACATCCGTCCAGTTGACCGAAACCCCGCTGCGAAATTTTCCGGTCTCTAGATCAACTTCAACCGGAGCGGCGCAGCTGCGAACGAGCACAACAACCGCAACCACAACAAGCCCCAGAAACAGAAGGCTCATGAGGGACAGAATCAGGCGGCGCTTGCGAATCTTCGCGCGGCGCGCATTCTCACGCTTGGAGGAACCGCCGCCGTTTCCACGCTGGGGTGCCTGATAGTATTCCATAGATCCACTTCCGCCATTTGCGTACGTGGCTTGCCGAACAGGACGTTCCCCGTTGCGTCTGGAATTCGATTGCGATGATTTGGTTGTGTCGGGCAGTCCCGAGTATTTTTCGTACATGGCGGTCCTTCTACGTTTTATTTACATAGCGCATGCACTGCGAAAGTCGCAGATTTCAATGCACACAAACATTATTATACACGCATTCAGCGGTTCAGGCAACCGTTCCCAAGTGGTTAAATCGAACGGTTCTGTTGCGAAGCCGTAAACAATTCGGGGATTTTGACGCATTCTCGCGCAAAGAACAAAATGCTATTGACAGATTCGACAAATCCGGTAATAATAAATGAACACGTTCATTTAATAATGCGTGATGGGACGAGGGAGAACAAATGCGAAGAAAGAACCAGGAACTCCGGCAGTGCCTGCTAGACTGCGCGCGCAGGATTGAATGCGATGAAGGCGCGGATGGCCTCAGCATTCGAAAGCTCGCGTCGGAAGCAAACATTGCAATCGGCACGGTATACAACTATTTTGAGAGCAAGCAGGAGGTTCTGCTTGCCATGACCGAGGAATACTGGAACGACGCATTAAGGCAGATGCAGGGCAGCATCACCGCCGAGCGCTTTTCTGAGCAAATTCGCCAGATCTACGCGTTCCTCGCGGAAAAGCTGAACGACTGCGCAAAAGTGCTCATGATGAGCCTGCGGGAGGACGCGGAGAGCGGCCGCGCGCGGATGACATCCATGCAGGATACGGTCGTTCAAGCACTGGTGCGGCGGCTGGAGAACGATTCATCGATTCGAAAGAACCTTTGGAGCGACTCATTTCCAAAGGAAGCATTCGCCTCGTTTGTGCTCGACAATTTATTCGTCGCGTTGCGGCAGCCGCGTGAGGAAGTGGATTTTCTTGTTGAGATCATTGAGCGGATTCTATATTCGGCGGATCGCTCCGGCCGGAAAGAGACGCAAGAAAATTATAACTACGGACAAGCAACAATACATTAAGACAGTAGGAAAAGACCAGTATGGCACAGGCATTGACGGAGACCATTTTTGACGCATTGTATCTATCGTTTGCGGTTGCAATCGGAATACTTCTATCCATCAAAGGGGGAAAGGGATCGCTCGTTCGCAAGTTCGGATGGATGGCGATCATTCTCGGTTCGGCGGACGCGTTTCATCTCGTTCCGCGCGCCATCGCGCTCTGGACAACCGGCTTGGCGGCAAACGCCTCCGCACTCGGAATCGGCAAGCTCATCACGTCGATCACGATGACGGTGTTCTACGTGATTCTCTACTACATCTGGCGGGCGCGCTATCACAAGAGCGGCTTGGTAGCCTTGGACGTAAGCATGTGGGCACTGGCTGTGGTGCGTGTCGTACTCTGCGCGCTGCCGCAGAACGACTGGCTCAGCGCGAACCCGCCGCTGTTCTTTGCCATTCTGCGAAATGTTCCGTTTGCAATGATGGGCATTCTAATGATTGTGCTCTTCGCGCGGGAAGCCAAGCGGGGCAGCGACGACGTGTTTCGCTGGATGTGGCTCGCCATTACGCTCTCGTTTGCGTTTTATCTGCCGGTCGTGCTGTTAGCCGACCAGATCCCGATGATCGGAATGCTGATGATTCCAAAGACGCTGGCGTATGTCTGGATCGTCGTGATGGGAATTCAATTCTATTGTCAAACAAAACAGGAGGTATCATGATATGATCAAGCGTTTTTTAAATTCAGCCATTGTCTATGCGATTCTCGCGATGGTTGGCGGCGTATTCTACCGGGAGTTTACGAAGTATCTGATGTTTACGGGAAAGACGAATCTTTCACTCGTGCACGTGCACTATTTTATGCTGGGCATGGCGTTCTTCCTGCTGCTGGCGCTGCTCGAAAAGGCGTTTGCGTTTTCCGCAAAAAAGGGCGTGAAGGGCTGGCTCACGGTTTACCACGTCGGCCTGAACCTGACGGTAATCTGCCTGATTCTGCGCGGTCTCGCGCAGGCAACGCAGGCGACGCTCTCCACCGGGCTGAACGCATCGCTGTCCGGCGTGTCCGGCATTGGGCACATCCTGCTGGGCACGGCGATGCTCGCGCTGCTGTTTCTCATTCGAAACAGCGCGACAAAGCAGCCTGCATAATTCCTTAGAAGGTGTAAAAAAAGCACGACGAGGTCGTGCCTTTTTGCTTAGCCGACGTTGGAATCGGCGCAGAGACAAAACGGATGGCCCGATGGATCGAACAGGGTTATAAACTCGTCCTCCGCGCTGCCAAACTGCGCCTCCGCGCGCCTCGCGCCCAGCGAGATGGCCCGCTCCACCGCGAGCGGCACATTTGGTACCTGAAAATCAAAATGCATCTGCTTCTGCTGGTAGCCCATCTTTTCCGGCCAGACCGGGGGAATGTAGTCCTCCTCGGAATGGAACAGGAAGACAATCCCATTTTCGCTGGTGAGCGCGGGACGGCCAAACAGCGTTCCGCGTTTCCAGCCGAGCAGAGACTCATAAAACGAACAGAGCGACTGCTCGTCCTCGCAGTCGATCATGATGTTACCAAGACGAATTTCGGTGCTCATTGGTTCAAACTCCCTTCGGGGCAGATTTCGTCAATTGCGGGCGTTCGATCCGCGCGAAGAAGCAGAAGCGTCAGCACCAGCAGCGCGGCGGGAATCCAAATGGCCCGTTCGAGCAGCAGATTGGTGCTGACCATTCCGAAGACCGCTCCCGATATGAAGACGAGAATGATGCCGAAATAGTGCAGACTGTTCTGCAAAAAAGATTGCTCACGGGTTTGAAAATAGCGAAACAACTGCTCCGTTCCGCTGCGCAGATTCCCCGTGCACATCGTGGTGGCGTAGGTGAGTTCGTGCAGTGTGCGGAAGCTCTCCACCTGAAGCGCACAGACGAGCGAGATGGCGATGGTTACATACGGATTCAGATTGCCGTCCGGAATAAATCCGATGCCGCACAGCAGCACGATTTCGATGCCGAGCACGAGCTGACGCCAATGGAACGCGCGGCGGCCCTGATAGCGGCTCTTGATCCATTCCGCGAGCAGTACGCCCGCGGCGAACGCGAGAATGGGCAGCAGGTAGCGAAGCGCATCCGAAAAATGCCCTTCCGAAATGCGAAGGCCGAGCAGCACCATGTTGCCGGTCTGCGCGTTGGCAAATACCTTGCCGCGGGAAACGTAGGTATATCCGTCGAGAAACCCGCCAACCAAGGCGAGGATGGAGCCGATGAAGAAGGATTCGGCGCGCAAACGAACGGCTTGTTTGCTTTGCTGCGTTTGCTCTGCGTGGTCTGTGTGTTTGGTTTGTTTCATGAAAGCACCTCTGTTAACGCAGACAATATAGCACATTCGATCGGAAAAAGAAACACTCAGAACATCTAAGAACGAACAGCTTTCGAATAACGGCATCTTTGCTGAAAGATCACGGTTCGAAATATCGGTTCATGGTATGATTTAGAATATAGAGTAAAAATCACTTCGTGACGAACAAGAGCACACTTGAGATTCAATAGGAGGAACAGCATGAAACGATGGAGCCTTTTTCTTGCGATTGGCGCGGCACTGCTTCTCTTTGGCTGTGCCAACAACGCACCTTCTGGAAATGACACGGCGAACGATGCGGTTTCCGCCGCAACCGAGGCGCGCTATCGCGACGGCGAATTGCGCGAATACGATGGGACACGGCTGGACCCGGCGGTTGGCCCGCGGGACAATTCCATCAGCGGCATTCAGCAGATCAAGGAACAGGACGTTCAGCTTGCGATCGACGGTCTGGTCGACTCGCCGCAGAACTACTCTTACGCGGATGTAACCGCGCTTTCGAGCGAAGAGCGGCTCGTCCGGCTCGACTGCGTGGAGGGCTGGAGTGCCACCATTCTCTGGAAGGGCGTGCCGATGAACACGCTGCTGGACGCGGCGGGCGTGCAGCCCGAGGCGAACACCGTGATCTTTCACGCGACGGACGGATACACGACCTCGCTGCCGCTGAGCGAGATACAGGAAAAGAATCAACTCCTCGCCTACGATGCAAACGGAATTGCGCTGCCGCCGCAGATGGGCTATCCGTTCATCTTTGTGGCGGAGGACAAGTGGGGCTACAAATGGGCACGCTGGGTCAACCGGATTGAGCTGTCTTCCGACGAGTCCTATCAGGGGTTCTGGGAGAGCAACGGCTACAGCAACGAGGGCAACCTGAGCGAACCTTCACGGTAAAGACCGAAGGTTGCTTGCGCAAGGCTTGCTGTTCGGAGAACCATTATTTCCAAAGAATCAAGTCGGACAGCGGCTGGCGCGTTTTTTCGCGCTTGGGCGGCTCCGCGCGGTAACCGAACCCGGCCATTACGGACACGCCAAACTGCGCCGGATCGAACAAACCCTCTTTGGCAAGCAGCTCGTCCACCGCGCTGCGCTGGAATCCTTCAATCGGGCAGGAATCGATGCCGAGCATAGCCGCGGCGGTCATCATGTTTGCCAACACGATGTAGGTTTGCTTGCTCGCCCAGTCAAACATCGCACGCTCGCTCTCGAGCAATTCAAAGTCGCTTTCCTGAAAGTCGCGATATTTTGCGCGCCGCTGCTCGGCAACCTCAGGCGGCAGAAGCTGAACATCCCGCATGATGTGCGAAATGTAGTCCGCGGAGGAGACCAGATCCGGCGCTTTTCGCGCAAGCAGAATCACAAAGTGGCTCGCGCCCGCGAGGCTGTTGCGCGCGCCCCACGCGAGCGGATCGAGCGCCTGCTTGATCCTTGCGTCCGACAGGACGATCATCTTCCATGGCTCAAACCCGAATGAAGTCGGCGAGAGACGCGCCGCCTCCAGAATCGTATTGAAGTCCTCGCTTGGAATCACCTTCGCGGGATTAAATTTCTTGCAGGCAAAGCGAAATTGAAACACGTCAAGCACCTGCTTGTTGCGCTCGCTCGGATTCATCGATGCATCCTCCTGTTTGTTTTCTCCACTGTAACACGAAAAGAGCGGGATCGAAACTAGAAAAGTTTCGATCCCGCTCTTTCTTGCATTCAGATTCTTCAAACGACTTACTTGGCTTGCGGTTCCATTTGCACAATGTGCTTGAATTTTCCGCTGCCTGCCTGCTGCTTTGGCGCGTCTTGCGACAGGGCGAGCGAAACGTTATTGACGCCCTGCGTCGCGAGAAAGCCGAGCAGTGCCTGCTTTGCCTGTTCGAATGCATATGTTGGAGCGATTCCTTCCGCGGGTTCCAGCCGCAGTTCCAGCTGGTTATCGGGGTAAGCGAGCAGCTGGAATCGTTTCATCGCGTGCACCTCTTTGAGCACCGCGTAGATGGAAAGCGGCGCGACCTTAACACTTCCTCCATCGACCGAAAAGGTCAACACATCATCCGTCCGCCCCTCCAGCGTAAGCCAGGGGAGGGGATTGCCGCAGGCGCAGCGCTCGGAGTGCCGAACGACGCGATCCGTAATCTCGTAACGCAGAAACGGCTGCGTGAAGTTAAACAGGTTCGTAACCAGAATCTTGTCGGACTGTGTGCCATCCGGAACGGGGCGGTTCTCCGCGTCGACCGGTTCCACCAACACCCAATCCTCGTTGATGTGGAAATGGTGCTCCGTGCATTCGCAGGCGATGGTGCCAGCCTCCGTGCAGGAGTAGGAGGTCTGCACGTAGCAACCGAACGCCTCGGACAATCTGGCTCGAACCAGCTCCGAGAGAAACTCGCCGCCTGTCATAATGAGCACCGGCTTGATCTTCAGGCGGCCGCTTTTTTGCTCATCGACGAGCAAATCCAATTGCGAAGGATAGCCGCCGAGCATCGCGGGTTGAAACGCGTTCAGTTGAGCGACAATCTCGTCCGTTGGCAGCAATGCGCTGCTTAGAGCCATCTGGCGTTTTTTCCAGGGCATTGCGAGCAGGCGCGCGCGAATGGAGCTATTCGACAGATAGAATCCTCCCGTTGCGAACACACCGATTGTCTTGCCACCGCGCTGCATGAGCGCACGAAGATCCTCTGCGCGGGTGATGCTGCGCATGGTGTTGACCGCACCCATAACGTTATTCGTCGTGTCGTCGCAAAGCGCGACCAGCGGATTTCCCGTTGAGCCGCTCGTAGTAAAGACGAGATACTTTCCGTGAAATTTTCGGCCTACGTGATCCAGATCGCGCATGTATTCGTTCAAATCGTCTAGTCGAATGGAGCGGTCGGTCGGCCACTCGTCAAACCGCGCCATCAATTCACGCTTGTTCACGGGCGGCAGATCGTCAAGCGTCCAGTTCTCCGGAAGGTTACGATAAAGCTCCTGATAAAGCGGGCTATTCGCGCGCGAATAGTCGACCATCTCCCGCAACCTGCTCTTTTGCAGTGCGACGCGCTGCGTTTCATCCATCTTACGATACTGTGCGCTGAGACGCATTCCCTGTAACAATCCAATCCGCATGTTAACCCTCCTGTTTCACCACTCCGTAGAGCAGATAATCGATGTATGTTTTCATCTCCGCCTGAATCTGCGCCGCGTGTTCAAAGAACTCGAACGGCTTTTCACGGTAGATTAGCAGATACTTTTGATTGATCGCGCCAATATAGAGCGAAAGCGCGTCAAGCAGCGTGGGATCGTTTGGGTTGCTCAGCGGCAGGGTGGAAATCGCACGTGCGAGCACTTCCCGCGAGGCTTTCGTCGTAACAGCAAGATAGTTCGTAAACAGCGAGAGTTTCTCCGCGGAGATCTCGGCGGAAGAGTCCCGCGCCGCCAGATTGACAAACAGCGTTTCTGCCGGGAAGTCCCGGCAAAGGCGTATCTTCTCATCCATCGTAAAGAACAGTATACTGTAAAAGTCGTTTTGTGTTGCTTCGGGTGTTTGTGCGATCAACCGATCCAGCGCATAGCGCAGACAGGCAAGATAGAAGGACTTTTTTGAGCCAAAGTAGTGAAACAGAAGCCCCTTCGAAATCCCTGCTTGCTGCGTAATCGTGTCCGTGCTGGCGTCGAGAAAAGACTTTTGCGAGAACTCCTGAATGCCCGCCTGCAGAATGGAATGCTGCTTCTCTGGCGACAATTTCTCAAATGCTTCAATTCCCATATAAACACCTCTCAATATTGACTGACGAGTCAATGCACAAGAATCATACAACACATTGACTGGCGAGTCAATAACAAATTCCAATAAATCTGAAATTTCTGCTTGACTTTGTCACGGTGTCAAGGATTATGCTGATATCGCAATCCGGATTGCAGTTTCTAGAAGGGGGAACGACGTGTTTAAGATTGGCGAATTCTCGCAGTTGGTTCGCGTTTCGCCGCGCATGCTGCGGCATTATGAAAAGTGCGGCTTGCTGTACCCGGCCGAAATCGACCCGTATACCGGCTACCGGCAATACAGCGCGGGGCAGATTGCGCTTCTTTCGCGCATCACAGCACTCCGCGATACGGGGTTTTCGATTGAGCAGATCGGGGACATCCTGGCGCATTGGGACGACGTCGTCTATCGAAACCACGCGTTCTCCGAACAGTCGGCCGCGCTTCGCAGGAACATGGAAGCGGACGAGGGACGACTTAATAAGCTCTTGCAAATGAGCGGAACACTGCAAAAGGAGAAAACGAATATGCGTTACGAAGTGGAACTGAAAAAACTCGATGCGGTCAAGGTGCTGTCCTTACGGGGCACAATTCCGCAGTACAATCAGGAAAGCCTGCTCTGGGAGAAGCTGGGTCGCTACATTGGCGAACACCAGATCGCCTGTCACAACGACGGATACTCTACCTATTACGACGAGGAGTACAAGGACAGCAATCCCGACGTGGAGGTGGCGATTCCGGTGGACGAGCTTGGCAAGAGTCAGGGCGAATTTGTGTTTCAGGAATACCCGGCGATTGCGCTCGCGGCGACGCTGCGCTTTTCCGGCCCGTTTGACGGCGGCTACGACGCGGCGGGCGAGCAGCTTGCGCAATGGATTGAGCAAAACGGCTACGCGTTTGCGGGGCACCTGCGCGGCCACGTGATCGTCTCGCCGGACGAGCAGCCGAATCCGGAACACTGGCTCACCGAGCTGCAGGCGCCGGTGCGCAAAATCCAGTAGCGTTCAAAAACGAGGCAAAACAAAAGAGGTTCCGATTGGAGCCTCTTTTCTGCTTGGGAAGCTATGCGTTACTACACCAAAGGTTGACAGTTACTACAGTAGTAGACCGCGCCGCCGAGGTATGCTTCCTTGGAGATCGTGCCGCCGCATTGCGGGCAGGGGAAGGCCAGCGTGTTCTTCGAGAGCTTCGTTCGATAGCCGCCGGGATTGGCGAAGAAGTCCTTCTCCGTGTCCCGACCGCCGCGCTCGGTCATCTCGCGAAGCGTAACAACGGTTGCCTCCAGCAGGCGCGTTTGTTCCTCCGGCGAGAGCGAGCCGATCTTGCGTTTTGGGTGGATGCCCGCGTTGAAGAGAATATCCTGCAACACGCCGTTGCCAATGCCGGGAAAGCGCTGTTCCGTCGCCAGAAACGCCTTTGCGCTGAGCGTGGGCTTGTTCGCGGAGAACAACGCGCGAAAATAGGACTCAAATGCGTCGTTGAACGGCGAGATCGCGGCTTTGCTCTTCTGGTAATACGGGTTGTCGTATGATTCGTCGTGCAGCACAATGCCGCCGTACATCGCAACCGTAAAGACGAGTGCGGAGCCGTCCTCGAACCGGATGAGCAGTTGATGGTCGCCGGAAACTTCCCCGTCCGACAGAAAACGCAGGTTCACGCCGTCACTGACGCAAAGCGCGAGGCCGTTGTCGATCAGCAAATCGAGCTGGCTGCCAAAGCCGCTCGCTCCTGCCATCACCGCACCGCGCATCCGTGCGTCGTAGTCCGCCGGATCGCCCGCAAACCAGCAGAATTTATGCGGCTTGGAGGGCGGCAGGACGGCGCGAATCCGTCTACCGGCTATGGATGCGTTGAACTGCTTGGAGAACGCAAGCACCTCCGGAAGTTCCAACATCGAATCGCCTCCTTACAAATAAGACAGAGCGCATTCACATGAAATCGCTCTGCATAGAACGATTATAGTAAAAAACGAAGATTCGTTCAATCCGAAATCGTATAGCTCGTCTCCACCTCGACGTTGCCTTTGATTGCGAGCCAGACGGGGGAGATCAGCTCCGCCTGATGCAGCACGGCCTCCATATCCGCTTTGGAAATTCCATTGCCAGCGACGGTAACGTGAAACAGAATCTTGCTCAGCGAAATCGGTTGCTCGCGGCGGATGCCTTCCGCGTGCACGGAATAGTCCGCAGCGGGCTTGCCAAGGCGCATCAACAGCGCGACAATAGCGGTGCTCACGCAACCGCAAAAGGTCATCAGCAGCGCTTCCAGCCCGGCAAAACCGTTGTTCTCGCCGAGCGGTGGAACATAGTCGAACGGAATGCTCAAGTCGGGATGGTCGTCGGATACGGCTTCGAAGTGCACCTTCTGCCCAACGCGTTTGAGATTGACACTTAGGTTATCCATAGTAGCCTCCAACTTCAAATAAATCGATCACTCATTATCGAATTATCTTATACTATATCGTTCGCAAATGGGTTGTCAATTGCTTTTGCAATTGTTA
>DAIRTE010000045.1:0-2271 GCA_036804025.1 Clostridia bacterium | reverse complement strand
CAGATTGACACGCTGACGAAGCTGCTCGCGCTGGATGCGTCCGATACGCTGCTCGATTTGGGTTGCGGTTCCGGCAGTTTGCTGAACCACCTTGTTCAGCAATCGGGGTGCCGCGGCATCGGCATAGATCAGCTGGATCGAAGCAATGTTCTCCACGCGGATGAGCGGATCACGTATATCGAGGCGGACATGCGCGCGATTCAACAAATCGAGCTTCACCCAACCGCGACCATCTGCGTGGACAGTCTTTACTTCGTCGAGAGCCTGGATGATATCCTGCTGACGCTCTATCGAAAACAAAACAACCGGATGTTCCTGTTCTTTTCGCAATATCTGTTTGAACCGGATGAGAAGAAAGACCGGCTCAAAGCCGACAACACCGGTCTCGCGGAGGCGCTTTGCCGAACGGGTATTCCGTACACGGCAATCGATTTCAGCGCAAACGAACGCGCGCTTTACGAACGCTCGATCCGAGCACTCGAACGGCTCCAACCAGCGTTTGAACGGGAGGGGAACCTCGAACTCTGGCAACAGAAAAAGCAGGAAGATTTGTTCGGAAAACAGCTCTACGAGCAGGATCGCGCGAGCCGCTTTCTGTATCTTGTGCCCGCGCGTAATTCGTAAGAAGAGTAGGTTGAAGACAATTTTACACGAAGTAAGGGGAACGATATGATTCGGGAGATCAATCTGGGCAGCACGGAAAGCGTGCTGGAAGAGCCGTTTACCAAAGGGCTGGGCAACCTGAAATTTCACCATCCGGCGGGTACGTTTGCCATTACCCCGGCGAGCAACATTCTGTTTCGGGCGATCATCGATCATGCGGATCTGCTGCACGGTGTAGGTTTCGATTGGGGCAGCGGAATTGGCTGCCAGGCGATTCTCGCGGCGCGCATTCCGGCGGTACAGCTGGTCTACGGGCTGGAGATTTCGGAAGCGAATGTTGAAATTTTCAAGCAGAATGCATTGGAAAACGGCGTGGAGCAGAAGGTTCGCTCTATTTGCTCGGATTCCTATTGCCCGTTTGATGAGGAGGAAGCGCGGGAGATTGCCAAACTGCAAGGAACGGTTGATTTCGTGGTGTCGAACCCGCCGTCCAGCGAAGGCGATGATGGCTTCTCGTTTCGACGAATGGTGCTCGAAGGCGCGAAAGATTTCTTAAAACCGGGCGGGATCGTGCTGATCAATGCATCGTTTCAATACGGAAGCGAGCGGGTGCTTTCGCTTGCGCAACCGGAATCCGGCTATCGTTATCTGGGCGTTGCCGCCAGCACGGAGCGCGTGCCGTTTGACCTGACCCGCGCGGACCTATTGTCTTGCCTGCGCAACTACGCGTTGGAGGAGCATCGAGGCGGAATGCGCTATACGTTCTTTACAAATGTGGAGGCAGACGAGCGGGTGCTGGACGCGCGCAGCGCCCTGCGCAATTACGAAGAACACGGCGTCAGTCCGTACACAAAATGGCAGACGCATCTGTTTGAGTGGATTTCCGCGTGATCACGAAATACCACTCGGATGACGCATTATATGCCGAATCTCGAACGCCGACTAACGCTTTGTTGCGCGAACGATCTGAATGTTTTCATGCGTGAAGAACGTTTGATCCTGAAACCCCGCGTTGCCCAGGGTTCGAATGATTTCGCGCGGGGAATAGAACCGAACGTCGCCATCCTTCATGAGCGGAACGAGCGGGTTGCAGAGAATTCGAACGACGGCAGGATAGTATACCTCGGCGATCGTAATCGTTCCGCCATTCTTCAATAAGCGATACGCCTCGCTTGTGAAGCGGGCTACGTGCGGAAAATGATGATACGAAGCGGAGACGGTGATTGCGTCGAACATCCGATCCGCAAAGGGAATCTCGTCGCAGGTGCCGACGCAGAATGTCATATCCGGGTTCAACCGCTTTGCTTCGCGGATCATGTTTTCCGAGATATCGACGCCGTAACCTGTGATATCGGCCTGTTCCGCAAACTGCTTCAACAGTCTGCCGTTTCCGCAGGCAACATCCAGCAACTGATATCCCGGCTTCAGCTCGACGGATTCCAGAAGAAGCTTCTTGAAGTTCTCGGTAAATTTGCCTTCGAAGCTGGAATCGTAACCAACCGCCTTGCTGTCGTAGGCAATCTTCGAGCGCTGTTCAAACCGGTTCATGGTAGAATTCCTTTCGATCCATGAAATCTTGCTTATCAATCGACGATTACCCTGTGGAAATGAGATGTCCTATATAGCAAAAGAAGAGGTTTCTAGTTGTGAACCTCTTGTTCTTTGGTG
>DAIRTE010000044.1:0-18914 GCA_036804025.1 Clostridia bacterium | reverse complement strand
CATCATCCTGCGCAAACGCGCGCTGCGCATAATCCTGTTCGGACAGGCCGCAGTGCGCAAACGCCGGCGACCACGCGGCGGGCCGGAAGTGCTCCGTCCACGCATCGAACCGGCAGCCGAGTTCGTAGGCGCGCAGCAGCACGCGCGAGAGCCGCTCGTCCCCGCGCGAAAACGCGGCTTCCAGCACGGAGAGCAGCGAATAGTGGCAGCTCAGCTGCGTGCCGCGTACGCCTTTAAGCGCGCCGCGCAGCAGCTCCTGCCTGCGTTTAATCTCCTCCGGCGGAATCTGCCCGCACCACTGGAAGGCGGTAAACGGTTTTGGAACGAACGTGGATACGCTCACGTTAAGGCGCAGTCCCTTGCCGCGCTTCTCCTTCGGCAGTTCGTGAAACTGCGCGCTGATTTTGCGCGCAAGCTTAGCGATGCCCAGAATATCCTCGTCCGTCTCGGTCGGCAGGCCGATCATGAAGTAGAGCTTAACGCTGCTCCAGCCAGCCGAAAACGCGTCCTGCGTGGCGCGGAGGATGTCCTCCTCCGTCACGTTTTTGTTGATCACGTCACGAAGCCGCTGCGTGCCGGCTTCCGGCGCGAACGTCAGCCCCGCCTTGCGGACGGTCTGCATGACGCTTAGATCGTTTGCAAGCTCGCTGTCCACGCGCAGCGACGGCAGCGCGACGGAGACCTTGCCCGCCTCCATCTCGCGGATGATCTTGGGCACGAGCTCGTGCACCTCGGAATAATCGCCCGTGCTCAGGCTCAAAAGCGAAACCTCGTCGTAGCCGGTGCAGTTAATCTGCTGATGCGCGAGCTTCATAAGCGTTTCGCTCTTGCGCTCGCGAATCGGGCGGTAGATATACCCCGCCTGGCAGAAACGGCAGCCGCGCGTACAGCCGCGCATGACTTCGAGCGCTACGCGGTCGTGCACAATATTCAAGTACGGCACGATGGGTTTGCCCGTAAACGGCGCGGCGTCGAGGTCGCGCACGATCCGGCGGACAACCGTCGTCTGCTCCGTTTTGAGCGCAGGCACATAGATTCCGCGAATCTGCGACAGCTCCTGCAGGAGTTCGGCCTTGCTCTTTTTCTCCGCTTTTGCACGGCGAACGGCGTTCACGAGATCGAGCACGATTTCTTCGCCGTCGCCAATCAGCACCGCGTCCATGAACGCGGCAATCGGCGTCGGGTTGCAGACGCAGGGCCCGCCGCATACGACGAGCGGATCGCTCTCCTGCCGGTCTTTTGCGAGCAGCGCAACGCCGGAAAGATCCAGCATTTGCAGAATGTTGGTGTAGCACATTTCGTAGAGCAGCGAAAAGCCGAGAATGTCAAATTCTTTCAGCGACCGCTTCGTTTCGAGCGAAAAGAGCGGCTCATGCTCCTCGCGAAGCACCTGCTCCAGATCCGGCCAGGGCGCAAACGCGCGTTCGCAGGCAACGCCCTCCGCCTCGTTGAGCACGTGGTAGAGAATGCGTGAGCCAAGGTGCGACATGCCGATTTCGTAAACATCCGGAAACAGGAGCGCAAAGCGCATGTCCGCGTGCTCTTTGACAATGCTGTTCCATTCTCCGCCAATATACCGCGCGGGTTTTTCCACGCGCGTTAGTAGCCGGTTTAACACCGTTTGATTCAAGTTGTTGTCCATTCCCATCGGTTCGATTTGAAAGAAATCGAAAATCGAAATTCTCCCTAATAAAATAGTTTACCATACCCGCAACATCCGGTCAAATGGCATCCGTTCGATGCAAACCGCTCCCCAAAGAGCCCGATTTGTGCTCACTTGTGATAAAAAACGGTTCAAAAACCAGTTTGATGTGGTAGAATAGTATTTGCTTTTTAGAATGTGAGTATGGGAGATTCTTATGCTGCTGCTCAAACACGGCTTGCTTCATACGATGAACGAACCCGCCTTTGTGGGCGATTTATTGATTGAAAATGGAAAAATCCTCGCGGTTGGCCCCTCTCTTTCCTGCGAAGACGTAACCGTCATAAACCTCGAAGGGCTCAGCGTCTTTCCCGGGTTCATCGACGCGCATTGCCACATCGGCATGTGGGAAGACGGCATGGGTGAGGAAGGCGCGGACGGAAACGAGATGACCGACCCGATTACGCCGGAGCTGCGCGCCATCGATGGGCTCAACCCGTTTGACCATTGTTTTCAGGAGGCGCGTGAGGCGGGCGTGACCACGGTCGTCACCGGCCCCGGCAGCGCAAACGTCATTGGCGGGCAGTTTGCCGCGCTGAAGACCTACGGACGCAGCATCGAGGAGATGACTCTTTGCGCTCCCATTGCTATGAAGGCCGCGACGGGCGAAAACCCGAAGGCGGTCTATGCGGAAAAGAAAGTTGCACCGACCACGCGTATGGCGATTGCCTCGCTGTTTCGCTCGACGATGACGGACGCGATTGAGTACCAGAAAGGCATGGCGAAGGAAGACGACAAGCCGGATCGCGACATCGCGATGGAAGCGCTGCTTCCGGTGATCAACCGCGAGCTGACCGTAAAGATTCACGCGCACCGCGCGGACGACATCTTAACCGGGCTGCGGCTTGCCAAGGAGTTTAATCTCAAGGTCACGATTGACCACTGCACCGAGGGATATTTGATTACGGACGTGCTCAAGGATCGATTGATCGAGCAGAGAGCGGGCATCATCATTGGCCCGCTGCTGTCCGAACGCAGCAAAATCGAGCTCAAGAATCTCAGCTTTGCCGCCCCGCGCATTCTCGACGAGGCGGGCATTCCGTTTGCCATCATGACCGACCATCCCGTGATTCCGATTCAGTTTCTCGCCGTTCAAGCGGGTCTCGCCGTGCGCGAGGGCTTAAACGAGGAAACCGCGTTTCGCGCGATCACGAAGAACGCCGCGGACATCGTCGGCATTGGCGAGCGCGTCGGATCGCTCGCGGTTGGCAAGGATGCGGACGTCGCCGTTTTCGACGGGCACCCATTTGATTTTCGCACGCATTGCGTGATGACGCTCATCAACGGCAGCATCGTTTACGATGCCCGTAAGCAGGAGGCGTAAGAACATGCGTTCTACCTATGCAAATGTTTCGCTGGCCAACATCAAACACAACATCAGACTCATGCGTTCGCGCCTGAACCCGGAGACAAAATACCTCGCCGTCGTCAAGGCAAACGCCTATGGCCACGGCATGGAAGCCGTCGCCAACTGCGCACTCGAAAGCGGCGCGGCATACCTCGGCGTCGCGTTCGCGGAGGAGGGCGTTCGCCTGCGTCTCGCGGGCGTGACCGCGCCCATTCTGCTGCTCGGCGCAACGGACGAGGACCACATGGACGACGTGATTCGCCACAGCCTGATGCCGACCGTGTTCACGGTAGAAACGCTCTCGCTGCTGCAGGCGCACGCCGCCAAGCTGAACATGGTCTGCCGTGTGCACATCAAGGTGGACACCGGCATGAACCGCATCGGCTTTACGAGCGAGGCGGAGTTTATGGAAGCGATTCTGCTGCTCAAGAGCTGCAAGAACCTCGCACTCGACGGACTGTTTACGCATTTTGCCGTCTCCGAGCTGCCCGATCCTTCGTTTACGCGGTTGCAGGCGGATCGCTTCCGCCGCTACATCGCCATTGCGCGGGAAAACGGCCTCCAGCCGATTCTGCACGCGAGCAACAGCGCGGCCGCGCTGCATTTGCCCGACACGCAGTTTGACATGGTGCGCGGCGGCATCGCAATGTACGGCTGCAACCCCGCCGGGCACGCGATTGAAGGCGACGACCTGCGCCCCGTGATGAGCTGGCACGCATACATTACGCACATCAAGACAATCCCCGCCGGCGAAGGCGTGAGCTACGGGCTCAAGTTCGTGACCCCCTGCGACATGCTGGTTGGCACCGTAGCGGTTGGCTACGGCGACGGCTACAAGCGCTGCCTCTCCGGCAAGGCGGACGTGCTCGTGCGCGGCAAACGCGCGCGGCAGATCGGCACCATCTGTATGGATCAGATGATGATTGACCTTTCCGACATTCCCGATGCGGCGGTTGGGGACGATGTCGTTCTGATTGGTTCGCAAGGGTCCGAGTCCATTACGGCGGACGAACTGGCGCAGTTGGCGGGAACGATCAGTTACGAAATTCTGTTGAGCATTTCCGACCGCGTGCCGCGCATTTATACGAAAGACTAACGCGCAAGAAAAAGCAGCGTCCGCAAGGGCGCTGTTTTTGATTACCGTTACTTTTCGATTAACCTCGGATCGTTTGTTCCACCGCGTCGATGACATCCCGCGCGAGCAGCATTCTTTCCTGCAACAGTTCAAGAGCCGTATCCGCCGACACGCCAAGCAAAAACGCCCCCGCGCTCGCCGCGTCGAATGCGCATAGTCCCTGCGCGAGCAGTGCGGCGATGATTCCGGTGAGCACGTCCCCGCTGCCGCCCTTGGCAAGCCCCGGATTCCCGCTCGTGTTGAGCCGCACGGTGATTCCGTTCGAAATACAGGTCGTCGCGCCTTTGAGCAGCACAATGCAGTTCCATTGTTTCGCAAACCGGCGCGCGGTCTCGATTGGATCGGCCAGAATTGCCTCAAATGGCAATCCGCAGAGCCGCGCCATCTCGACCGGATGCGGCGTTAGAACGACATTTGGGTGAAGATGTTTCAATAGGTCTTGTGAGCGGCTGATCTGGTTCAGCGCGTCCGCGTCCAGCACGGCGGGCAGGCGCGAGTGCATAAGCGCTTCCAACAACGGAAGAATCGATCCTTCGCCAACGCCGGGACCAACGCCGACCGCGTTTTGCTTTGGGAATAGAGCGATTGCGTGTTCGCAGGCGGTTTCGTCCCAGTCTTTCCCTTCGTTAACCGGAACCGCCATCGCCTCCGGCAACGCGGCAAACGCGGGTTTCAGCGCGCCGGGTACGGCGACGGTCGTCAACCCCGCGCCCGCGCGAAGCGCCGCGCCCGTGCAGAGCAGCGCCGCGCCCGTATAGCGCTCGCTGCCCGCGCAAAGAAGCAGTCTGCCGTTGCTGCCCTTGTTGGAATCCGCGGGGCGCTTCGGGAGCATCTTCTGTATGTCGCTTCGCTCTAGAAGCGAAACCTCCGCCCAATCGTCGTCCGCTTCGTTCGAAAGCGGGTGCACGACTACCTCGCCGCAGAGCTCCCGCCCCGGAAAGAGCAGGTGCCCGCGTTTCAAAAACTCAAACGTAACCGTCTCGCTCGCGCGAACCGCCACGCCGAGCACCGCGCCGGTCGTCGCGTCCACCCCACTGGGCAGATCGACGGCGACGACGGGCTTGCCGCTCGCGTTGATGGCAAGAATGGCCTCCGCATATGCTCCGGTGATATCGCGCGAAAGCCCCGTGCCGAAGAGCGCGTCCACGAGCACGTCGTATTCGGAAATCAGCTCTTGTGTCAGCTCGATAAAGAAAGAAACACCGCTGTCCAGCGAGCGCCGGTAATTCGTCTTTGCGTCCCCTGCCAGCCGCTCCGGCTCGGCGAGTAATACACCGGCGCATTCGACACCGCGCTGTTTCAGCAGCCGCAACAGCGCAAATCCGTCCCCGCCGTTGTTGCCGCCGCCGCAGATCACGAGCACGCTCTTTTGCGGATAGCGCGTTTGCAGGAGCAAATCCACTCCCGCCGCCGCACGTTCCATCCGGTCCAGACTGCTCGCCCGACCGTCCGCAAAGCGCTCCTGTTCGTAGGCGCGCATCTCCTCCGCGCTGACGACGCGTTTCATTCCTCCGGCTCCTCCAGCGCTGTTTTGAGCGCCGCGCGCGCTTCGTCGTAGCCGTAACCGCGCGACAGCAGACGACGCAGCACCAGCTCCGTTCGCTCCTGCTCCGGCAGGCTGGCGTATTGCCGCGCGTACTTGCTCGCAACCTGCGCCGCGCTTTGCGACTCCTGCTCGTCGTCCACGAGCGCTAACGCGCGATCCAGTGCTTCCTCGTCGATCTCCAGCGCGCGGAGCTGTTCGCTCAGGCGCGCGCGGCTGACCGGTTTGGTCGCGAGGCGCGTCTTAATATAGTCCTCGGCAAACGCAAAGTCGTTGAGCAGGTTCAGATCCTTGAGCCGCTCGACGACGTCGTATACCTCAACCTCGCCATACTGGCAGGCGTCGAGATGCCGCTCCACTTCGCGAATCGTGCGCGCGCGGGAGCCGAGAAACCGAAGCGCCGCGTCCATTGGCCCGCGGCCGGTTCCCTCTTTTGTTTTTGGTTTTGACATGCTTTTTCTCATGCGTTTATTTTAGCATAGTTTCACGCCGCAAAACACCCGCAAGCGTTTTTCAGAATGGTTGCATAATTAAAGAAGCAATTCTGAAAGTTTCTGATGAACATTCTGTAACAATTCTGTCGAAGTGCGAATTGATCGATGCAAAAACAGCGCCAATCCGTTACAATAAAGAACGATATGAATCCATAATCGTCCGAAAAACAGTCTCAGTTTTCGGACGATTGATTCGATAACAATCATCGTTCAGCATTCTTTCGAACGAAAGAATTCCGGGAGGTTATCTACATGGAACAAGGCCGGCAACAACCGGATCAGGCGCCGCAGCAAATCAACGAGGCTCCAACGGAGGTCATTCTGGAGCCGATCGCGGATCTCGGTTTGCCGAAGAAGCGCAAGAACGGCAGCTCGCTCTCGAAAAAGCGCAAGAAGCGCCGCCAGCAAAAACGAATTCTCATTATGCTCTGCATCATCGGCGGGGTTGCGCTGTCGATTTTGATCTATATCTTTGTCAGCAGTCAGCAGCGCGCCGCCGCGGAAGCCGCCGCGCAGATTGCCGCCGAGCAAGCGCTCCGTGCCCAGCAGGAGCAGCAGCAAAAGGAATTTGAGCAGATGGCGAACTCGACCGTGTTCCTGCAGGGAATCACGGTCAACGGAATTGCCATCGGCGGCATGACGATGGACGAGGCGAGAAGCGCGCTCTCCGCAGCGGAGGCAAACATCTCCTCCCAGCGCGAACTCCAGCTCGTATACGACAACAAGCTTTTTCCGCTCGATCTAACGGGCATGCCGATCTCCGTGAACACGGAGTCCGTACTGGTTGAGGCATACCAGCTCGGAAAATCCGGCGATTACGCAACCATGAAGGCGGAATCCGACGAGATTGCCGCAAACGGCCGCGCCTTTACGCTGACAGTGAGCTACGACATGACCATGCTCACCGCGAGCATCGCGCAGATTGCCGCCAAGATCGACATTCCGGCGGTCAACGCCTCGGTTACCGGCATCGACACGGACACGCACGCGCTCACGATTAAGGACGAGGTCGTCGGCCACGTGGTGGATCAGACCGCGTTGCAAACGCTGGTGACGGATGCAATTCTCAACGGGGTGAAAACACCGATCAACATTCCGGTGGTCGAAACGCAACCAACCGTTACAAAAGCGGCGCTGCAGGGACAGTACGTCAAGCGCGCCAGCATGACGACGGACTTTTCGACGAGCCCCAGCGCGCGGAAATACAACGTGAAGAAGGGCGCTGGAATCATCAACGGAACCGTGCTCGCCCCCGGCGAAACGTTCTCCACAAACGGCGTATTGGGCGTGCGCAGCGCCGCCAACGGCTGGAAGGAAGCGAACGCCTACGAAAGCGGTGCGGTTGTTCCGCAGTATGGCGGCGGCGTCTGCCAGCTCTCGACAACGCTGTACAACGCGGCTGTCAAGGCGGATCTGGAGATCGTCTTCCGCCGCAACCACTCCATGCCGGTGACCTACATCGACAAGGGGCTGGACGCGACGATCAACTCCGTTGGCAACGAAATCGACTTTAAGTTTAAGAACAACACGAACGGCGAGATCATCATCATCGGCTATACGACAAGCAGCAGCAAGCTCACGTTTGAGATCTGGGGACTGCCGTTTGCAACCACCGAATATGACGAGATCAAGCTCACAAGCACACAGGTTTCTACCAACACCATTCCCGGCGATCCGGTGCAGATTGAAGTACCCGTCGGCACCGAGAAGGCGGACGGATCGCTGATGGTCGCGGGCGAAACCTATACCGCCGTCGCCCCGCGCAAAGGCTACGTCTACCAGTCCTACAAGAACTACTATCTGGCAGGCAAACTCGTGAAAAAGGAGAAACTCGCAGTTTCGACCTATAAAGCGTTTCAGGGCGAAATCTGGAATTGTCTCGTCGAAGCGACCCCAACGCCGGTTGTCACCAATACACCTTCAACGTTCGTGCCGGAGACCGCAACACCCGTGCCGACCGCCGCGCCAACGTCGACGCCTTCGCCAACCCCGTCGCCTACACCGACCCCTACCCCAACACCGACGACTGGCTTCGTGGACCCGCCAGCCCCTTAATTCTCTCAAGTACATAAAAATGGAGCAGGCAAATCGCCTGCTCCATTCTTCGTTTATTAGTCGTCGTTTTCGTGCTCAACGTCGTACCGCTCCCGCTGGAGCAGCATCTCCCGCAAGCCATCCGGCGTCGTGGGTTTCTGCCGTGTGCCCATGCAGGCGTTACAGACGGCAAAACACTCCGGACAGACGCAGCGACTGCCCAATCCCTTTTCGTCCTGCACCATATAGGCTCCGCAATTTTGACAGGAACAACGCATCCTAACCGCCTCCCTTCCTGCTCTTTGTCTTATTATACCACAGGATGTTTCGTTTCCGATCACAAAGCGATCATTCGGCGGGATTGGCTATTTTTCGGAAACGTGCTATAATTTTCGCGTTATGAACAAACCGGTGAACACAAGCAGATTGCAATCGATTCTTTCCGCGCGAGCGCTTCGCCGTTTCGCGGGGGTTTTTCTCGTGCTCCTGTTGTTCTGCGCGAGCGTTCCCGCCGCGCTTGCAGAGGAAGCTCTCTTTCCCCTCGGCGCCTGTTCGGACGAAGTGCTCCGCGTGGAAACGCGTCTGTCGGATTTGGGCTATACCACCAATGTCGTCAACGGACTCTGGGAGCAGGCGGATGCGGACGCGCTCGCCGCGTTTTTCGCGGCAAACGGCGTGACCACCGTCTCCGTTTCCGAGGCGCTCTTTTCGCCGCAGGCGGTACCCGCCGCGCAGAAGACCGGCGGTGTGTTTACCGTTGGCGCGGGCGGCTTTGCGCTGACCTACGGCTCGCGGATGCCCTGGAGCGAAGTAAAACCGCTGTTGCAGCCGGGCACGTCCTACAACGTGACAAGCTGCTATTCCAGCATTTCGCTGCACATGGTCTGCGTTTCCGCAGGCGCGCACGCGAAGTTCCGCCCGGAGCTGGAGTGGGACGACGCAACGCTGCGCGGGTTCTTTGCCTCCGCGAGCAGCTCCGAAAAGCAGCCCATTGTGGTCACGATCAACGGCATCCTCGTTGCCGCGTCCATTCAGCAGGCCGCGCCCAATGCGGACGCGGAAACGGACGCACTGCCGGAATACAGCGTCTATTTTCACGGCGCGCTCAGCGAGATCAACGGCATTCCGGACGCCGAGCATGAGAACGTCATCCAGATTGCATCGAGTCAGCCGTAACCATTTCCCTCAAACTGATAAGATATCTTCTTATAATAGAACCGCCGCCCGAACGAATCGAGCGACGGTTTTTGTTTGTATGAGATTTTGAATCGCTTAGCCGACGGTTCTCTGCGAAATACCCTTGATGGCCGAGAGCGCCCAGTCGTGATCCGAAAGCGTAACGACCGTTCCGCAATACGGGCACTTGCCGGTGTGGTTGATGTCCAGCGGCGCGCCGCAGTTCGGGCAGCTGATCTGCGTCATACTCGGCTGCACAAGCGTCTTCTTGTCCTTCTGGCGCGTGAGCTTCCAGTCGTACACCATAAACAGCTCGCGCGTCGTGCTGCCGCTGACGATGGCGCCCGTGCGGTCGTCCGTCGTGTAGTCGGTAATGCGCGTTGAAACCCGAACGACCAATACGTCGTTGTCGCCTTCCACCGCGTAGCGAACAATGCGCGTTTCGAGCACGGCAATGCGGTCGACATGGTTCGTCTGTTTCGCGTCGATGAGCGTCTGCAGCTGCCGCGCCATCTGGTTGTAGAGCGCGTCCGTCATGAATGCGCGCATCGGCTCCCACTTCTTCTCCTGCCAGGCATCCTGCATCTGGATATACTGGTTGCCGACCTTTTCGAGCAGAATCTGTTCGTTGAACGCGGGGTCCTTCTGCTTGAGCGTGTCGAGCGGCAGGCCCGGTTCTTCCACCGCAGCGTTGTAATTCGCAGCTCCGCCGCTTCCTTTGCCGGAGCGCAGGTAGCGCAGCACCACGATGACCACGATCACGATGATAATGACCGTAAACAGGTTTCCGCCAAGGCAGCCGAGCGAATCGCCGCCGCTGGAGTAGGAGGAACCGCTGTCGTAGGTTGAGCCGCTGCTCCAGCTTGAGCCGGAGTCCCAGCTGGAACTGCCCCAATCGGAGCTGCCGCCCCAGTCGGAACCACCGCCGCCCCAATCGGAACCGCCGGAAAAGTTTCCCGCGTCCGCGAGCGAATAGGCGCCGAGCGTCAGACACAATGCCAGCGCTAGCAAAAGAATCAGCAGGCGGGCAAATCGCTTTCTATTCATCTTATATCCCCCTGTTACTAACGAATTCCATACGCGTTTATCATACCCTATTTTCGCTCTACGGTAAATACGTTTTCGCGAGCCTACTGTAATGGTGTTCTTCAGGTTGTCTGTTTAGAATAAAGGTGTAGAGAAGTTATCTATCGTTTAGAAAGATTTTGATTGGCAGAAAATAGGCAGAATGTTAGTACTAACTTTCGAAACACTCAACCCGTTAACTCTAAATACCAACTCTTCAACTTGTATTGACAGTGTATAAATGCGTGGTAAGATTAAAGCAAGTTTTTATAGAGACAATTCTTAGCAAAGGAGACATAAAATGAAGAAATTCGACTTACATATACATACAATACCTACTGTTTGTGAAGAATCATTTGAATTTAGTATTGATACACTTATAGAATATGTTCGCGAGTTGAGCATTGACTGTATTGCTATAACAAACCACAATTTATTTAGTAGAACTCAATTTGAGGAAATTAGTAAACTACTGCCAATTAAAGTCCTAGCCGGTATTGAAGTAAGTTTGGGGAAAGGTCACATATTAATAATTGCACCCGAAGATTTACTAACAGACTTTTCAGTGCAATGCGCGCTAGTTAGTGAAAAAATACGATTGCAGAATGACTCTTTAACAATGGGAGAGTTCAATGAGATATTTCCCGATCTAAATCGTTACTTGGTTATACCACATTATAGGAAGCATCCAGTCTTGCCTCAGAATCTTTTTAGTGAATTGCGACGTTATATTAGTTGTGGAGAGGTAAGTAGTATTAAAGATTTTGTCAAGATGAGCAAAAGCAGCGACGAACTCGCCCCCGTCTACTTTAGTGATATGCGAGCGAAAACAGGTTTAATCGATTTCCCAGCAAGATGTACCTATTTAGAAATTGATGAGATAAGTATACCAGCGATTAAAACCGTGTTGCAGGATAAAACAAAAGTATCATTAAGCGATAGCGTTCTTTGCGACTTAGCCGAAGTGTTGAGTAATGGATTGAAAATATCAACAAAACTGACAATAGTTCTTGGAGAACGATCTACTGGTAAAACTTATACGCTCAATTCAATTGCTAAGCATTGTGAAAACCCAAAGTATATAAAACAATTTGAACTTCTTTCTATGAGCGAAGAGAAAGAAAACTCTGCATTCCAGAATAATATCCTCAACAGTAAGGCCGATTATATAAAAGAGTATCTTGAACCTTTACAAAAAGTTATTGATGACATCTTGTCAATTTCCTTAGAAAGAAATGATGAACTGTTGCAGGCTTATATTAATAGACTGCTAAAAGTCGGTGAAGAAATATATAAGGAGGATGCGTTCTCAAAAACAGTACTGTTCAGAGAAGAGCCCTATAGTTCAAGAACTTTTTCAGAACTAATCGAATTAATACAATTAGTTATTAAGCTTCTGGAAAATGATAATTATAGTGAATTGATATTCAAATATATAAATCAGACAAATCTTACTAAATTATTGATTGCTTTAACTTCTGAGTACTCCAGAAGTTATGAAGCTCAATTGAAGAAGAATTACACAAACGAGATCCTTCATCTCATACAAATTGAATTGCAAAGCAACACGTCCGCAGAAACAATACCTAGCTTTAATTTTTACCAATATTTATTGGATAAGGTAAAAATTGAAGTGTTTGAAAAAATTGCTAATTTTTCAAAAATAGAGCGAGAAATTCATCGAGTAAAACTCGGAAAATATGAAGTAGTAATAAATGCTAAGCCCTTTGATGGTGCTAGAAGTCTAAAGAACGTATATGGTAAAAAAGACATTTCGTTCTCAGAGGCATTTAACGAGTATGCTGACCCATACTTGTATTTAAAAAAGCTAGCAAATTTAACAATACCTGTAACGGAGATATCAAAGTATTATATTGATTTTGAATGTAAAGTTCTAAATCAATATGGATATGAGGCATCAGGAGGAGAACGCTCAGAATTCAACCTGTTAAAGCATCTGGAAGATGCTACTCAACATGATATATTGATTATTGACGAACCCGAGTCATCGTTTGATAATCCTTTTCTAAAGAATTTTATTAACGAGACATTGAAAAGAATAGCTCAGATCATTCCCGTTGTAATTGCTACCCATAATAATACTATAGGTGCTTCTATCAAGCCAGATTACATAATATATACAAAAAATGAAATCCAGCCCGACGGAACTATCTTACACAAGCTCTTCTCTGGTTATCCGACTAATAGACATCTTGTTGAATTAGAGGGAGATAAAATCGATAATCAATTTGTCCAATTTGAATGTCTAGAAGCTGGTCAGCCAGCTTATTATGAAAGGAAACAGATATATGAAAATTTTGAAAATTGAAGATTCAAAAGGCTTTTTCTCATTAGACGGAGAGAAATGGTTTGAAATTGATGTGCTCACAAAAGATAATATTCTTACTATTTTAGATTTAGTTATATCAGGCAAAGCCGATATGGATGCATATTCTGAAGAAACCCTAAAACAACCTGCTCATAGAATAATATACAAGAATCTATATAATAAGCTAAATGAGTTATCATCAAATAGAAATAGATTCAAGCAAGAATCTGAGTTAATGTATAGGGATGTGCTTGAGAAATATGGAATGCCATTATCTAAAGAATAGTTTGATTTTCTTTAGAATAGCCAGCTACTAGCAATTCTTTATTATATAGTATCAAAATATTATTAGTCACAATTTCTTCTACATCTTCTGCGAAATCAACCGGACATAGAGTTTCCTCCATGCCCGGTTTTGCTTGCGATTATAAATGAGTAAACAACTCGACAAACGTTTCTCCCTGCGGCAGCCGCTCGACCACGCGCTCGACGTCCGCATCCATCCGCTCCAGAAAAGGCTGCTCCGCCGTATAGAGCACGCAGGTGCCGCAGCTTGCGCTCAAGTATCGCGGAACAGGCGCGAGCCGCGCGGAAACGCCGAGGCTTGCGAGCGACCGCTGGGTGCGCATTGCCGAAAGATGCGTGTGAAACGTTGCGATGTATTCCGTCATTTCTTTGTCAGTTCGAGCTTGCAGTCGCCGTTTTCCTCGCTGACGGAAACGTCGTATCCGCGGGACGCGGCAAACCGCGTTACGTTCTCTTTTGCGGCCACGGCGTCCACCAGCACGGTCAACTGCGCCGTCCCGTCCTTGATTGCCCGCTGCGTGAGCACAACCGGTTCCGGGCAGAGCAGCCCTCTTGCGTCTATGATAGCCATGTTGTTACACCCTTTCCCGGTTGGTCAAACCGATGACGACCAGAATGACGAATCCGGCTACCACCGCGATCATGCCGTTCATCGTCGGGCCCTTCGCGGAGGACGCGAGGCCAAAGTTATGGCAAATTGCCGCGCCAACGAGAAATCCGGTGACGGTAATGCCCGCGTCCGAGTTGCCTTCGCCCGCGAGAATCACCTGGCGCAGCGGGCATCCGCCGAGCAGCACGCTGCCCCAACCGACGAGCGCCATGCCGAGGAAGTTCCAGAGTCCGTCCGTGTGCGCAATTGGCTGATCGGCAAAGGAAAGATGGAACTTGCCGAGAATCAGATTTCCGACGATGCTGGTCACGATGACCGCAAGGAAGCCCCAAAGCATGGAGAAATCTTTGAACAGCATCGCGTCGCGGCTCGCGGCTACGGTGCAGAAACGCGAACGCTGGCAAAGCCCGCCAACGACGAGACCAATGCCGAGCGAAATCAAAATCGGCGCGTGCGCGGCCCCGGGGCCGGACTCGCTCGTGGCAAACAGCGACGGCAGAAACGCCGAAAGCGCCATCAGCACCGCGACGATGATGGGCATCATTGCGCCCTCCGTAAGGCTCTGCGGATAGGCACGTTTGAGCGTAAAACCGCCGCGCAGCCAGAGCGTACCGACGAAGATGCCCGCGAGAAAGCCGACTAGGCCGATCAGCGCGTTCAGATCGCCGCCGCCGATGCGCAGCATCATGCGAAGCGGGCAGCCGAGGAACATCAGCGCGCCGACCATCACGACAACCGCCAGCACAAACCGCGTCATCGGCGACGAACCGCCGCGCGGCTTGAACTCCTTGGCGAGAATGGAGGCAATCATCGCGCCGAGGATCATGCCGATGATCTCGGGGCGCACGTATTGCACCACCTCTGCCGAATGGAGCTTCAGCGCGCCGGAGGTATCGCGTATGAAGCACGCAATGCAGAAGCCCATGTTGCCGGGATTACCCAGCGCGGTCAGCGCCAGCGCGGCAACGCCGATGACGAAGCCGGTCAGGATGACCCAAAAGTACCGTTTTTTCATTTTTTCTTCCCCTTCTTGTTTTTTTGGTAAACAAAAGAAACCGATCCGTTTTTCGCGGAACGAGCTTAATATTTTATACGTTCGAAGCTTGAAATCAGTCAACCAGACTTGAACCGCCTTGCCATTTCCGGCTGGTTCGGATATACTGTAACACATGATTCCGTTATACACAAGTGAGGATAACGATATTGGCACAAAAAAATTTTCGAGATCACACGATCTATTTGGATCAGGCGGCGACGTCCCGCCCGAAGGCCTCCGGCGTCGGCTATTCCATGCGCTCGTACATTGACGACGTCTGCGCGTCCGTCAACCGCTCTACCTACGCCGTCGCAACCAACGCCGCCATGCGCGTGCTGGAAACGCGGGAGCAGCTCTGTGAGTTGTTTCGCTTTCGTGACCCGACCCATGTGATTTTCACACCGGGACAGACGGTGTCCCTCAACATGGTGCTAAAAGGCTTCCTGCGCCCCGGCGACCATGTGCTCGTCAGTTCGCTGGAGCACAACGGTGTCATGCGCCCGCTCACGCAGCTCGCTGAGCAGGGCGTCACCTTCGACCGGATTCCGATGCGCGGGGACGACGAGCTGGATTTCGAAGCCGCCGAACGCATGATTCACCCGAATACGCGGTTGATGCTGCTGACCCATGCCTCCAACGTCAGCGGAACCGTGCTGCCCATTTCGCAGGCAGGCGAGCTCTGCCAACGCAGAGGCATTTCGTTTGCCGTGGACGCCGCGCAGACCGCGGGACATCGGTCCATCGATCTTTCGCAGTTGCACATCGACGCGCTCTGCGTGCCCGGCCACAAGGGGCTCTGCGGGCCGAGCGGGATTGGCGCGCTGCTGCTCTCCCCCGCGTTTGCCGCCGCGCTTGAGCCGCTGATTGTCGGCGGAACGGGCAGCGACTCCAGCAGTGAGGTGCAGCCGCGCTACATGCCGGATCGCTTTGAGAGTGGTACGCCGAATCTGCCGGGCATCTACGGCCTGCACGCGGCGCTCAGCGAGCTTCTTGCGGAGGGTATTGCAATCCGTCAGGATCGCGAGCAAGCGCTGCTTGAGCACTTCCTGAGCGGGCTGGACGGCATCGATGGAATTCGCGTTCCCGGCACGCGTGATTTGACACGCCGGGTCGGCGTCGTCTCCATCGACTGCTCCGCGCGGCGGGACAATGCGGAGGTTGCAGACCGGCTCGCAAGCGAGTACGAAATACTCACGCGATGCGGGCTCCACTGTTCGCCAAGCGCGCACCAGACCTACGGGACGTATCCGCAGGGCACGGTGCGGTTCTCGTTTAACAGCAGCAATACGATTGCGGAGATCGATGCGGCGCTCGACGCGCTGCGTGAAATTCTTCGCTGAACAGGTACAAAGCAAAGGAGGCTGTCGCTGACAGCCTCCTTTGCTTTGTGCCTTATACAAGATAGATCGATTTCTCGTTCTTCGATACAACGACTCCAATCCGCTGCGCGCTGGGCACGCTCACCTTCAGGTCACGCTCCAGCGCGTCCGCATCCCTAGGGTCGACGGCGATGAGCAGCCCGCCGGACGTTTGAGGATCAAACAGCGCGTCCCGCAGCATCAGTGGCAGAGTGCCCTCGTCCACAAACGGCTCCGCATACGCGCGGTTGCGATATACGCCCGCGGGCAGCAGCCCCATGTTCGCAAACTCCAGCACGCGCGGCAAAAAGTCGACGGCTCCGGTCTCCACGCGGGCGGAAACGTCCGACCCCTGCATCATTTCGAGCATATGCCCCATGAGCGAAAAGCCGGTTACGTCCGTGCAGGCGTGGACGCGGTAGCGCACCGCGCAATCCCGCGCGCCCTTGTTGAGCGTCGACATAACCGCAATCGCGCGGTCGATTTCGCCCGGTTCCAGCATCTCCGCCTTCTCCGCCGTGGTCAGAATCCCCGCACCGAGGGGCTTTGTGAGAAACAGGACATCGCCTTCCCGCGTGCCCAGATTCTTGAAAAAATGATCCGGGTGCACGAACCCCGTGACGGACAGACCGTATTTCGGCACGTCGTCAAAGATGCTGTGCCCGCCGGTGATGATGGCGCCCGCCTCAAACACCTTGCTGTACCCACCCGCGAGAATGCCCTGCACCGCGCTCTGCGGCATTTTTTCCGGCACGCAGAGCAGGTTGAGCGCCAGCTTCGGCTCACCACCCATGGCGTAAACATCCGACAGCGCGTTTGCCGCCGCGATCTGGCCAAACGTAAACGGGTCGTCCACGATGGGCGGAAAGAAATCCACCGTCTGCACGAGCGCTAGTTCGTCGCTGACGCGGTAGACGGACGCGTCGTCCGAGCGGTCGAACCCGACGAGCAGGTTCGGGTCGGTATGCGTCGGCAGATCGCCCAGCAGTTTCGCCAGCGTTCCCGCGCCAACCTTCGCGCCGCAGCCCGCGCAGCTCGACAGCTTGGTGAGTTTTACCGTTGTTTCCATTCGTATCCTCCCTGCGTTAACCCGCGCGAGATCGCCTCCAGCACGCCGCCGCCAATGGCGAGCGCCTTGTCCGATATCTGGTAGCAATGCGAAATCTTGCAGCGCGGATCCACGTCCCCGCTCTTCATGTTTTCGGTCACGGATATTCCGTCCGGCAGCAGCCCGCGTAGCACGCCGGAAATCCGCGTCTTGATCGGTTGATCGTTGACGTAGGCGCAGACGTCGCCCGCAGCAACCTCTTCGCCAATGCGCTTGACCCCGCGGAAGATACCGTCACAAGGCGCGCGCAGCAGCCGCTCCAGCGTGAACCCGCCGATGCTGCCCGGAATGCCCGTGTCCGGCAGCGCGGAGCCCTTGTAGTAGGCGCGCCCGAGGGTATGCCCGCGCATGGTCTCGACGACCGCGTGGCAGTCCTCCCCCGCCGTAAAGCCGGGGCCAACGCCGACGACGATGGGAGCGTCCGTCCGCTTCGTGCCCAGATTTCGCTTGGCGAGAATTGCGTCCACCACCGCGATGGGGTTCAGCTTTCGCGCCTCGTCACCCTCCGGGTCGGCGAGCACGGCGATATTGCCTAGCGCGAGAATCTGTTTCGCCGCGTCCGCATCCCTGGCAAACGTGGCGGTGATGCCCTCCACCGTCGTTTCGCCCTGCACAATCGCTTCCGAAAAGCAAACCGTACGACGAATGGACGTTGGAACGGGCAAATCGCTCATCACGATGGAAAAGCCGCTTTGATGCAGCCGATACGCGATACCGGACGCGAGATCCCCCGCGCCGCGAATCCAAATGATCATTGAAAAAACACCTTACCGTATCAAAAATAGTCTTTATCGTTCTGTTTGGCCCAGCGAGGCAATCACCACGCGCTCGACCAAGTTTTGGTCTAGATTGAGCGCCACTTGCAGCGCGGCGCGCTTGTCCGCTTCCGAATCCGCCTTGTTGAGCACAATGCCAAACCGCATGCCCGATAGTAAGCCTTTGCGCTGTCCCAACGGATGCGTCAGCACGCGCGCCAGAACGTCGGAGGTTACTATATGTTGCTCGTCCATTCCCAGTAGCGCCGAATAAAGCGCGGGTCGAAATACCGTTTCGCTGATCGGTTTGCCGAGCCCGTCCAACCCCGCAACCGCGACGACCAGGCTCGTCTCTGCCGGAATCACCGGTTCGTGCTCAGCCGGAGCCTTGAGCGGGAGACCCTTTGCGCCGTCTGCCTCGACGAGTACGTAGTCTGCGATCTTTTCCAGTTCCGCAAACGCGAACTTCGGCGCGGCGAGCTTGCTTTTTTCGACCGATGTGCCAAGACAGAGCAAGCCCTCCTGATCAAGCAGCGTGCTCACTTCCGCGAGGGTTCCGTCGGTGAGCGTTGGAATCCCCTCCGGCGGAAAGATATGCGTCGAGGTGGTTACGACGACGCGCGCGCCGGCCTCGCGCAATTCGCGCGCAAGCCGCAGCAGCAGCGTTGTTTTGCCCCCGCCGCCGACGATGGAGGTGATTCCGCGCGGAACCGCCAGCGCGTCCGAGGCGTGATCGGTTTTCGAAAGAAGAATCGTCTGCATGGTTTCGTTCTCCCCGATTGAGGATAACACCGAACCGCTTTGGCTGTCAATTCGGAACACCCGATAAAAAAAGACCCGCGCATTTTTCGCACGGGTCATGGTACCCCCTCAGGGATTCGAACCCTGGACACCCTGATTAAGAGTCAGGTGCTC
>DAIRTE010000043.1:13492-19240 GCA_036804025.1 Clostridia bacterium | reverse complement strand
TGGCCTACAACAAGGATCTGCAGGAGGACAAGGAAGCGATCTTCGACGCGCTGGATACCGTAAAGCTCTGCCTCGCGGTGTTCGCGCCCATGCTTTCGACCATGACGGTGCACCCGGAGCAGATGCGCAAGGCCGCGGCGGAAGGATTCATCAACGCGACGGACGCGGCGGACTACCTCGTGCGAAAGGGAATGCCGTTTCGCACCGCGTATAAGATCACGGGCCAGCTCGTGGCCATGTGCATTGCGAACCGACGAACGCTGGAAAACCTGCCCATCGCGGAGTACCGCGGACTCTCCGAACTCTTTGAAGAAGACATTTACGAGGCGGTGAACCTCGAGACCTGCGTAAAGAACCGAATCTCCGAAGGCGGCACGTCGCCAAAGTCGGTTCGGGCGCAGATACGGCTGATACGGGAGCGTGTATTGGTATGACAAAGGTATTTATTGACGGAAAAGAAGGAACGACCGGATTGCGGATTTTCGACCGGCTATCCCTTCGGAGCGATCTGGAACTATTGACCCTGCCGGAGCGGGAGCGCAAGAACCCCGTTCTACGCAAGGAACTGCTCAATCTCTGCGACGTCGCCCTGCTCTGCCTGCCGGAAGACGCGGCGCTCGAAGCCTGCGATATGGTGGAGAACCCCAACGTGCGCATCATCGACCCTTCCACCGCGCACCGGATTTCCGAAGGCTGGGTCTACGGCCTGCCGGAAGCGTTTGACGGCGTGCTGGAGCAACTCCAAAACGCCAAGCGCGTCGCCGTGCCCGGTTGCCACGCGAGCGGATTTCTCGCGCTGACCGCCCCGCTGCTTCAGGCGGGCATCCTCAAGCCGGACGCGCTCATCAGCTGCACCAGCCTGACCGGCTACAGCGGCGGCGGGCACAAGATGATCGCGCAGTACGACTCGGACTATCGAGACGTGCTGCTCAAGTCCCCGCGGCTCTATGCGCTGGGTCAGCAGCACAAGCACCTCAAGGAGATGTGGCACTACAGCGGACTTTCCACCGCGCCCGCGTTCTTTCCGGTCGTTGCGGACTATTTCAACGGCATGCTGTCGATCATCTCCGTCTTTGCCGAACAACTCGCGCCGGGTAAAACCGTCGAGGACATCAAGGCGCTCTACCGCGCGCGTTACGCGGGCCCGCTCGTTCGCTATCAGGAGCAGATGGACGAGCACGGCTTCCTCGCCAGCGGCAAGCTCTCCGATTTGGACGGCATGGACATCAGCGTCGCGGGCAACGAGGAGCGAATCACCCTGCTCGCGCGCTTCGACAACCTTGGCAAGGGCGCCAGCGGCGCGGCAATTCAGCTGATGAACATTCTCATCGGCGCCGACCCCTACGCGGGGCTGAAGCTGGAGAAATAACTGTCGCGTCCCATCTTTCGGGAATGCGCAACAACGAAAGGGTAACAAACGATGAACATACAGCAGATCGAAGGCGGCGTTTGCGCCGCAAAAGGATATAAAGCCGCAGGCGTATACTGCGGCATTCGCAAAAACAAGAGCAAGAAGGATCTCGCGCTGATCGTCAGCGAAGTCAAGGCCGCCTGCGCCTGCGTCTACACGCAGAACCTCGTGCAGGGCGCGCCGATCGCGGTCACCAAGGCGAACGTTGCGGACGGCTACGCCAGCGCGATCATCTGCAACAGCGGAAACGCGAACACCTGCAACGCAAACGGCGTCGAGATCGCGACGCAGATGTGCGACCTGCTCGGCGAGGCGCTGGGGATTCCCGCGAGCGACGTGGTCGTCGCCTCCACGGGCGTCATTGGAAAGCCGCTCGACATCGCACCCATCGCAAGCGGCATTGCCCCGCTGATTGCCGCCTTGGGCGACGACAGCAACGCCGCCGCGGAAGCCATCATGACCACGGACGTCAAGAAAAAGGAAATCGCGTTTTCGTTCACCGTCGGCGGCAAACCCTGTCACATCGGCGGCATCTGCAAGGGCAGCGGCATGATTCAGCCGAACATGGCGACCATGCTGGGATTCGTCACAACGGACGTGAGCATCTCCCCCGCCATGCTGCAAAAAGCGCTGAGCGCGGACGTACCAAACAGCTTTAACATGGTCAGCATCGACGGGGACACCTCGACAAACGACATGGTCACGATTCTCGCCAACGGTATGGCGGGTAACGCGATGATCACGAGCGAGGGCGTGGACTACGAAGCGTTCTGCGCCGCGCTTTCCGCCGTAACCCAGTACCTCAGCCGCTCCATCGCGGGCGACGGCGAGGGCGCGACGAAGCTCATCGTCTGCCAGCTCAACGGTGCGGCCGATCACGCAAGCGCGGTGAAGCTCGCCAATAGCGTCATCAATTCTCCCTTGGTCAAATGCGCCATGTTCGGCGCGGACGCGAACTGGGGCCGCGTGCTCTGCGCGCTCGGCTATGCGGGCGTTCCGACGGACGTGACCAAGATTTCCGTAGCGTTCTCTTCAAACGCGGGTTCGATCCTCGTTTGCCAGAACGGCGCGGGCGTCGATTTTTCGGAAGAGCTCGCGAAAAAAGTCCTTTCGGAAAGCGAAATCAACATCGAGATTCAGCTCTGCGACGGAAGCGCAAGCGCAACCGCATTCGGCTGTGATTTGACCTACGACTACGTGAAGATCAATGGAGATTACCGCACATGATCATCGACATTGCCAAGCGCGCCGAGGTACTGATTCAGGCGCTGCCCTACATTCAGAATTACTATGGCAAAACCGTCGTGGTAAAGTACGGCGGCAGCGCCATGGAAGACGAATCGCTGAAAAAAGCGGTCATGGGCGACGTCGTGCTGCTCACGCTCGTCGGCATCAAGATCGTGCTCGTGCACGGCGGCGGGCCGGAGCTCAGCGCGGTGCTCAAGAAGCTCGGCAAGGAAACCACGTTTGTGGATGGCCTCCGCGTCACCGACAAGGAAACCGTGGACGTTGCGCAGATGGTGCTCGCGGGCAAAGTCAACAAAGGGCTCGTCAACCTGATTCAGAACGTTGGCGGCCGCGCAGTGGGTTTAAGCGGCATGGACGGCCACCTGATTGAGGCAAAGACGCTCGACGAGAAGCTCGGCTACGTCGGCGAGATTGTCGCCATCCACCCGGAGCCCATCAAGGATCTGCTCGAAAAGGGCTATATCCCCGTGGTCTCCACGCTCGGCTGCGACAAGCAGGGCAACGTATACAACATCAACGCGGACACGGCGGCGGCCAGCATTGCAGGCGCGCTGCAGGCCGAGAGCCTGATCAACATGACGGACACCAAGGGCGTCCTACGGGACGCGAGCGACCCGCTCACGCTGATCCCCCGCCTCTCGCTCAGCGAAATCCCCGTGCTCCAGCAGAGCGGCGTGATTACGGGCGGCATGATTCCGAAGCTCGAGTGCTGTGCGCACGCGGTCAAGCAGGGCGCAAACCGCGCGTTCATCATTGACGGACGCGTATCGCACGCAATTTTGATTGAAATGCTGACGGACGAAGGCATTGGCACCATGGTCACCGCCTGACCAACAACGGCAGGCACCGGAGCGCCGGCTTCCGGTCAACGACACGAGGAGGAACGATACATGACGAATCAGGACGTGATGCAACTCACGAACGAATACATTCTGGACTCTTACAAGCGCTTTCACATTGCGCTGGAGCGCGGCGAACACGCGACGCTCTACGACTTTGAGGGAAAGAGCTACATCGATTTTTCCAGCGGAATCGGCGTTTGCTCGCTGGGCTACGGCAACGAACATTGGCTCGCCGCCATCACGGCGCAGGCGAAAAAGCTGCCGCATACCTCAAATCTCTACTACACCGAGCCCGCGGCGAACGCGGCAAAGCTGCTCTGCGAACGCACCGGAATGAAGGGCGTGTTCTTCTGCAACAGCGGCGCGGAGGCAAACGAAGGCGCGATTAAGCTCGTTCGTAAATACTCGTTCGATAAATACGGCGCGGGGCGCAGCGACATCGTCACCCTGAGCCATTCCTTCCACGGGCGCACCATCACGACCCTTGCCGCAACGGGGCAGGACGTGTTTCACAACTTCTTTTTCCCGTTTACCGAGGGGTTTCTCTACGCGGAACCAAACGACGTTGCCAGCGTAAAATCCGCTTGCAGCTGCGGAACGGTCTGCGCGGTGATGATGGAGCTCATTCAGGGCGAAGGCGGTGTGCTGCCGCTCGACCAGGCGTTTGTGCAGGAGGTCTATCGCTTCTGCAAGTCCCGCGACATCCTGTTGATCATCGACGAGGTGCAGACCGGCGTCGGCCGCACGGGTTCGCTCTTTTGCTACCAGCAGTTCGACATTGAGCCGGACGTGGTCAGCTTTGCCAAGGGGATTTCGGCGGGACTGCCGTTTGGCGGCATTCTGGCAAACGAGTCCTGCGCGGGCGTGTTCTCGCCCGGCACCCACGCGACCACCTTTGGCGGAAACCCGATCTGCGCGGCGGGCGCGGTTGCGGTGCTCAACGAGATCACCTCGGAGTTTCTCGCAGATGTGGCACAAAAAGGCGCGTACCTGCGCGAAACCATCGCCAGTTGGAACCTGCCGGTCGTGTCGAGCGTTCGCGGGCTGGGGTTGATGATTGGCATCGGCGTGACCTGCTCCCATCGCGACGCGGTGGTTCAGCTTGGCGAACAGGGTTTGCTCGCGCTGACGGCGGGCGCGGATACCATCCGTCTCATGCCGCCGCTGACGATCTCGAAAGCGGAAATCGACGCGGGGCTTGCGATCCTGAAGCAAACATTGACTGATTTTTCATCCAAATAAAGAAACAGGAGGCGAAGAACATGAACCTGAAGGGCAAGAGCTTTTTGAAGCTGCTGGACTTCACGCCACAAGAGATTCAGGAACTGCTCAATCTCTCGGCAGAACTCAAGGCGAAGAAGAAAGCGGGCATCGCGCACGATACGCTGCGCGGCAAGAACATTGCGCTGATCTTTGAGAAAGCCAGCACGCGGACGCGATGCGCCTTCGAAGTCGCCGCCTTTGACCTTGGCATGCACACAACCTATCTCGACCCCTCCGGCTCGCAAATCGGCAAAAAAGAGAGCATCAGCGACACCGCGCAGGTGCTGGGGCGGATGTACGACGGAATCGAATACCGCGGCTACGGCCAAAGCGTCGTCGAAGAACTCGCAAAGTACGCGGGCGTACCCGTTTGGAACGGACTGACCACCGAGTTTCACCCGACGCAGATCCTCGCGGACCTGCTCACGATTCAGGAGAAGTTCGGCAAGCTCAAGGGCATCAAGATGGCCTACTGCGGCGACGCACGGTTCAACATGGGCAATTCGCTCATGGTCGGCTCGGCGAAGATGGGTCTGGACTTCGTTGCCTGCGCGCCGAAGAAGTACTTCCCGCAGCAGGAGCTGACGGACGCCTGCAAAGCGCTCGCGAAAGAGAGCGGCGGTAGCATTACGCAGACCGAGGACATCCTCGAAGGCGTGAAGGATGCGGACGTGATCTATACGGACGTTTGGGTGTCCATGGGCGAACCGATGGAAGTTTGGGAAGAGCGCATCCATGACCTCGCGCCGTATCAGGCGAACGCAAAGGTGATGGCCGCCGCGAAACCCGGTGCCATCTTCATGCACTGCCTGCCGTCGTTCCACGACCTCAACACCGCCATCGGCAAGGAGATGGGCGCGCGCTTTGGCCGGGACAGCATGGAGGTCAGCGACGACGTGTTCTCCGGGCCGCAGTCCGTCGTGTTCGACGAGGCGGAAAACCGCATGCACACGATCAAAGCCGTGATGCTCGCGACGCTGTAAC
>DAIRTE010000043.1:0-13392 GCA_036804025.1 Clostridia bacterium | reverse complement strand
TGCTAGCGACACGATAACGCAAATAACACAAAAGCGGGAACCCATCCGGGTTCCCGCTTTTTTTCGTAGAATCGAATCAGAATCCCTTGAGAATGTTGCCCAGCGCGAGCAGCACATACCCAACGGTCAGCGCAATGACGCCTGCCAGCGACGGCACATAGGGAATCAGGCCAAAGGCCGCGATCATGCCGACCACAAACAGGACAACGGAGGCCCAGAACGTGAACCTCTTTGGAGCATTCAGTCTCATAGCAGCATCCCTCCCGCATGAAATGGAAATTTACCCTTTGTTTAGCCTGAGTATAGCAAGTTCCGCCCGTTCCGTACAGATGCTATCGTCCGATACGTATAGAAACGGACACGAAAATCGCCATTGTGATACGGAAAAGCAGGCGAAACCGTCTCCGGCACGCCTGCTTTTGAAAGCGAGTGAAATATTCGGTCGAAGTCAAACGGAACCGCTTGCTTACAGTCCCTTGATGACCAGTCCGAGAACCAGCAGCAGGTAGGCAAGCAGCGCCAGGATGTACCCGATTACGTTCAGCCCCGGAATGACGCCAACCGATAGCGCAGCGCCAACAACAAATGCGAAGATCGAAATCCAGAATGTTACCTTCTTTGGCGGATTGAGTCTCATAGTTCTTTACCTCCCAATATTAAATATGAGTGCACGCTTCGGGGATTCTATTTCGCATGCCGCGATTCTTCGCCGCATGGGAAGCGTCTGAGCCGTTCCGCTTACAGGAACCCGAGCTTTTTCGCCTGCTCCATATACTTGGGCAGTTCGTCGAGGGAAATAGCCACGTCGTGTTTCTTGGCAAACGCCATGAATTCCATCATGGTTACCTTGCCGTCGGCTACGATCTGCGCGACTTCCGCCTGCAGCGCTTTGTCGGTTTCATACTGCTTGATGAGTTGTTCCACCGTTGCCATGCCTTTCACCTCCCCGTTTGTTGGCTCCAGTATACCAAATTCGATTTCGCCTGTATATATCATTTCGTGGAAAAACACGGTTGCGCTGTGACTTAATTTTAATAATCGCAGTGCAAGATGTGTTTCTTCGCCGGTGCCGCTTCTTGCGGCTAGCGCAGCATACTTGAAAAACAACTTACGCCTTTAGTTCCGCCTGCAACTTCGTCAGGTTCGTTTCCTCGTCAATCACGACGAGCTCCGTGCGCGTGAGTTTCGCAAACAGGCGAAGATCGTCCATCGACAGCGCCGTGCTGACCACGGTGTGGTGTCCGCCGCCCGCATACAGCCAGGCCGCCGCGCCCGTCTTGAAGTTTGGCTTGAGTTTCCACATAATCCGCGCAACCGGCAGATTCGGCATGGACTTTGGCTGCCGGACAAGCTCAATCTGCGCCGCAACCAGGCGGAAATGGTCGCCCATGTCCGTCATGCAGACCGCAACACCGTCTCCGCAGACGCCGTCGAACACGAGCCGCGCGGGCGCTTCCTTGCCGCCGATGCCGAGCGGATGCACCTCCAGCTTCGGCCGCGACGCCGCAAACGCCGGAGAAACCTCCAGCATATGCGCGCCGAGCACAAGCTCGTCCACAAAGTCGTAGGTATAGTCCTCCATAAACCCGGTTGCACCGTCGCGCCCCTCCGCCATCTTGCAGAGCACCGCGCCAAGCGCCGCCGTCTTATAGTCGCCCTCCGCGCCGAACCCATAGCCCCGCGCCATCATGCGCTGGGTCGCGAGTCCCGGCAGCTGCTTGAGGCCAAAGAGATCCTCAAACGTATCCGTAAACGCACCAAAGCCGCCCTCCGCGAGGAACCGCTCCAGCGCGATTTCGTACCGCGCCTGTTCGCGCACGGACTCGGGGGAACGCGCGTCCATGTCGTACGCCTTGCGATACTGATCCATCTTCTCGTCGATTTCCAGCACCGTTACCTCACTCGCCCGCTTGGCCAGCTCGCCGATGCCGTAGTAGTTCACTTCCCAACCGAAACGAATCTGGCTTTCCACGCGGTCGCCGTCCGTCACCGCAACCTGACGCATGTTGTTGCCAAACATCGCAACCTTGAGGTTCTTCGAAAACGCAATCGCCTTGGCGTTCTGCGCAAAGCGGCGCAGTTCGGAAACCACCGCCGCGTCGCGATAGAATCCAACCGAAACCTCATGCGGAACATCAAGCCGCGAGAGGATAAATCCGAATTCACGGTCGCCATGCGCGCTCTGGTTCAGGTTCATAAAATCCATATCAATCGAATCGTAGGGCAGCCGCTCGTTCGCCTGCGTATGCAGATGCAGCAGCGGCTTTGTCAGCAGCTGCAGCCCTTTGATCCACATCTTCGCGGGCGAGAAGGTATGCATCCACGTGATCACGCCGACGCAGGCGTCGTCCGCCGAAGCTTCGCGGCAAACGCGAATGATCTCTTCGGAATTGCGCACGGTCGGCTTCCACTCGACGCGAATCGTATCGCCCAGCGCGGAATCCAAGTAGTCGGCGATCACCTTGCTGTCCACCGCCACCTGCTTGAGGGTTTCTTCTCCATACAGATCCTGACTACCGGTAATGAAATACAGCTTCTCGTTCATGCTTTCTCCTCCTGGCCATAATAGGCGTTTGCGCCGTGTTTCCGAAAATAATGCTTATCGAGCAGATACGAATCCGCGGGCACCGCCGCGCCACTCAGCTGCTCGGTCAACAACGCCATCTTCGCGCAGTACTCCAGCACCGCCGCGTGATAGACCGCCGCTTCGCAGTCCTTGCCCCAGGCGAACGGCCCGTGGTTCTTGATGAGGCAGCCGGGCACCGCGCCGGGGTCCCGTCCGGTAAACGCCTCCGCAATCACAAGCCCCGTGTTATGCTCATAGTCCGTTTCCACCTCGGCCTTTGTCAAAGGCCGCGTGCAGGGCACTTCGCCGTAAAAATAATCCGCGTGGGTCGTGCCGTAGGCCGGAATGCCGCGCCCCGCCTGCGCAAACGCCGTTGCATAGGTGCTGTGCATGTGCACCACTCCGCCGACCTCCGGAAACGCCTTGTAGAGCGCGAGGTGCGTCGGCAGGTCGGTGGACGGCTTCCAGCCGCCCTCGATCACAACGCCGTCAAGATTGACGACGACGATATCCTCCACGCGCATGCCCTCGTATTCCACGCCGCTGGGTTTGATCGCGACCAGACCGCTGTTTCGGTCAATCGCGCTCACGTTGCCCCAGGTAAAGAGCACCAGCCCCAGCTCCACCAGTTTTAAATTTGATTGCAAGACCCGCTCTTTCAGCGCTTCCAGCATAGAATCGCCTCTTTCGTTATTTGTCGTTGGTTGTTTTTTTGAATGGAGTGTTGAATTTGATATTTCAGTTTTGTCGAGTACCAAATCGTCAGGAGCGAGTGCGCTTTCCCTTCATCCACTCCGGCAGGCGAATCTGAACGCCCTTCTCGCGCACCGCAAGCACGACGCTCTGCAAGAGGATGAAGAAGCACAGCATCAGGCCCGTGGTGATGCTCTGCCAATACGGCTCCCGCAAGCCGGACGCGATGACGATGTTGCTGATGGTCTTGAGCGTCAGCACGCCAAAGAGCGTACCGATTACGTTTCCAACGCCGCCGGAAAGCAGCGTGCCGCCGATGATGGAGGAGGCAATCGCCTGCATCTCGGAAGCGGTCGCGTTGGACACGTTGCCCGCGCCGGTGTGCAACAGGTAAACATAGCCGCCGATGCCGGAGAGCAGGCCGCAGAGCAGGTAGGAGAAGAAGCGCGTGCGCTTTACGTTGATGCCAAGCATCATTGCGCTCTGGCTGTTGCCGCCGATTGCGTAGAGATTCCGCCCGAACCGTGTCCACTTGAGTATGACCGAAATAATCAGCACAATCGCGAGCGCAACCAATACGCCTAGCTCAATCTTCGCCGGAATAAAGTTCCCGTTCTTCCCGTAGGAACCGAAGCTCTGAAAGATGATTCGAAACTGCTTGAGCGCGACAAACGCCGCCTGCTCCGCCGTGCGCGGCGCAGCGCTGACGATGGTCGTCAGCCCCTTGGCAAAGAACATGCCCGCAAGCGAAACGATAAATGGCTGAATCTCCAGATAGGAGATTAAAAATCCCTGTACGAGCCCAAACGCGAGCCCGATTCCAACCGCCACCGCGATGGAGCCCAGCACGCTGCCGCTGTGATCGTCCAGATACAGCACGCAGACCATCGAGACCAGCGCGGTGATCCCGCCAACGGAGATGTCGATGCCCGCGGCGATCATAACGATCGTGAGTCCGCACGAGAGAATAATCAGAAATGCGTTGTTGTTGAAGATGTCCAGAAACTGCTGCGGATTGAGAAATCCGCTGCCCCAAATCAGCATGGCGAGGCCATACATACAGACAAAGATGCAGATGGTAATCGTGAGCAGCAGGTTTGTGTTCGAGATTGGCTCCCTGCGCCGTTCGACCGATGACGCGGATAATCCTTTCTGTTCGTATTTCATATTAGTTGTTCTCCGTTTCGTTCATCGGTTTGCGAAAAAGCCGATCGCGCAGTTGTTGCAGATAATGTTCGACAACCGGCGAGCCGAGCACAACGATGGCGATGATGACAATCGCCTTATACGCTTTGACCGCCATGGATGGAACCTTCATCGCATAGAGTGTAATCGTAAGCGCCTGAATGATGTAGGCGCCAATGACCGAGCCGGTCAGGTTGAACTTTCCGCCGCTGAGCGAGTTGCCGCCGATGGCGACGGCGAGGATCGCGTCCATCTCGATGTCGAACAGCATCGTTTCGTGGTTGATCAGTCCCATGCGGCTGACCCCGATCGCGCCGGAAATGGCGCAGCAGGCGCCAAGGAACATAAACGAGAGCATCTTCATACCAATTGCGTTGATGCCGTTTAAACGCGCGGATTTTTCGTTGATGCCGACCGCCTGCGTATAGAGGCCAAGGTTCGTCAACCGCAGAATCAACGCAACCAGAATTCCGAACACAATCACGATCAATATCGGGGTCGGAATGGGAAATCCCGGAATGAAACTGCCGATATAGCCGAGCAACGGACTTTCCACCGTAGGCGTAGCGCCGCCGTTGATCCAGTAGGCAATCGGGCGGCCGGCGGTAAAAAGAATCAGCGTCGCAATCATCGGCTGAATCTTGAATACGGAAACCAGCGTGCCGTTGAACGCGCCAAAGAGCATTGCCACGAGGCAGCTCGTGAGGAACGCCAGCAGGATGACCGGCATCGTAATTGAATGCTCGCGCAGCACGCGAACAAACACGCTGCCGGCAATCGCCGCGAGCGCGCCGACGCTGATGTCTTGCCCGCGGGAGGACGCGGTAACCAGCGTCATGCCGATGGATAGAATCACAAGTTCGGAAGCGCCGTTGAGAATGCTCACGACATTGCCCGCGAGAACGGAGTTGCCCGCGTTGTTGACCGTAATCGACAACGAAAAGAACCCCGGATCGCGAATCAGGTTGAATACAACGATCAGAAGGAGCGCAAACAGCGGCACACCCAACTGTGATTTGGTCAGTTTTTGAAACATCTTAGCCATCTTGAGCCGTCTCCCCCGCGATTGTGCGCATGATTTTTGCCTGCGTCATGTCCGTGCCCGTCAGTTCGCCAACGATGTTGCGGTCCCGCATGACAATCAATCGCGAGCAGGTGCGCAGCATCTCTTCCACTTCGGAGGAGATGAACGTGACGCTGACGCCTTCCTGCGCCAGTTTGAGCACGAGCTTTTGAATCTCGACCTTGGTGCCAACGTCAATGCCGCGCGTCGGCTCATCCAGAATCAGATACTGCGGCTTGGTCAAGAGCCAGCGCGCTAAGATTGCCTTCTGCTGGTTGCCGCCGGAAAGGGAGCCAATCGGCGTGTCCGCCGAAGCCGTCTTAATACCAAGGAGTTTGATGTATTCGTCCGCAAACGCCTCCGCCTCCTTGCGGGAAAACGGGCGGAAGAAGCCGTTGAGCACCTGCAGCGCAAGAATGATGTTGTCCCGAACGGACAGGCTCTCGATGATGCCGTCCTGCTTTCGATCCTCCGGCAGATAGCCGATGCCGTGCTTCATTGCGTCCCTTGGTTTCGAAATACGGATGTGCTTTCCGTTCATGCGAACGCTGCCGCCGGTCACCGGGTCCGCGCCGAAGATCGCGCGGACGCACTCGCTGCGGCCGGAGCCGAGCAGACCGGTGAAACCGTTGACCTCGCCCGATTCAATTTGAAAATCAAACGCCCGCGTGCCCGCCGCGCTCGACAGCCCGCACGCCTCAAACACCGGCGCGCCGCTCTTGTTCGTCCGAGCGGATTTTTGGTTCTGCATGGCGGAGATGTCGTCGAGTTCCTTGCCCATCATCTTGGAGATGAGCTGCACACGCGGCAGATCTTTTGTATCGTAGGCGCCAACGAGTTCGCCGTTTCGAAGCACGGTGATGCGGTCGCAGACCTCGTAAACCTGCTCCAGAAAATGCGTAATGAAGATGATGCCAACGCCGCGCGCCTTGAGGTCGCGCATCAGGGAAAAGAGCTTCTGCACCTCGCGATCGTCCAGCGAAGAGGTTGGCTCGTCCAGAATCAGCACCTTGCAGTCCATGTCCACCGCGCGCGCAATCGCAACCATCTGCTGCACCGCCAGGGAGCAGGTGCTCAGTTGCTGGGTTGCGCGGGCGGGAATGTTGAGCCAGTTGAGCAGTTCCGTCGAGCGGCGCTGCATTGCGCGCCAGTGGACGGTCTTGTCATTCCCGCGGCCAATGAACATGTTCTCCGCAACGGAAAGATTCGGACAGAGCGTGATCTCCTGATACACCGTGCTGATGCCCAGATGCTGCGCCTCCTGCGGCGATTTCACCGTGATTTCCCGGGTCATGTCCCCGAGAAACACCTGCCCGCTGTCCTTTGGATACACGCCGGTTAAAACTTTTATGAGGGTCGACTTTCCGGCGCCATTCTCGCCCATGAGGGCGTGAATTTCGCCTTGATTCAGCGTGAAATCCACATTGTGCAGCGCGCGCACGCCCGGAAACGTCTTTGAAATGCCGCGCATGGATAAAACGACGTCGTTTGGCATAGAGTCCCATCCTTTGGTTCTAAAGATCCCCAAGACGCCGGTGCGAGTATGCGGCGAGAAGCCGCATACTCTGCACCAAAGCGTTTGTTCGTTTTGTTGAAACGATGGATTAGTGATTTGAAGTGAAGTGCTTATTCACCGAGGCCGTAGGTGTCGATGTCCGCCTGGGTGATCGTCGTCGCGTCAAAGCCGCGCTCTTCGTTGATGACCTTCTTCTCCGGCAGCGTTCCGCCCGATTCGAGCGTCTTGATCATGCCGTCGATCACAGCCGCCTGGAAGGGGCTGCACTGACCATCGTAGTTCCAGTTGCCGGCAAGCAGTTCGCGAAGCGCCCACTTGTTGCAGTCGAAGCCCATCACGATGACGGCTTTGCCAGGACCATGGGTGATGCCCGCTTCGTCCAGCGCGGCAACGGCGCCCTTGGCCATACCATCGTTCTCGGCGTAGATGACGTTGAATTCTTCACCGGAGTTGATGACGGATTCCACGATCTGCTTGGCGGTCGCTTCGTCCCAGGTTGCGGTCTGCTGAACGACCTTCGTCATGGTGCCAGCTGTGAATTCCGCGTCCAGAGCAGCCGTACGGCCGATCTGCGCGTCGGAGGTCATGGCGCCCTGAATGTGGATGACCTTATAGGAATCCAGCTTCTGATCCTTCAGCCAGTTGACGGCAGTGATGCCTTCCTGTGCCATGTCGGAAACGACAGCCGCTTCGTAGTTGCTCGGGTCCGTATTGATCATACGGTCGAAGAGGAACACTTTCACGCCGGCTTCCTTGGCGTTGGCAAGAACGGTGTCCCAGCCATCCGTCGCGGCGGCAGAGATGAGCAGGTAGTCTACGCCGTCCGTAATGAACTGCGCGGCTGCGTTGAGCTGCTCGTCGTTCTTGAGGCTATAGAAGGTCGAAACCTGATAGCCGTTCGCTTCGGAGAAGACCTTCTCCATGTCCGCTACGTTCGCGGCGCGGTAACCGGACTCGGCCGGCGGGTTGTTGATGATGCCGACTTTGAGCATCGCGGGGGCGGCGGGCGCCTCCGTTGCTGCGGGGGCTTCGGTCGCTGCTGCAGCGGGTTCTTCGGCGGCAGCCGGGGCTGGCGCGGCGGTGGCGCAGGCGGTCAGACCCACAACCAATACGACGGCCAGAAGCAGAGCAATAAGTTTTTTCATTGTTTCCGTTTCCTTTCGATATGATTTTATAGAAATGATAAGCTGTGCCCTGTTTCGTTCGGGCGCATTCTGTTTATATCATGCGGAAAATCGGAAACCAAGGGCTCCGGGGCAAGCGCATAAGAATGTCAACCAACTGAATCAGATAACACACCGGCACGAGATTACTGGTATATACCGGTTCTACTGCGGCGTAATATTTCGAACCTTCGGCATAAAAAAACAGCGAATCGAGAAACGAAAGCCTTTCGATTCGAGCGAGCAAAAAAAGCGGGCCCCGCCACAGCGAAGCCCGCCTATCCGTTTTGCAATTGTCTCAATATCCTCGTTCGTCAATCATCTTTTGCGTAATGGTGTAGCAGTCAAACAGCGTTTCGTCGATGTATTTCTCGCGCTCAACCGTTTCGCCGAGCTCCAATCTTTGAATCATTTCGGCGACATACGGCCCCTGCAGCGGGTTGCATTCCACGTTCAGCGCAATCCGCCCCTGCAGGCAGTAGGTGAGCCCCAGGCGCGTCGCGTCAAAGGAGATCACGATCACGCCGTCGTCCGCGTTGCAGGTAAGCCCCGCCTCTTCCATGGCGTCGATGGCCCCGAGCGCCTCGCCGTCGTTCTCGCAGTAGACGACGTCGATGTCCTGTGTTTCCTTTAGGATGGCGCCCATTACCTCATAGGCCTTCGCGCGGGTAAAGTCGCCCTGTTCCTGCTTGATGAGCTGCCAGTTCGTATGCTCTGTAATCGCCTCTTCCAGCGCAGCGGTGCGCCCGATCTGCGCGGAGGAGCCAATCGTTCCCTGAATGTGGACGATGCGAATCTCGTCCTCCGATTTGCCCTGCTTGCGGAGCAGGTTTTCCAGCCAGGCAACCGCGCGGTCGCCCTCCTTGCGGAAATCGGAGCCGATGTACGCCGTATACAGGCTGCGATCGATCACCTCGATGTCGCGGTCGATGACGAGAACGGGAATCTCCGCGTCCCGCGCTTCCTGCAAAATGGAGTTCCAACCGGTTTCCACGCGGGGCGAAAAGACGATGTAGTCCACGTCCTGCTGAATAAAGGTGCGAATCGCGCGAATCTGGTTTTCCTGCTCGTTTCGCGCGTCGTCAAAAATCAGCTCGTAGCCGTTCTGCTCGCTGAGCGCGGACTTCATGCTCTCGCTGTTTGCCACGCGCCACTCCGACTCCGCGCCCACCTGCGAAAACCCGACGACGATTGGACTGCCGGCTTTTTTGATCGGCTCTTTCGCCGCCTGTGTCTGCACGGCACAGCCGCAGGGTACCCCAGCTAGGAATACCAGACTGCACAACAAGGCAAATACCCGCTTCATGCGCCCATCTCCTGTTCGTTCGTCTGCATTGGGATTTTTACAAAGATCGTTGTGCCGACGTCCGGCGTGCTCTCAACCGCCAACCCGTATTCCGGGCCAAAGAGAATCTGAATCCGCTGGTGCACCGTTCGTAGGCCAAAGCCCTCGCGTCGGCCCTCCGTGAGCGACGCGCGCACCTCCGCGAGGCGCTCCGGCGTCATGCCGCAGCCGTCGTCCGCGACCTCGAGTATCAACTGGTTCTCCGCAATGCGCCCGCTGACGCGAATCAGCCCCTTGCGCCGCCGAATCTTGATTCCGTGATACAGCGCGTTTTCCACCAATGGCTGCAAGGTCAGCTTGGGCAACAGGAAGTGCTCCAACTCCTCCGGCAATTCGATTTGATATTCCATTAAATCGCGGTAACGCATCTGCTGAATTTCGAGGTAGCTGCGAATGTGCTGCTGCTCTTCTTTGAGCGTAATCACGTTTTGCCCGCGGCTGAGCGAAAAGCGGAAGAAGTTCGACAGGCTGCCAACCATGTTGACCGCCTCGGTGATCTCGCCGGACTCGATGAGCCAGATGATCGTGTCCAGCGTGTTATACAGAAAATGCGGGTTGATCTGCGCCTGCAGCAGCGCCAGCTCGGTGTGCCGCCGCTGCTTCTCCTGCTCCGTATTGCGGTCGATCTGGCGCTTGAGATGGCCAACCATGCTCTCGATGCCGTCCGAGAGCAGCTGTACCTCCTCGACGTCCGCCTGAATCGGCTCGCAGACCAACAGTCCGCCGCGGCCAATCGCGACCAGCCGCTCGCAAAGCATATCGATCGGATCGACGATCCGGCGGCTGAGCTTTCGCGAGTAGCTGAGCAAAAAGCTCAGAAGCACGAACGCAAGCACGACCACGAGCCCCATCAGCCCGACCATGTTGCGCGTCATCGTGGACTGGAGCGCGTCCAGATGCACCGCCTCATAATACAGGTAGGTATACATATACTCCTGAATCAGGTCGGCCATCACGTAGATGTTGTCGTTGAGCTGGCTCATGCGGGAGTCGTAGCCTTCGGTCTTTGCGATCTCCTGCATCTTGTCTTCCAGATTGTGGCAGAGGTTCAGCACGCTGTTGATTGCGCGGAGACTGTCCTTTTCCGACGTGGTTTCAATCAGCTTTCGGGCGATTGTTTCCGCGGATTTCACCTCTTCGGTCGGCAAGCCCTCGGAGTATTGGCTGTCGATCACGAAGTAGTACATCTTGGTTTTGATGTTGTCCGTAAAGGCGCGGTTAAAGTCCGACGCGGTGGTCACGTTGTTGAGAATGGCGTTGTATTGCAGCGCATAGCCAATGAAAATTCCAACCACCAGGATAATGGTCAGCATCAGCGGAATCGTCACGACCAGAATCATCTTCCAGAGCTTTTTCTGCATCGTGGTCTTTCCGTTTTGCCCCGCGCGAGAGAAGAAGTTCTTCAACGTTTGTCTCCTTTGCGGTACTCGCTGGGCGTGATGCCGGTCACCTTTTTAAACACAAAGCTGAAATAGTGCGAGTCGCGGAACCCGATTGCAAACGCAATCTCGCTGGAACGCATGTCCGTTTGCCGGAGCATGCGCTTTGCTTCGGAGATGCGCTTTCCGGTTAAATACTCCACGAAGGTCTGGCCGACCTCCTGGCTGAACATCGCCGAAAAATAGTTCGGGCTGATGTTGACCTTTTGCGCCACGCGGTCGAGCGAAATCGTCTCCTCGGGATAGTGCTTGTCGATGAACTCCATCGCCTGCGTCAAGAGGTCGCGCTGCTGCTTTCGGCTTTCGTTGTCTCTTAGCCCAATTGCGTGCAGCAGCACCTGCCGCGCGTACAACCGCGCTTCCTCCGGCGTGGAGACATTGTCCCGCGGGCGCAGCTCCGCCGGCCAGAACGTATCCGCCCGGCAGCCAATCGAGTCCAGATAGCTCGACGTTGCAAAATAGACCGTCATCGTCAGATAGCGGCAAAACATCGGCAGCGGCAGGGTCTCCTCGCCCGCGCTGTGCAAAAGCTGGTCGATGAACTGGTTGACTTCCTCCGCGGTGCCGTTGCTCAAAAAGCACCGGACACGCTCCTGGTCGATCTCCTGCTTGCCCGAGCTCTGCGTGGTGCCGCCGGACTTTCGGCCAATCTGAATGCTCGCTTCCGTGAGCAGGTGCTCCTCCGGGCAGAGATACCGATAGGAGAGAATCCGGTTTGCCTCCGCAAAACAGACGGGCAGTGCGCTGAGCCGGTAGACGGGCGTTGCGTAGGCAATGTGCCAGTTGATCTCGCCTTCCGCCAGCTTGCAGAGCGCCTGAATCTGCTCCGCACAGTCGCGGGTGCGCGGCTCCATCTCCTCCAGCCCGCCCTTGATCAGGACCGCGTGCGTGGTGATGTTCCAGCGAAACAGCAGCAGCTCCGGCCGGTCGATGAAATACTGCGTGACCTTATCCTGCGTGGCCGCGAGCGCCGCCGTATACCCTTCCGGCGCACTACCGTTGTATCCGGCGCTGTTGAGCGAGAACAGCAGAATGTTATACGCGGGCGCGTTGAGGTCAATCTCCATGGAACGCGCCAGTTCCGTAATTTCGGATACGCTGAGCCCGCCGGTGACAATCTGCTCGAAGAAACGGCGGCGCGAAAACGCCTCGTATTCCTGCGCCTCGCGCTGGAACATCGCCAGATATTCGCGCTGCTTCTGTTCGGTCTCCATCTTCTTCTGAAGGGAAACGAGCAGCTCGACCATCTTTTCCTTGATGACCGGTTTGAGCAGATATTGCTCGACGCCCATGCGAATGGCTTGCTGCGCGTACACAAAATCGTCGTATCCGCTGATGATGATGATCTTTGTCTGCGGCAGTTCCTTTCGAACGAGTTCGCTGAGCGCGAGCCCGTCCATAAACGGCATTTTGATGTCGGTGATCAGCAAATCAGGCTGGATCTGCCGAATCAACGGCAACGCCAACTCGCCATCCGGCGCGTCACCCGCGTAGGAAAAGCCGTATTGCTCCCACTGTATGTTTTTTCGAATGCCTTCGCGAACAACAATCTCATCTTCAACGAGAAAGACCTTAAACATCGGATCTTCCCTTCCGGCAGACATGATTTAATTGGATAGAAATAGAAATGCAAGCGTCCCCGTATATTATTTCGTACTTTGGACGAATAACCAATAGGTTTTTTATGGATTCTTGTGTATTTTTTTATGTGAATCCATTTTGCCTCGGTCGATTCCGGCCGGATTCTGTACGGACCGTATGGTTTCTTACGATTCCTATCATCCCCTCGCCTTTCATATATACGCCGAAATCCTTGGCGCGTTCTGGTAAAAAAACAAACGAAATGCAGATTGTTCCCGAGGGCGCATTTTGTTATGATTACAGTAACCTTTTTCATAACAATGGATTCTTCCGCTTTTCGGCCGAAGGAACGTTTTCGTCTGCAAGCAATTGCGCATGGCGATTCCTTCCCCGTCTCAAACGAGTGTATCGCTCAGACCATCCCACGGAATCATCATTTTTTCAGAATCGAGGTTCATCGCATGACGCAGGAACAAATCCGCGCCGCAGAGGACATCCGCGGCGGAAACACGTATCTTGGCATTGAATTCGGCTCCACGCGCATCAAGGCCGTTTTGATCGACCGGGCGCACAACGTGCTCGCCTCCGGCGGCCACGTCTGGGAGAACCGCCTCGAAGGCGGCTACTGGACCTATTCGCTGGACGACGTGATATCGGGCATGCAGGACGCATACGCCAAGCTCGCAGCCAGCGTTTCGGCAACCTACGGGGAGCCGCTGAAGCGCATCGGCGCGATGGGCGTCTCCGCGATGATGCACGGCTATCTCGCCTTTGACAAGGACGACCGTCTGCTCGCGCCGTTTCGCACCTGGCGCAACACGACGACCGGCGCGGCGGCGGA
>DAIRTE010000042.1:0-19356 GCA_036804025.1 Clostridia bacterium | reverse complement strand
TCTGCCAGCTCAACCGCGGCCCGGATCAGCGCACCGACCACCGGCCGGTCATTTCGGACCTTCGCGAGAGCGGCTCCATTGAGCAGGACGCGGACATGGTCATTCTGCTCTATCGTCCGGCGGCGTACCTCGACACGCAGGAATACGAGCAGGGCGACAACACGAGCCAAATCATCGTCGCCAAGCATCGCCACGGGTCAACCGGCGTCATCAAGCTGCTCTGGCAGGGCGAGTACACGCGCTTTCGCTCGATTGCGCACGAGAACTAATCAAGCCATACGAACAACAAAGCTGGAGGAAGCAGCATGAAGAATACCGATATGTTTGCGGATCTTTCCACCACGCTGGCAAAGGATCTGTTTCTGGAAACCGTCTATCCCTGGGAGGTGCTGCCGAGAATCAAGGACTCTGTCCGCGGATTGGGGCAGGCACTGAGCTTGGACGAATACAACCATCCCGCGCCGGAGGTTTGGATTCACAAGAGCGCAAAGCTCTACCCGAACATCTACATCGACGGTCCCACGGTCATCGGCGCGGAGACGGAGATTCGCCCCGGGGCGTTCATCCGCGGCAGCGTGCTCGTTGGAAAAGGCTGCGTCGTTGGCAACAGCACGGAGCTGAAGAACTGCATTCTCTTCGACAAGGTGCAGGTGCCGCACTACAACTACGTTGGGGACAGCATCCTCGGCAACTATGCGCACATGGGCGCGGGGTCGATCTGCTCCAACGTCAAGAGCGACAAGACGCTCGTCATCGTGCGCGCCGCGGACGGGCGCATCGAAACCGGGCTCAAGAAGTTCGGCGCGATCCTTGGCGACCACGTGGAGGTCGGCTGCAACAGCGTGCTCAATCCCGGCACGGTGCTGGAACCGTATTCCTCGGTCTATCCGCTTTCCCGCGTGCGCGGCGTGGTACCCGCGCGGCATATCTACAAAGCGCAGGACGACATCATCCCCCGCAGCTAACGTATCCTTTCACCGTCGGTTTCTTCGAAACAATGTTGTTTCGGGTGAGCGGCGGCGTTTTGTTTTTTTGCGAATAAAATTTGCCGCGCAGAATATTTATGTTGTCGCAAGGCCCTGCAAAATTAGCAAACTATTTGAAAAAACGGGCAACCGTTTTTCGATGGCGATGGAAATGTGAACAGCTCGAAACATTCCATACAACCCGCTTTTCTAGGGAAAGGAATCGGCTATACTTATTCTATGATTACGTTTCAGCATCATTCGCGCTATCTTTCGTACCGTCGGCCGCAGGGCGCGGCCAAGTGCGGCGAAGAAGTGCATTTAGAGGCGGAGTGCGGCGGGGATTCCGGCGCGCGGGTCACGATTCGTCTGTATAACCAGTTTGGCACGGAGTCGTTTTTCGACATGGTTCTCGAAAACGGCCGGGCGCGCGCGGACATTCCCATGCCGCAGATACCGTGCCTGATTTGGTACTATTTTATTCTGCATACCTCCGACGGGCGGACGCTCTATTACGGCGCGGACAGCGGCGAGGGCAAGCTGGAGCCAAACGAGCCGCGCGCCTACCAGATTACGGTATACGACGGCGCGTTTCAAACGCCGCAGCACTGGCGCGAGGGCATTGTCTACCAGATTTTTCCGGACCGGTTCCGGCGCAGCAGCTGGGAGGACTTCCGCGCGCGCACGCAGTATCACCTCGAAAAAGGGCGATTTCTGCGCATTCACGATCGCTGGAGCGAGGACGTCTGCTTTACGCCCGCGCCGGGACAGGACGACTACGAGCCAAACGATTTCTTCGGCGGGGACATCAACGGCATCCGCGAAAAGCTCAGCTATCTAGCCGGACTTGGCGTGACCACGATTTACCTCAACCCGGTGTTCGAGTCCTGTAGCAACCATCGCTACGACACGGCGGACTATCACCGCATCGACCCGATCTTTGGAAACGAGGACGAGTTTCGCGCGCTTTGCGCGGAGGCGGGGGCGCTCGGCATTCGCATCATGCTCGACGGGGTGTTTTCCCATACGGGCGCGGACAGCCGCTATTTTGACAAATATTCCCGCTATGAGGACGTTGGCGCATATGAGGAGGAGGGTTCGCCCTATAGAAGCTGGTATACGTTCCATGGCGACCGCAAGCATTACGACTGCTGGTGGGGCTTTCCGAGCCTGCCAAACGTAAACGAGCTGGAACCGAGCTACCGCGAGTTTATCGCGGGGGATCAGGGCGTGCTTTCGCACTGGGCCAACGCGGGCGCGAAAAGCTGGCGGCTGGACGTTGCGGACGAGCTGCCGGACGAGTTTATTCGTATTCTGCGTCGCCGGCTCAAGCAGAACGATCCGGAAGGCGTGTTGCTCGGCGAGGTTTGGGATGACTGTTCCAATAAATACGGGCCGGAGGGCAGGCGCGGCTATGTGTCCGGCGACGAGCTGGACAGCGCGATGAACTATCCCTTTACGGAGGCGATGGTCGCGTTTTTAACCGGGCATTCGGACGCGTATTCGCTCGACCACACGCTGCAAACCCTGCGAGAGCATTATCCGCGGCCGTTCTTCGAGGCCTGCCTGAACCTGATTTCGTCCCACGACATCATTCGCGCGGCAACCGCGCTTTCCGGCGCGCCGGATCGAAACTCCGTTTCGCGCAAGCTACAGGCGGCGTATCAGCCGAGCGAGAAGGACCAGCAAAAGGGCTTTTTGCGGCTCATCCTCGCCGCGGCGCTGCAGGTTTCGCTGCCCGGCGTGCCCTGCGTGTACTATGGCGACGAGGCGGGCATGACCGGCATGAGCGATCCGTTCAACCGCGCTACCTATCCCTGGGGTTCGGAGAACGAGGCGGTGTTTGAGCCGTATACGGCACTGCTGGCCGCGAGAAGGGACAACGGTGCGCTCAAACGCGGGCTTTGCCGCATGGGCGCGCTCTCACCGGAGGTGTATGCCATCTTCCGCTGGCTGCCGGAGACGGGCGAATGCGCCGCGATGCTGGTCAACCGAGCGGAACGCGAGCAAACGGTCTCCCTGCGCCCCGGCGATCTTGTGCAGGGGCCGGACGGCGAAGGGGAAGCCCCGCTTTCGCAGACCATGACGGACGTCATCACCAAAGAGACGATTGGAACGGATCACGGCGAACTGCACGTGATCCTGCCGCCGCTGACCGCGCGGCTCTATACCGGAACAACGAACGCATAAATACCAATAAGGCGAGGGAACCACATGTTTCAAAGACAACAGCGTTACTTAGACGAACTCAACCGCACCATGCTGATTACGGCGCTGGTGCTGACGATTATCGGCATGTTCTTTTTCGAGTTTGGAACGTGGCCGCGCTACGTGTTTTCCACCGTTGCCGCGGCGTTGCTGATTCTGCTCGTGGTGCGCATGACGAGCCGCAACCAGACGAAGCGCAATCAGGAGAACATGCGCTTTCTCACGATTGTTACGGCGGTTGGCGACTGGTTTCGGCGGACGTTTCGAAGCGGCACGACCGCGAACGGCAGCTATCAGGCACCGCGCGCGAAGAAGTCCGGCAAAAAACCGAGCTGGAACGAGATGCGCCAGTATAAGTATTTGCTCTGCCCGCAGTGCGCGCAGCGGCTCCGCGTTCCGCGCGGGAAGGGTCGCATTCGCGTAACCTGCACCAACTGCGGCAACGTGTTTGAAACAAAAAGCTGAAGGAACGGGCGTTTTTTCCGAAAAAAGTATTTGCTTTTTGGGGAATTGTGATATACTAGTAAATAAGTAGTGTTTCCAAATGGAAACGCCAGATCGGATAACGTAAGGAGTTTTTCACATGCAGGCAACGAAAGATATGCTGATTCAGCAGGTCATTGAACTGGACGAGGGCACCGCGGACATTCTCATGGGCGCGGGTATGCATTGCCTCGGCTGCGCAATGGCGCATGGCGAAACGATTGAGCAGGCCTGCGCGGTGCACGGAATCAATTCCGACGCGCTCATTGGCGAGATCAATCAATACCTCGCGAAGAAGTAAACCTTCCTAGCGAAACCGGAACCAGCGAATCAGCCGCCGAATCCGGCGGCTTTTTTGCGTAAAAAATCACGCATTCTGCCACATTCGTTCACAACGCCCCTGGAAAATAGCGTGGAAACACGCGGGGGAACATGATACAATACAACACGAGTGCAGAAAGGGTTTGCCATGTTCGGATACATCCGTCCTCTGGAATGCGAACTGAAGGTGCGCGAGCAAGCGGAGTACCGCGGGTATTACTGCGGGCTTTGCAAGAGCATTGGTGCGCGCTACGGTCAGCTGGAGCGGCTGTCGCTGAGCTACGACTGCGCGTTTCTCGCCGCGCTGCTTTCCGCAATCTCCGGCGGCGCCGGATTCTCGCGGGGCAACTGCGGCCCGCGCTGCTATCGCGGCAAGCGGGCAATTGCGAACGCTTCCCCCGCTCTGGATTATGCGGCGGACGTGAATGTGCTGCTCGCGTGGTATCAGGCGGCGGACGACGCGGTGGACGATCGCAGCGCGAAGGCGCTTGCCGCGCGGCTCGCGTTTTCCCGCGCCTATCGCAAGGCGGCAAAGCGACACCCTGAGCTCGACCGCGCAATTTGCGAGAACACCGAGCGTCTGCACGTGCTGGAACGAGAACAAACCGCCTCGACGGACGAGCCGAGCAACACGTTTGGCAAAACGCTCTCCGCGGTGATTCTCCACGCGCCCATGCTGCCGCAAAGCGAGCGGCAGGCGGCGGAATGGATGTTTTATAATTTAGGGCGCTGGATCTACCTGATCGACGCCTGGGACGACCGCGAGAAAGATGAAAAGAGCGGCGGGTATAATCCGTTTTTGATTACGAAGATGGAGCCGGAGCGCGCGCGGTTTTTGCTCAACGTAACGCTCAACGAGGTGAGCAAGGCCTACGACCTGCTGAACTTGCAGCAGCCGAGCGGACTATTGGACAACATCATTCGCTTGGGGCTGGACAGCGCGCAGCGGCGCGTGTTCAAAGAACAAACAGAGTGCAAGACGGCTGACGCCGCACAAGAATAAACGAAAACTTTTCTTTGGCGAAGGATAGGCCGCAAAGATATTAAGGAGACGGAAGATGAACCCCTACAAAGTTCTGGGCGTGAGTGAGAATGCCTCGCAGGAGGAGATTCGCGCCGCGTATTTGGAGCTGGTCAAGAAGTACCATCCCGACAAATACACGGATAATCCCCTCAAGGAGCTCGCAGGCGAAAAGCTCAAGGAGATCAACCAAGCCTACGAAATGCTCACCAAGAAGCAGACGACGACGTCCTCCGGCGGTTCGTATGGTTCCTCCTCCGGCTCGTATGGCTCGGGCGGGAGCAATAACGGTTACCGGCCCGGCGGCACGGCCTACAGCGGGCCGAACGCGGCGGAGTTTGCGCGCGCGCGCTCGTTCATTAACCAAAACAACCTCAACGCCGCGCGGACGATTCTGGACGGCGTGTCCGTCCACAACGCGGAGTGGAACTACCTCTACGGCGTGATCTATCTGCGACAGGGCTGGTATGAAAAGGCGTCGGCCTGCATCACCCGCGCGTATGAAGCGGAGCCGGACAATCCGGAGTATCGCAACGCGTTTGTTTCGCTGAACAACTCCGGTCGGGTGTATTCGCGCGGAACGAACGGGGACGTGAACAGCTCCGCCTGCTGCGACGTCTGCTCCGCGCTGATGTGTTTGAATTGCTGCTGCGGTGGAGATTGCTGCTAAGAGATTTCTATTATTATAAAAAGGCGACCTTACGGTCGCTTTTTTAAGAGGCTGCGGCGGAGATTGCTGCTAAGAAATTTCTATTATTATAAAAAGGCGACCTTACGGTCGCTTTTTTAAGAGGCTGCGGTGGCGACTGCTGCTAAGAGATTTCTATTATTATAAAAAGGCGACCTTACGGTCGCTTTTTAAGAGGCTGCGGTGGCGATTGCTGCTAAGTAAATCTTAAATAAATAGCGCCCTTGCGGGCGCTTTTTTATGCTTAAGATGCTATTTTTGTACAGAGTTAATCACAAGATCGCAGTTCTGTCCGATAAAATACGCCTCAAAGTACCGGTTCTCCAGCGGAATCCAGCGATTCTGGAACACGAGGAGCTGTGCGCTGCCGTTTCGCTTTCGAATGCGATCCAGTTGCAGTGCGGGATCGACCCGGCAGAAGACCTTGAGGTCGTAATACGGCGCGAGCAGCGGATGCAGGCTGTATGCGCCTTCCACAAGGCAGACCGCCGTCGGCGTAACCGTCTCCGGCTCCAGCAGGCGATCCTCTTTGCAGTCGTAACGCACAACCGAAACAGCTTCCCCACTTGAGAGCGGAAGCAGCACCTCCCGCAGGAACCGTTCCGCGTCCACATTGCCGCCCGGCGTTTGCAGGCGCTCGGGGGTGCGCATCTGCGGTTGGAGAAAAAAGTCGTCCATATGGAACACCGTCGCGCCCAGACGCACCCTGAGCCGCTCTGCCAGCGTGGTCTTTCCGGCGCAGCAGTTGCCGTCGACGGCGACAACTACGCGCGAGCGGGTCTCAAGTAGCGCGAGAACGCGCGCGGCTATCGCGTCGTCCGCCGGATCGGCGGCGACGGCGGGCGAGACGTTCGTTTTTTGCAGCAGATCATTCGTTTGATTCATAACGGGTCTATTCTAACAGAAATCGGGAGAAAACAAAACGCCGGATCAAACTCCGGCGTAGATTGCGCGAAACATTTGTGACAAACCGAACTCAATCAAACGCAGAATCGGTTAATGCGCGAGCCCGTTGCGCAGGCGCACCCAGCGCACCGCGCCATCCACGGGAGCCTGATTGTTCACCTTAAGCTGATAAATCTTTCCTTTGCGGCGGAGCAGTTCGTATTCAATCATCCGCCGATAGGAGGCGGGGGCGACGGCGGTTAAAATCGAGCCGGAGAGCGCAACGTGAATGGTCGGCTCCAACGCGAGTGCTTCCGAAACGGCAATGATGCAATCCGCGGCGTGCGCGGCGGACTGCGCGGTGTATTGCAGCGCGATCTCGTCGCCCGTGTCCAGTGCGGTAAAGAACAGGCCGATGAGCTGCTTTGCCGTGTCCTCGTTCTGAAGCCGCGCGGCGGAAGCGAGAAACTCCTCCGGCGAATGCAGGTCAAAGAGCGTAAAATAGCCGTCCTTGAGGGAAGTAAACTTCCGCCCGAAGAACAGATGCTGATAGATGGAACGGTAGACGAACGCGACGATATCGAACCCGCCGCCAATGTCCCCGCTGAGCACGCCGATGCCGCCGAACTGTGCCTGCTTGCCTTCCGCGTTCATGCCCGCGCAGGTCACGCCCGACCCGGCGGAGTAACAAATGCCGACGCCGTTTTCGATTCCGGCCATGACGCCGAGATAGCCGTCGTTGCAGACGAGGCAGTTGGCAAGTCCGCGCGCCTTGAGGCTGGCGGTCAGCGCCTCGGCTTCTTCGTCATAGTCCGCCCCGGCGAGGCCGAGCACCGCGTCCTGCACCTGCGACAGCGAATAGCCCTTGGCGTCCAGCAACTGCTGTGCGCCGGCGAGGATGCGACCGCAAGCCTCGTCAACACCGCCGGGCAGCGTTTCGTGATTTGTCGCGCCGCCGCGCAGTGTCGCAACCACCGCGCCGTCTGCGTTGAGCAACCGATATTCCGTTTTGGAATTGCCGCCGTCAACGGCGAGGTAGCATCTTGATTCGTCCATAGATTCGATGTCCTTAACAAGTCGGATTTCGCTGGAGCAATCGGGCGGCGATGGAATAGGTTTGTTCTTTATTCGAAGAAGCGGGGCAGCAGCGAGCGGTTCTGCTCCAGCATTTCGGTAAGACACGGGGCGACTTTGTCCAAATCGGCGGTGATCGGGTTACAGGCGAGTGCCTGCAGAGCCGTCGCGCGGTCGCCGGTGAGCGCGGCGCGCACCGCGAGGGTTTCGTATGCCTTTACACTGGTTAAGAGCGAGCGCAGCACGTCGTTGACCGTGACGGTCAGAGGGTTACGCGTAATGCACCCCTGCTCGACAAAGCAACTCGTCTCAATGACGCTCGTCTCCGGCAGAAAGTCGATGGTTCCGCGGTTCTGCACGTCCACCACGTGGTTTCCCGGCGCGGCGCCGGAAAGCGAGGCAATCAGCGCGATGGCCGCTTCGGAGTAGAGATGTCCGCCGCGCTCGGCAAGCGCCGCGGGTACCTCACGGTTGGACTCGTTGGCATAATGCGAAAGCAGGCGCGCCTCAATGTCGCGGCAGGCCTCGCCGCGCGTCTGCGGCGCGTTCTTGAACTCGTTGAACTTTCTCTCGCGGTAGAAGAAATATTGCAGATAATCGTTTGGAATTGCGCCGAGCAGCTCAATGATTGGCAGATAGTTCGCGACCCAAGCGTCCTGTTCGGCGGCGGCAGGAAGCAAGTCCGAATGCAACAGCCCGGGCAGCACGTTTTCGCCGCCCACGTAGACCGCCGTAATCGCGCCGCAGTGGTTGAGCGAAACGGTTTCGAGCCGAACCTGATCCATCGGCAGACCGAGGAGCTTTGCAATGCGCTCCTGCGCGCCGATAGGCAGGTTGCAGAGCCCAACCGCCTTGACCGGCGTATGGTTGAGCAAAAACTCGGTGACGATGCCCGAGGGGTTCGCGAAGTTGACGAGCCAGGCGTCCGGCGTATAGCGCGCAACCGCTTTGGCGATTATCTCAATCTGCGGAATCGTTCGTAGCGCGTTGACAAACCCGCCGATGCCGGTGGTCTCCTGACCGATGAGGCCGAACTCGAGCGGAATCTTCTCGTCGCGAATGCGCGCTTCCAGTTTGCCCGCGCGAATCTGCGTAACCACAAACTCCGCGCCCTCAAGCGCGCGGGGCAGGTCGGTCGTGCGAAGAATGCGCGGAAAGAGCCCGTTTTCGTTGAGCACCCGTTCGCAGAACTCGCCGACGATGTTCAGCCGCGTTTCGTCGATATCCGTCAGGCGCAGCTCGTCGAGCGTGAGCAGATCGCGCCGCCGAATCAGCCCCTGCATGAGCTCGGGACAATATGTACTGCCTGCGCCGACAATCGCTAACTTAATACCCATATCCGCCTCCGATGGACCGGACGATTCCGGGAGTGAAAGGATGAATCGAAGTATGCTACTGATCAATCATGCATGAAAAAGAACGGCGAATGGTCGCCTGCAATAGTATAGCACAATTGTTTGGCCACGAGCCATAAAATCCAGGTAAAATCGAGCGATTTTGTAAGAAAATACCGATGAAATCTGGTGTTCCGGTCTGGCCGATCCAGAAGCACCGCGCGTTTCTTCTCCGGGCTGGAAACGTTACTTGTATAGACGATACTCGTCAAAGGCAACTTATGTGAGAATTTCAAGATTGAACAAAGAAACGGTTCGTTCAAGCATGAACGAATGAAGGAGGCTTGAGCGAGCGCAAAGCGCGTAGTTCAAAAGGAGCCATTTGTATACTTTGTCGAAAGAAATCGATATTTTACTTTCGAAAGAAAGTACATTTTATACACTAAACAGATTAATAACCATAATAAGCCGTATTTAGTCTGAAAAAACGTCATATTTCTGTAATATCTGGCTCTTTTCTTCCGTCCAAGGCTGTAGTAAAATAAAGCGTAAGCTTTCATTCGAAAAACGGGTGAAAAGTGAAAAATTCGGCGTTTAACCGCAAAATGAAGCGCCGAAAACGCAGTACCGCCCAAAACCGCAAAAAAAGCGCGTACTGTCGATATCAGTTGGAGGAGAGAGTATCATGGACATTGGAGCAAGTATTAAGAGACTTCGCAAGTCGCACGGCGAAACGCAGCAGCAGCTTGGCGAAGCGGTGGGCGTTGTGCAGCAATCCGTAGCTGCATGGGAATCCAACCGCTGCATGCCGGACATCGCATCGCTCGTTGCCATCGCCACCCACTACAGCACGTCGACGGACAGCATTCTTGGCCTGACCGAGGAGCCGAACTATCTGTTTGACGCCGAGGGAATGCAGTCCTACCGCAACGACGTTGCGCTGGCGGACCGCCTGCCCGCGGACATTCGGGACGGCGTGCTCGCGCTGATCCGCCTGGAGCGCGTAAAGTACGGTCGGTAAGGGAAGCGGTTTCGTGCCGTAGGTTGACCTGAACCGCGCGGCACGAAAGCTTTCCCTGCTGACCCGCAAGAAGGATTGACCAAAGAAAAAGAGAAGAAGAGAACAAGAATCGTTTCTTTCTGATTTTTGTAAGGGCGTATTTTCCTAGCCTTTTCCGATCGTTTTTCACAAAGCAGATTCCTTCAAAATGGAGAAAGGGTTCGACCCTTTGGTTTCGCTTACGCTTTGAATGCCAGATTCGAGGCTTGTTTGCTGTTCACCTCGTTACGGCAAAACTTGCATACCGGCATTCTTTATGCAAAGGACTTGCGCGGATTCGATCGATCCTATATAATATAGCCGTATTCTTCAGTTTCTTGTTCAGCGCAAATCAGTATGAGGTGACACATGGATTACAAAGCCATTGCCGATCAGGTGGGGCCACGCGTTGGCGCTACGCAGGAATGGATTTTTCACGTACTCCGCGAGGGAATTATCAGCGCAAAACTGCCCGGTGGCATGCAGCTCAAGCAGGACGAAATCTCCGCCGCGCTGAATGTGAGCCATATTCCGGTGCGCGAAGCGCTGCGCCGGCTGGAGGCGCAAGGCCTCGTTCGGATTCATCCCAACCGCGGCGCGGCCGTCACGGAACTGACACGCAGTGAACTGCTGGATATGATGGAAGTGCGGGCAACGCTCTCCGTCATGCTGCTTCGAAACAGCGCCCCGCTTTTGACCAAGGCGGACTTCGACGCGATGGAAGAAGTGGTAAAGCAGCAGCGCGAAACGGCAAACGAGGACTTGGTTCGCTCCGAGGAGCTCAACTATCGGTTCCATGAGATTCTAACATCGCACGCGGCGAACTCCATGGCGAATTTCCTGCTCGAACTCGTCCACGCAAACATCGACCGCTACCTCCGCGCGAGCTTCTACGGAACGCCGCAGACCCGCGAGGTTTCAATCAACGAGCACGAGCTCATCATCATGACCTGCCGCGAAGGGGACTTTGAAGCGGCGGGAAATCTGCTTCGGGATCACATCCTCAACGCAAAAGAGTTCATCCCGACCACGATGAAATAACGAATCCACCACGCATTCCGGCGGGCTCCCGAGGGGGCTCGCTTTTTTTACGCCATGCGGCGCGTGTACTCACCGAAAAACAGATGCAAAACGAGCTGAATTTTCATTGACAAAGTAAACGCTGGTCACTAGAATGAGTGAGTAGTCACTCATTTTTGGAGGTGTCCATGCAGAAGCCGGAAGAAAACTACGATCTGGAGGCATATCTGTCCGAGTATGTCGAGACCTGCCCAGATAAGGAGATCCGCATTCTCAACGCGGCGATCAACGCGTTTGCGGACAAGGGGTTTGAGGCCACGCGCACGCGCGAGATTGCCGAGCGGGCGGGAATTGCCGAGGGGACGATCTTTCGCTATTTTCCGAGTAAGAACGCAATTCTGGAATCCATGGTGCCGCTGCTGATTCGCGTATTGCAGCCCAAGATCGGCAAGCCGATTGAGGACATTTTGAATCTCAATCCGGACATGCCGATCGACCGGATTCTGGTCGCCGTGCTGAAGGATCGGTTGCAGATGATTCGCGACAACGGGCGGTTCATCAAGTCCGTGTTGCCGTCGCTGATCCACCGCGCGCCGCTGCTGGAGCAGCTGCGGGTCAGCCTGCTGCCGCTGATTGAGGGGTATGTGGTTCAGGTGGTAGAGCGGGGCAAGGCGCACGGCGAGTTGGACGAGAGCGTCGACGCAAGGCTCGTAATGCCGCAGCTCTTCGGGTTTGTGCTAGCCTATAGCATCACCCAGAGCGCGGATCTCGAACGGGAAGCGCGGGACGTGGAGCAATTTGTCGAAAGTCTAATGGTGGGATGGAGAAAACGATGAACAAAACTACGACAGAACAACAAATGGAACCAACCGGCAGCGTCGTCGTTGCCAACGGTTTATACAAGCAGTTTGGCGCGGACGAAGTGCTGCATGGAATAAACCTCCGCGTCGCGCCCGGCGAGATCGTCGGCATTCTGGGGCCATCCGGCGCGGGCAAGACGACGCTGATCAAGTGCCTGATTGGTACGCTCGGGCTTAACGCGGGGTCGGTTTCGATCCACGGGGTGCCCATGCCAAACCTGAACATGATGGACTCCATCGGCTACATGGCGCAGCAGGACGCGCTCTACGACGACCTGACCGGGTTTCAGAACCTCGTGTTTTACGGCAGGCTCGGCGGCTTGACCAAGCGCGCGGCGCAGGTGCAGGCGCACGAGCGGATGGCGCTCGTCGAGCTCAGCGGCGACGAAAACAAGAAGGTTGCGCACTATTCCGGCGGCATGAAGCGGCGGCTCTCGCTCGCGGCGGCGCTGATTGGCGACCCGGACGTGCTGGTGCTGGACGAGCCGACTGTGGGGATCGACCCTGTGCTGCGCGAGCAGTTCTGGCGCGAGTTCCAGCGGCTCAAGGCGAAGGGCAGGGCAATCCTCGTGACCACGCACGTGATGGACGAGGCAGACAAATGCGACCGGTTGATTCTGCTGCGCGATGGAACCATCCTTGAGGACGGTTCGCCGGAGCAGCTCAAGCAAAAGACGCCGCGCGGCACGCTGGAGGCGGTGTTTCTGGAATCGGCAAAGCGCCAGAACGAGGGGGTACAAACCGCATGAAGACACTGGTGATTGCGGGGCGGCTGATCCGCCAGATCACGGGCGACAAGCGCACACTCGCGGTCATGCTGATTGCGCCGGTCATCATTCTCTCGCTGCTGTATTGCCTGCTCGCGTTCAACGTAACCGAGGCGCGAATCGACCTCGTCGGCGGCGACCAGACCGGTGTAGACGCCATGCAGGACGTCGCCGAGGTGACGATTGTCGCCACCGCGGAGGAAGCACAGGCGCGTCTGAAGGCGGGCGAGAGCGACGGTTATATCGACGGGGACCGCTATTTCGCCGAGGGCACGGACCCGGCGATCACCGCGCTGGCCAAGCGCGCGTTTTCGCAGTATGCGTTCCGTCAAAAACTCTCCGATCTTCCGCCCCAACTTTCCCTGCAGGCGGATGCGCTCTCCACGCAGCCGGAGGTGACCTTGCTCTATGGCGCGGAGGATTATGAGCAGTTTGACTTTCTCGCGCCGAGTATGATGGGCTTTATCATCTTTTTTCTGGTGTTTCTGCTCGCGGGCATCGCGTTTCTGCGCGAGCGAATCAGCGGAACGATGGACCGCATTCTCGTCTCGTCGCTGCGTCGCGGGCAGCTCGTCGCGGGGTACTTTCTGGGATTCGGCCTGTTTGCGGCGCTGCAAACGGTCGTAATACAGGCGTTTCTTGTCTACGTGCTCAAGATTCCGAGCGGTGAAAACGTGCTGCTGGTGCTGCTGATCAACCTGCTGATCGCGGGCGCTTCGCTCTCGATGGGCACGCTGTTTTCGGCCTTTGCGCGAAACGAGTTTCAGCTCTTTCAGTTCATTCCGATCGTGATCATTCCGCAGGTGATGTTCTGCGGGCTGTTCAACCTGCGGGAAACGCCGCTCGCGCTGCAATATCTGGCAAAGATTTTTCCGCTGACCTACGGCGCGGACGCGCTGCGCAGCGTGATGCTCAAAAACGCGACCTTTGCGGACGTTTGGGTTGATCTGGCGGTGCTGCTCGGCTTTACCGCGCTGTTCTTCGCGCTCAACGTGCGCGCGCTCAAGAAATACCGCGCCATCTAGCACGCGCGTTCGCGCAACAAAAAAGCCCGCTGATGCGGGCTTTTGTTTGTTGAGTCGTATTCGGTTTAGAACGCTGGGAAACGCAGGCGGAAGAGCCAGCGGCGCACGCGCGGCAGCCGCCCCGGCAGATCGTGGTTCAGCGAGCGGACGAAGGCAACCGCGTCGTCGCGTCCCGCGCGGGGGCAGGTTTTGTTCGAAAAGCGCGCGTGCTGCGCGAGTTCGAGCAGCCGCAGCAGGGCGGCTCCGTCGAGCCACGGCAGCGTCTTCACCGCCGCTTCCACATAATCCTCCGGATGCTGGAGCGGGTCGAGCGGCGCGCATCCCGCAAAGCGGAGCAGGCGGAGCGCCTGCGCGCAGAGGGCGAGCACGGCGGCGTTTGCGTCGCGCTGGAAGAAGAGACGCTTCATGCGCTTGACGGCGGCCTTGCGCAGGCCAAAGACGGCGAGCGTTCCGGCTCCGGCGAGGGCGAGAACCAATAGCGGCCAGAGGCGCGGTGCTGAAGAGGAGCCTTCGCTTTCCGCTCCTTCGGATTCACCTTGCGTGCCGTCCGGCGAGGGGGATTCCGATCCGCCCGGCGCGGGGGACGGCGTGGCGTCCGCTGGGGATTCGGAGGCGGCGGCCTCCGTCGAGTCGGTCGGCTCCGGCGTGCCTTCGCCCTCCGGCGAGGTCGTGGGGTCGCCGCTCGTGTCCGGCGCGCTCGATGGCTCCGTTGTCGGTTCCGGCGTTGGTTCGGCGGTGGGCGTCGGCTCAGCGGTCGGCGTCGGTTCGGGGGAGGCGGAGGTGTCCGTCGGGTCCGATTCGCCCTGTCCAAGATCGTTGGGATTGCTGCCCGTACTGGCGGTCATCTCCACGGGAATCCACTCCAGCTGCACCGGATCGAAGATTTCAACCCAGGCATGCGCGTGGGTGTCCTCAATGTTGATATAGCCGTCCGCGTCCCGCTGCTTTTCATAGTCGCTGGGAATGACGATGTACCCCTCTGCATAGCGCGTTGGAATGCCGAGCGCGCGCAGGAGCACGGCGGCGGTCGTCGCAAAATGGACGCAGTAGCCTTGGCGGCTCTGCTCCAGAAAATAGGTCGAAAAGTCGGTTCCCTCCGGCGGCTGCGGCGGCGAATAGGCGTAGACGCATTGCTCCGAGAGGAAGAGGTAGAGCGCGCGGCAGGTTTCGTAGAGGCTCAGCGAGCCGTCCTCCAGCTGCAGCGAGAGATTGTATTTCGAAAGAAGCTGGCTTGCCGCCTGCGCGGTGCTGTCCGGCAACGTGCCGTAGGTTTGAAACACATAGTCGATGTAGGCACGCGCGGAGGACTGCACGCGCTCCGCCTCCGAGCCGCCGGCGTTTGGCAGCCCGATCGCTCCACCTGCGGCGGCCTGGTAGGCGCTTTTCAGCGAGGCGGCGTCGGTCGCGCCCCCATCGAGCGGAATGCTGGAGAGCGAACTGCCGATGGGCAGCGCGGCCAGCGAGTATGGCTTTGCGGCGGACGCCTTGGAAAAACCAAGAGCCGCGTCCTCCAGATAGACCGAGTCCGGAATGTCGCTCGTGGTGGTGATCAGCCCGTTTGGCACCCAGATGGAGGTCTTGGACGCCGAGATGTTCTTGACGTCGAGCGCAAAGGGATTGCTATCGGCTCCGGTTGCGGTGGTCGCGGCGGCGCTGAGGTTCTGCGGCGCAATGCCGAGAAAGCTGTCCTCAAACGAAGCGTAGTCCGAAGCGGAGGCGATGTTCCAGCCCGCGTCGGAATAGCTTGCGCCCGCGAAATCGCGCAGGTACATGGCCTCCTCCAGTGTGGTGCGAATCTTCAGTGCGGCGGTGCCCGTGAACCGGATGGACGTTAAATCACGCAGGTCGCCATGCGTCAGGCCGTCGTTGCTGCGAAAGAACGAGTCCTTGCCGAGCTGGAGCGAAAAGATCTCCTGTTGCAGGTTCTCAATCGCCTCCGGCCGTTCGTAGCCCTCTTCGGGCAGCACGAGGGAGGAGAGCAGCAGCACGAGCCCGATCAGCGGCAGCGTCGAGAGCGCGAGCCAATGCGGCAGCACGAGCTGGCTGGCCGTCTCGTTTCGCTTGCGGGACGACACGCTGAACGGAAGCGACGATTCGGCGGAATATCGAATGCCGTTGAGCACATAGACCATTAAGAGCGCGGTGACGAGGCAGAAAAACGGCACAATGCCGGGCGAAAGCAGATAAAACGGCGCGGGCAGCAGCAGCGGCAGCGTCACGAGCGCGAGGCCGACCGCGCTGGAACGGACAAAGATGAAATACCCCGCAAGAACCGTGGTCAAAAACAGAATCGATTGCAGCGCCTGCGTGGAAAGCAACAGCGTTTCGGCTGCGTCGTGCGCCGTCAGCAGCGCCTGCATCGCCTCCGGCAGGTTCAGCGAGAGCGGGGAAATCGCCTGTTGCACGAGCAGCAGAATCCCCTGCAGCAACTCGTTGACATGAATCCAGCCCCAGATGAGGCCGAGCAGAAACACGGCGAGCGCGAGAATGCCGCGCCGTTTGCTGGAGTACGACGCGGAAAACAGCAGCACGAAGATCATCGCCGAAAGCGTCAGTTTGGTGACGTCGGCGGTCAACGAATAGCTCGAAAGCAGGCAAAAGAGAAACCCGAAGATGGCGAGCGCGAGCGTCGCCGTCTGCTGCAGCGTCCGCGTCAGCCAGCCGCCGAACGAAGGCGCGGCGCTCTGCTTTGCGGGTGCGCGGGCGGGGGATGGTCGATTCGTCGATTGCTTCATAGCGCTTCCTCCGCGTCGGTTCCGAAGGTGCGCCCGTTAAACAGCTGCACCTCGCAGCCGAACGAGAGCAGCCCCTTGGCCGTTTCCTGCGGGCAGCGCTCGGTCATCAGCGTCAGGCGACGGCAGATGTTGCGCTCCAATAGATTGCCGAGCATACCCTTGGCCTCCTCGTCCTCGGCGCTCTTCCAGCGCGCGCCGGCAATGAGGTACACCACGTGCGTTTCGCCCTGCGGCGTCGCCTGCGCGGCGTACTGCTCCAGCGTGCTCCAGCGCTCCTGCGCGGGCAGCGCGAGCAGATCGTGCAGCACGGAGGCCAGCGCGTCCGCCCCCGTGACGGAGAGCGTTTGCAGCATGCCTTCCTCGCCGATCCAGCTCACGGAGTGCGTAATCTTTCGCGCCATCAGATATTCCGAAAAGGCGAGCACCGCGCCGAGCATCGCCTCCGAGGCGGCGGGGTCCGCGCCCTCGCGCAGCTCCAGCAAAAAGTGCAGCGACGCGTTCAGCGGCAGGCCGAATTCGCGGACGATCAGCCGGTTCATGCGGCTGCTGAGCTTCCAGTGGACGCTGTGGCGGGGGTCGCCCTCGCGGTAGTCGCGCAGCTGAAAGATTTCCGAGGGGTCGTTGCCCGCGCGCTCGGTGGAATACGTTACGCTGTCGAGCCCTAGGTCGGCGGCTTCGTCCGTCTGGATCGAGCGGGTCTGCAGCTCCGGCAGCACGTAGACGCTGCCCGAAGCGGAAACGCCGTTTGCCGCGGGCACGGGCAGGTTGAACAACCCCAACAGGTCGCAGACATACACCCGGCGGATGGAGAGGTCCATGCGCCCGCAATGGTTAAACTTGACCACCGGCTGGAGCGTAATCGTCCGATTCGGGCCCATCGAACACTGGACGGAATCCTCCGCCTCGTCCGAATACTGCTCGCCGGAGCGACCCAGCGCGTTTCGGCGGCTGAGCAGCAGGCGTACGCGCGCGCAGGGAAACACGCTGCCGTTCTTGATCGTCAGCGAAACGGGACACGGTCCCTTGGGCACGATGTCGTCCTCAATTTCCATTTTATAGCGCAATTGTCGGCTGGCGGGAATTGTCAGCAGCAGCGAGAAAAGAGGCAACAGCAACAGAAACACCAGAAACAGGTGCAGCAAATACACGTCGAATAGCACAAAAAAGATAAACGACAATAAGAGCGTATACAGATAGGCAATCCGGTTGACGGCCATTGGGATTAGACCACGACGGGCGGTTGCACCTGCGTGAGCGCGCGCTTGGCCAGCTGCTGTTCGGTGATGCCGCTGACCATGGCACGGGGGCTGAGCAGCAGGCGATGCGCGCAGACGCTCTCAAACACGCCCTGCACGTCCTGCGGAATCAGATAATCGCGCCCGGAAAGATACGCGGAAGCCTTCGACATGCGTAGTAGCGCAATCGTGCCGCGCGGGCTGACGCCAAAGCGAATGGCGGGCTGGGCACGCGTCCAGGAGGCGAGCTCGGTGATATAGGAAAACAACGCTTCTGAAACAAAAACGCTCTCGACCTCGCGCTGCATGAGCGCCAGATCCTGCGGCGAAACCACGCGGCTGACGTTGTCCAGCGAAACAGAGTTCTGATGGCGGCGGAGCATCTCCACCTCGCTGCGACGATCCGGATAGCCCATACTCAGGCGCACCATGAACCGGTCGAGCTGGGATTCCGGCAACGGCTGCGTGCCGGAGGAACCCGCCGGGTTCTGCGTCGCGATGACCAGAAACGGCTGCGGCACGGCGCGGGTAACCCCGTCCACCGTGATGCTGTTTTCTTCCATGACCTCTAATAGCGCGGACTGCGTCTTGCTGGACGCGCGGTTGATCTCGTCCGCCAGAAAGAGGTTACACATCGCCGCGCCGGGCACATAGGCACCCGCGCTGCCGCCGATTTGAATCGTCGTGTAGCCCGTGATGTCGGAGGGCATGACGTCCGGCGTGAACTGCATGCGCTTATAGGAGAGGTCCATTGCGCGGGAGAAGGCGAGCGCCATCGTGGTTTTGCCAACCCCCGGAACGTCCTCGAGCAGCACATGCCCCTGTGCGAGCATCGCCATGAGAATGCTGCCGATGACCGCATCCTTGCCGACGACGACCTTGCGAACCTGATTGACAATCTCCAGCACTTGCTGCATCAAAGGAAGGTACCTCGTTACACTACAAAATAGACGGTGTTGCACCATCACACACCATTATAGCAGTCTATTGCGCCACAGCGGCAAGAATATTGCAAGAATGTATCGAAACTGCGACAAATTCCAAAAGAATGCATGAAGAAGCGCCGCGTTCCCCCCGGCGATTGTGTTGATTTGCGCGCGCCGGAATGATATATTAAATTTAGTTTATTTGTCGAATGATGGGAGACAAATAACATCTTCTCTCGAACGGCACCACCCAATCTATCGTCATTTTGCTGCGCGTACCTGCTCCATTGATGGGGGGATGAACCATGCAGATTTTTCTTCGCATCGACCTGAACCTCTTTATGGCGGCCGTCTGTCTCGTGGTCTATTTTTCGGGACGGAACATCAGCGAAAAACGGCTGCTGCACAACCGCATCTTTCGTTGGCTGACGCTCTGCGTGTTTTGCCTGCTGATTCTGGAGTCGCTGACCTGGGTGCTCGACGGCGACCGCTCGAAAACGCTCATCTTCTGCAATCAGATCGTGACCATTTCGCTGTTTCTGTTAACCCCGATTCCGGGGTTTCTTTGGGCGCTCTATGTGCAGTCGCAGCTGTTTCACGATGCAAAGGCACTCCGAGTGCCGCTGCTCGCCTACGGCATTCCGATTGGCATTTGCGAGCTGATGACCCTTTCAACGCCGCTGACGCACTGGATGTACTACTTTGACCAGAACCTGATCTACCATCGCGGGCCCTGGTATCCGCTGCTTGCACTGCTGTCCATCCTGCCG
>DAIRTE010000041.1:0-19726 GCA_036804025.1 Clostridia bacterium | reverse complement strand
CTCCGCGCGTGCCGAAATGGGCAGCGCGCAGAACGCAAATATCATTACAGCGATCAGTAACATAACCCGAATCGGTCCTGTTTTGCCCCGTCTCAACGTGTTCTCCTTCGCGTGCTTCCGGCGCAGCGGAAGCCAGAAATACGATCTCTTTTCCCTCAAGCAGCAGCTATGTATTCAATAAAAATCTTTCGCATCATCCTAGTTTTGCGTTCCGGCGGCATTGTGCAGCGAGCGCCTTTAACTGTTCAATAGTCTTTCGGTTCTCCGAACCAATCTGCGTTAGCCGATCCCAGAGCGCGCTGAAGTGCTTTTGAAACACGTCGATCAGCAGGAGCTGGTCGGAGTAAATCAGCGTCGGATCGTCCGAATTCCAGGTGTGAATCATCACATGGTTATTGAGCTTGATGTGCCAGCAGCTGTTTGGCAGAAAGAGCCGCTCGTCGTCCAGCAGAATCACAAAGAAGTTCGGCTCGGACTCCAGTGTTCGAATGTAGCCTTCCAGCAGCGCGGCGCAGTCCTGCGCATCCATCTCGTGGATGCCTGTTTGAAAAAAGTAGATGCCCGGCATGCGGCATTTGCCCGTTCGCGCAATCTCGCGTAGGCGCGGCAGGGACAGCACCTCGCGAAAGACCGATTCGCGCATGACCTCGCCCATCGCCTCTTTAAAGCGTACAAACTCCTGCTGCCGCCACGTGAAGCCCTCTTCGGACAATCCACAGCCGCGCAGCACCCGGTCGTAGTCCTCCGGCGCGAAGAAGAGCGGATTCATGCCGTTCTTAATCACGTCCAGATTGCCGTGTACGCCGTATTCCTGAAAAAAGATTTCGACGATGTTTCGCGCAAAGTGGTCGTCCATCATCGTCATCAGCGGGTGGGCAAAGCGTTTGCTGCGTTCAAAGCTCTGGCGAATGTCCGTCAGGTGCCGCTCATTGGTCACGAGTGTCGCAATCGGCGGGGAATCGCCGGAGAGCGTTTCGTTCACCGTCAGCGCCGCCTGATTCGGCACCAGAATACCCCAGGTTCCAAACAAGGACTGCGGTACCCCCTGCGTCACCAGCAGTTGCAGCCGTCCGGTCACGAGCAGCGACATATAGGTAGCCACCAGCTCGCTGCTGGCCGCCGTGTTGTTGGCGGACTGCACGAGCATGCACACGCGAAACCGCTTTTCCGCAAACGCAGTCTGTATGGCCGAAACAACGCCCGCGCGCCGAATGGAACCAATGCTCTCGCTGGAAAGATAAACAAACACCTCGTCGTCCGGCCCGGCTTCGCCCAGGCACCTGCGTAGCAGTTCCTCCACGCGCGCCTCGCCAAACGCGGCGGTTACCTCATCTTGCCCGGCTCGTGCTTTTACGCCCGCGCCGTCCCGCTTTGCGCCGCTTTCCGCGGCGACCGCCTCCGCAAAACTACTGACCAGCAGCACCGCCGCGTCCTCCTTTGGCGGTTCCTCCAGCAGCCGGATGCGACCCGGAAAGAGCCAGCGGGCGGTGCACGAGACCAAATCCGCCTCCAACTCCGCGTCGGGCGTGCCCAGATCGCTGGTGATCTGGCGTTTGAGCCAAAATCGATCCGCCTTGTCCGCAATGCGCGGCACGAGATAGCGCGCAATCAGCGCGGCGTATTCCGGATTTCCCGCAATGGAGCGTTTTCCGGTGCGCCAGCGGCTGATCAGCGAGCTGTCTACGCCAATCGCCTTTGCGAGGCTCGCATTCGTTACTTCCAGATACTCCAGTAGTAGTGTCAACCGCAAGCGGAATGCACGACTCGCGTCATCGCTCCGTTCCAACCGCTCCACCGCCCTTCCCCGCTATCGTAACAAAAAAAAGCTGTCGAGTACAGTTGAATCACGCAATTTGTCATTGACATGTCATTGACGATGCGGTAAAGGCTATTGCATCCGGTGCAAAAGTCTGAAATGATGCTTGTGTATACAGCCAAAGTCGGTTTCGATTGGTTGCCACTTCTATTTCGCAAAGGAGAAATTGCCGTATGAAACGCATCGTTGGTCTTTTGCTCGCCTTTCTTTTGGCGTTTGGTCTCTTTGCCTGCTCCAGCGGAGGCACTCCTCCGGAACCGACCGCGCAGCCGGAGGCAACCGCCGCGCCCACCTCCGAGCCGACGCTCGATCCCAATCGGCCAATCGAGTTCAACGACCCCGTGCTGGAAGAGATGATTCGCGCCGCAATGGGCATTCCTTCGGGCGATATTACCGCCGCCCAAGCGGAAGCGGTCACTGTCCTGGATCTGAAAATGGATGGCAACGACTGGTCGAAGCCAAGAATCTCCGACCTCAGCGCTCTGTCCTACTTTATCAATCTCACGAGTCTCAATCTCGGTTGGGCGCTCTACAACAAGGGATTCGGCGTCGACCTCGCGCCGCTCTCCGGCCTGACCAAATTGCAGGGACTGTATCTCAACAGCAACGACATTCGAAACATCCATGCGCTTGCGCCGTTGACCGAACTAGTGGATCTTCAGCTCTTTGGTTGCAGCGAGCTGATGGATCTCTCGCCGATCTCCAGCATGACGAAACTCCAGTCGCTCTGGGTGCAAGGCTGTGCATTTGTCGACATCGGCTCCATTTCCGATTGCAAGGACCTTCAGCGGTTGTATCTGGCGGACAATCTCATCAGCGACATCTCGCCGCTCGCCGGATTGTCGAAGCTAAACGATGTAACGCTCTCCGGCAATCCAATCACCGATTATTCGCCGGTTGCTTCGATCTATCCGAATCTGCAAAGCCCGGACTTCGACCTTGACCCAGACAACGACGTGATCGCGTTCAACGACCCCGTGCTGGAGTCCGCCGTTCGCAACACCATACAAAAGCCCAGCGGAGATATCACGTTCGCGGACGTTTGGGGCGTTGAGTCCCTCAACGCAGACCGCGACTGGGAGGAGCACCCCGCGGAAGGAACCCAGATCAAGGACATCTCCGCGCTCAAGTATTTTCTCGGCATGAAGGATCTCGGCTTGCAGTTCCACAACATTCAAAACATCCGACCGTTGGCAGGACTGACCAAGCTGGAATCCCTCCGGCTTGGCGGAAATCCGGTGAACGACGTCGACGCGCTTTACGGGTTGACGAACCTGTACGGGCTGACCCTCTGGAATTGCACCGCAAGTAACTACTCACACTTGAAGAATCTAACCATACTGAATTCGCTCGCCATCGGATATTCCACCTTTAGTGATCTGAGCCTTCTCACCGGTCTGCCCGATTTGCAGGCGCTCGATATCATCGGATCGAAAGTGACCGACCTATCACCGCTTCTCGACATGCCGCAGCTGAAACGACTGATGATTCGCGATTGCTCGATTACCGACTACGCACCGCTGCTTCAGATCTATCCCAATCTGGAAGAGACCGACTTTGATCCAAACGATAGTTCCATTCAGGCACAATCCCAGTTTCCCAACGACGAAGTGATCGTATTCAACGATCCGGTGCTGGAAAGCAAGGTGCGCGAGGCAATGAAACGGCCGGATGGCGACATTACGTTTGCGGACGCAAAAACCGTAACCGGGTTGTCGCTTAGCATCGATTATCAGCAGAACCCCGTCGCCGGATCGCAGATTACCAACATCGACGCGTTGAAATACTTCGTGAATCTGGGCAATCTCGATATTCAGTTCCACAACATCAGCGACATCTCCCCGCTCCAGGGCTTGACCAAGCTAAAGGCCCTCGCGATAGGCGGAAGCCCAGTCAAGGACATCTCCGTGCTCGCGGGCATGAAAGACTTGGATTTTCTGTCGCTGTTTAGTTGTCAGGCAAGCGACTATACTCCCTTAAAGTCGCTGACCAATCTGAACGTATTGTACCTTGCCTGGTCGACCTTCTCCGATACCAGCGTCCTCGCGGGGCTGACGAATCTACGGGAATTGGATCTTGTTCATTCTCAGGTGACCGACGTTACCCCGCTTGCAAACTTGTCTAATCTGAAATCTCTCAAGCTGGAAGGCAATCCAATTCAGGATTACTCACCACTGAAAAACATCTATGCGAATCTGGAGAACAAGGATTTTCAGCCGTAACTCGATTCGCAGACGGCGCGAAGCTCTCCGCGCCACAGAAAAACCGCCCATGCGGGGGCGGTTTTTCGTTGCGTTGATTTTTACCTGCGAGGTCGGTGCAGGTATGTTCCGCTCTGTTATACAAGCCGTTTGGCCTCGATTATCGAAACAAATCCCGTTTTTGAAACCCGGCGGAAAGGAACCGCCCCGTCGCTTTTGCGTTGGTAAGCCAGCTGATCTGAACGCCGTTTTTCGTGTTTTTCAGAATCTTTGGAACAAAGAACGCGGCAACCGTCTCCGGTTTGTCCGCGAGAATGTTAAACAGCTTTCGAAAGCTCTCGTCGCTCTCAATGGCGGCGACTGCTCCATCCGGCGAAGAGGTGATAAAGCCGGTCAACATCATGCCCGGCGACAGGCGACCGGCGATGACACCAGTCCCCTCAAGCTCTTTCGCGAGTCCCTTCATAAAATAAGTCAGCGCGTGCTTGGTCGTTCCATAGAGAATGGTCTTCGGCTGAATCATATTGTTCGAGCCGAGTCCCTCCATGCTGTAGATCGCGCCGTGGTGTTGCGCGAGCATGCCCTTTGCGGCCACCTGCGAACCAAACATCACGCCCAGCATATTTGTCTCCACAACGGCGCGCACATACGATTCGTCCGTTTCGTACGCCAGCACGTGCGGCGTGTTCTGCCCGGCGTTGTTGATCCAGATGTCGACGCTGCCAAACTGTTCGACCGCGACCGACCAGAGGTTCTTTAGGTCGGACTTTTTCTGCACGTCGCAGGGCACGTAGCAATAGCGGTCTTCATACGCCTGCAGCTCTTCCCGCGCGGTTTTGCGCAGCGTTTCCCCGCGGCCGGAGAGCACAACACGGCAGTCCCGCTTCAAAAACTCCTTCGCCATCGCGTAGCCAATGCCGCGCGTACTGCCCGTGATTACGACGTTTTTCATCGGAATTTCTCCTTTCGAAAGAGCCGGATGTTACTGCTATTGTAGGCCGGAACGAGAGAACCCGTCAATGCATATCTTGCCCGTTTCGGGCGCACGGATGGCGACTTTTCTGGCGTTTTTTCGAACCATTCGGTCGGGGAATTGTATTTCTCGTCCACGTTTGATATACTTCGGTCACTACGGTTCTGCGTTTTTACGAGCATCTATCCGTATCCTTGGGGGAGGGCGTCTGCATGCAGTTGGTCACGGTTGAAAACAAGCGTCAGATGCGCGCGTTTGTGCGCGTGCCGCAGGTTCTGTTTGGAAATCACCCTTGCTTTGCGCCGCCCATCTGGCTGGACGAAGCGGGCGCATACACCGGAAAGACGAATCCGATTCTCAAAAACTCGGATTTCGTTCTCTTTCTGCTGCTGGACGACGCGGGCCGCTCGATCGGGCGAACCATCGCATACATTGACCACACGTTCAACCGCTACTACAACGCAAAGATCGGCTTCTTCGGTGCGTTCGAATGCATCGACGACCCCGCCGCCGCACAGCTGCTCGTTGACGCCGCCGAGCGTTGGCTCGCCTCGCGCGGTATGGACGCCATCCGCGGGCCGATTCATCCGGTTGCGGAGAACTGGGGCTTCGTGCTGGAAGGTTACGATACGCCGCCGGTCTACATGTCCCCCTGGAACCCGGAATACTATCATGCGTTCTTCTTGAGTTCCGGCTACGAGAAGGTGAAGGATCTGCTCGTCTACGAGACGGACATTGGCGGCGGCTATGCGCTGCCCGCGCGGTTCGAGGGGTTTGCCGAACGCTTCCGCGCGCGCTACCCGGGCATCTCCATCCGTCGGCTGAACATGAAGAACCTCCGCGAGGACGCGCGCGCGATTTGGGAAATTTCGAATACGGCGCTTGCGGACAACTGGGGCTACGTGCCGCTGGAGCTGCCGGTCATGGAGGACATGCTCAAGAAGCTGAAGCTGATCGTCGACCCGGACGCGGTTTGGATGGTCGAATACGAGGGCAAGCCGGTCGGGTTCTGCTTGGGCTTTCCGGATATCAACGTGCTGCTCAAAAAGATCAACGGCAATCTGCTCCCGTTTGGCTGGGCAAGACTGATATTCGGGGTCAAGAAGCTGCGCGACTACCGGCTCTTCGGCCTCGCGGTGAATCCAGAGTGGCACAAGCGCGCGCTGGACGCGCTGATGTACATTCACCTCTACGAAAGCCTGAAAGCGAAGAACATCCGCATGGAGGCAAACTATATTCTGGAGGACAACCTGCACATCAAAAACGCATTGGAGCGCCTCGGCATGCGGCACAACAAGACCTACCGCATCTACGAAAAGCCGCTGGCGCGAAAAACAGATATTTCATTACTCGCCGAGTGAAATACAAATATAAGAGAACCTCCTACCGTACAGTCCGGTAGGAGGTTTTTGTATGTTCCGGCGACTATATACAACGCGGGTAAAGTCTGTTCACCAGACAAGTTGCTAAGCGTCTAACTTGCTTTCTCGAGTTTGTATTGCTGTCCCCGCACGACATAGCTGCCGCAGGGTTGTCATACACCACCCGCCGAAGAGCACCGCCGAAAGTTCCAGCACCGCGCACCAGCGCAGCGAGGCGAGCAGCTGAATCTCCTTTGGATGCGGCGTCATGAGCGAAACCGTCTTTCCCAACGCGCTCCAACCTTCGACCAGTTCGCGCCAGAATCCGAAGTCCGACCATTTCGTCGGCAGAAATGACTGCGGCCAATAAAAGGTTTGCAACAGTATTGCAAGAGCAATTGCCAGGAGTACCGCACTAGCCAAATACTTCGGTACCGCTGCATTTGCGCAATTTTTTCTCGCTTTTGTGCTTTTGAACAAAGCAATCGCGCCCGCAATAAGAAAACCGCAGGGGCAGAGCCAAACGAACCCGTGCGCAACGCGGGCAAACAGTCCGCTTTCCAGCAGGGTATAGGTGTTCGGCGCGTTGCAGCGGTAGAGAAATGTCTCCACCTGCTGCTTTGCGGCGGACTGCTCGCTGGCAGCGAACTCCAAGTTTTCATATGTCGCGTTGCCGCCGCGAATCACAATCATCGGCTCGTAGGCGTCCGCGATGCCGCGAACGATGTAGCGATTCTGGCCCAGCGTGACCACGCCGCCAATCGCGTCGGTCGAATGGAAGAGCTGCCAGGCGGACGCTTTGTCGATCAGGCAGCCGTCAGAGTCGTCCTCCACCGGATAGCTGCCTGAAAGCAGCCGCATTGGCGCAATCGCCTGCAGGTCGCCAAGCGCCTGAATCCGGCGCAGCTGCGTTTGCGTGCCCAGCTCGGAGTTCGCCGTTTGCAGCTTCGCGTCTCTGGTCCAGGCTGCACGAACCTGTAGATCCCCCTCCGGTGTTTCGCCGATGGCACGCAGCAAGTCCATCTGCGCCACCGCCGGTTGGGCAAAGCGAACGCTCAGCCCGTCGTACTGCCGCGTCAGCCACGACGCGATGCAAAGCGCGCCAAGCCAGCAGGCAACCGCGAACAACCCGAGCAACGCCGCCGCACACCAGCCGCGTTTAGTCCCCGTCATGCAGCACCACCCGGTCGCCATCCGAAATCTCCTTGGAGCAGGCCGTAATTAGTCGATCCTCGCTCGTCAGCTCGGCGTCCACCGCGGCACGCTGGTCGTCGTGCGCCAGCAGATCGCCGTCCACCCTTTGCGCCTCCAGCTCCCTACCCAGAATGGTCGCTACCTCGCGAATGACATATACGTAGTACGTGTCTCCGCCGCCCTGTCGCAGCGCCTCCAGCGGAACGCAGGTATAGTACTGTCCGGATTTCTTGCGAATCTTACAATCCTGCGCGCTGCCGATCTTTCGCTCGGTTTTACCGGCCTCCTCGCCGCTCTGCCCGCCAAGAATGGTGACCATTTCGTCCGCGTCCGGCGCGGAGATCGAGCGAACGCGAAGCGTATCGTCCTCCTGCTTGCCCTCGCGCATCAGAACGATTTCATCGTTTATGGCAACCCGCTCCGCTTCCTTTTTGGGAACACGCAGTTCAAGCTGCGGCGTGCCCAGCGCGATTTCCAGCCCGCTCGTTCCGGCAGTGGACGACTTACCCGCGACAAGGTCGCAGGACACGACGGTTCCCGCGCAGGTCGCGCGCACCACGCCGCCGTTTTGCAGGGCAACATACTGCTCGTAGGTAAACTGCGCAAACAGCAGCGCCTGCTCCGCGTTGTCCACCGTGCTTGCGGCATAGGTCGAGTCCGGCTGTTTCGCGAGCTCGGTCTTCGCCTTTTCCAGCGCGCGCTGGGCGGCAACCAGCTTCTGTTCGGAGACCTTCTTGCCGCCGGTCACGGTCGACACATCGTAGGCAAACAGTGGGTCTCCCTCCGCAACGGTCTGACCGGGCTTGACAAATACCTTTGAAATCCGCCGCGCAAAATACGTGGTGAAAAACTGCGTTTCGCCGCTGACCCATTTGCCCGATCCACTGACGCTGAGATCCAGCGAGCCCGCGTTTGTATAGCCCACGGAGACCTTCGCCTTGAGCGCGTCGCTCGCCGCGCGGGACAGAAACGTAAGCGCCACCATTGCCACGACAAACCAAATCAGGATACGGCCGATTCGCTTCGCAAACGGCTGTTCGGCGCGTTCGGACGGATCGCGCCCGGACGCCCCCTGCGAAGATGGCGCCCGAAAAGATTGTTTTTGTAGATTCTCTTCCATAAAATCTTACTCCTTGATGCCCGAGGCGAGGATGCCCTGCTCGAGGTACTGCTGCCCCAATAGAAAGATCAGCACCGTGGGCAGCAGCGCGATCACCGCGGACACAAACGATACCCCCGCGTTTGCAACCGTTGTTGCGGGCAAAAACACGGAGAGCGGCGTGAGCGACGCAGATTTTAAGAACGTAATCGGCTGTTCCACGGCGTTCCAGCCCTCGACAAAGCCGAGCAGCGCGGCGGAGAGCACGCCGGGCAGCCCCAGCGGCAGGCCGATCTTGAAAAAGACCGCCCACTCGCTCGCGCCGTCCATGCGCGCCGCCTCCAGCATCTCGCGCGGGATTCCGGCGAAAAACTTCGTCATAATGAACACCGGAAACGCGGAGAACGCGGCGGGCAGCAGAATCGCAAACGGCGAATCAATCAGCCCCAGCGCGTTGAGCACGATGTAGCTCGACGCCATCGTGACCTGAAACGGCAGAATCATGAGCACGATGTAGAGCCGAAATATCGTATTTCGCCCTCGAAAGCGCAGTTGCGAGAGCGCCCAGGCCGCAGGCGCGCCAATCAATACCTGTCCCGCAACGGCCGGAAGCACCTGAATGCAGGAGTTCCAGAACACGCGAAAGAACGCGGGCGTATCCAGCAGCAGTTCGACCACGTGTCGAAACGTCAGCCGGTTTGGCAAAAGGCTCCAGCTTGCAAGTTCTCCGCTCGCGCCAAGCACGCCGGAGAGGTGCTCCCTTAGCTCGCTTGTCGGCGTCAGCGCGCCGGTAAACAGCATCCAAAGCGGCGTCCAGACCAGCAGCGCCAGCAGAAACAGAATGACGAAGGAACCGGGTTGCAGTCGTTTGCTCTTCATGATTGTTCCTTTCGCCGATCCGCCGCGCGCATCGAAACAAAGACGATCGCGAGAATGGTGATCATCAGCAGCACCGCCGCCGCGCTGATCTTCTGCATGTCCAGATTCGAAAACCAGTTGGACAGCACATGCTGAAGCATGTAGATGCTATTGTTCGGGTACCGCCCGGCTACGAGATACGCCTCGCGGAACACTTTAAACGAGTTGATCAGCGCGAGCACGCTCGTGATGAACAACGTTGTGCCCAGTTGTGGCAGCGTAATATGAAAGAAGCACTGCGTTTCGTTTGCGCCATCCACGCGCGCCGCCTCGTAGTAGGAGTCCGAAATGGCGGAAAGCCCCGCCAGCCAGAGAATCACGTTGTAGCCAAAGTACTTCCACAGGTAACAAAGTACCAGCACCCAGAACGCATACTTGCTGTTGAGCCAGTCCGTCGGGGTAGACCCTAGCATGACGCTCAGCGCGGAGAGCAACCCGTTTTTGTGGAACACGGTTTGAATGATCATCACCACGCTCGTCACCGGCACCACCAGCGGCAGCAGATAGGTCGTTCGAAACAGGTTCTGAAACCGTATCCGCCGGTAGAGCAGCAGCGCCGCCGCCAGAGAAAACAACAGCAGCAGCGGAATGCAGACCAGCAAGAAGCGAATCGTGTTGTGTACCGCGAGCTGGAACGACGCGTTCTCAAAGATGGTTTTGTAGTTCTCCAGCCCAACAAACTGGTCGCCCATGGCGGAGAAAAACGAACGGCGAATCACATCCGCCGTTGGAATGAGCACCAGCACGAATATGCCGATCAGGCTCGGGGCAAGGAAGGCGCGCGCGGCGCGCGCCTCCCCTTTGCCCATGCGGTCCAAAGCTACGCGTTTCATTCCGACAGATAGGTGGAAATGATGCTTTCCATCTTGACCGAGGCGTCGTCGAGCGTGCTGCTGCCGTCCAGATAGGAGACGATCTGCGTCGCGAGCAGGTCGCTGAGCGTATGATCCGTCGGGATCGGGTGATTCACCTCTTTCGCCATCGACAGGAGCATGTCGCGCATCGCCTGGCTCGGCCACTCCGCGTAGATGGAGATGGTTGCGTCAATCGACATTCCGGAGGATATTGAATTGTCCACGCGGGCGAAGATTGCTTCCGCAGCCTTCTGGTTCACCGGGAACTGTTCGGCAAATCGGTTGCCCGTCTGCACGTCGTAGGAGAACAGCGTCTTCAGGAACGACGCGGCGGCGTCCGTATGCTGGCTGGCGCGGTTGATGCCAACGATGCCGACCGGCAGGTATTCCTGGTTGATGCCGCAGAACGTCTTTTTCAGTTGCTCCGATGCAGCGAGGCTCATCATGCCGCCATAGAGCGAACCCATTGGCAGAAACAGCGCCGCCGACGCGCGGTTGGTTGCGTTTGCCCAAATCTGCGGGCCGCCGTTCTCAATGCGAACCACCTTGAGCAGTTCTGCCTGTGTGCTGCCGGATGCCGCTTCCCAGCCCTCGCCGATCTTGTCGCTGGCGCCAATTGCCTTGCTGATGCGACCGATGTTCGTCAAAAACTCGTTTACCGCGCCGTCCTTGTTTTGATACAGAGCGTCGCCGTAGTAGTTCAGCAGCACTTCGGCGAGCATCTGGTAGTTATACGCCACCTTTGCCAGCAGCGGCACCTCGCCCGAGGCTTCGCAGGCATCCGCCAGAGCACTCAGCGAGGAGAACACGCTGCTCGCGTCGCCATCGGCATACGCAAGCGGAATACGCATTCCGGTCGGAATCGCGTAGAGCTTACCGTCCGCCGTCTGCGAAGCGGTGCGGATGTTCGGCAGCACCGCATCCACGCCGTCCATGACCTCGCTCAGCTCCGCCAACACACCCTTTTGCAGGTAGGAGTCGATGGGCAGCCCATCCAGCACCAACACATCCGGTCCGGTTCCGGCGAGAAGCTCCGTATTCAGCGCCTTGATGTAGTCCTGCTCCGTTCCGGCGGAGTCCTGCCCCATCGCCACCTTGTAGACGGCGAGCACATTGCTCTGAGAGCGGTTGAACGCGACGACCGCCTGCTGAACGGTTTCGTCCGGGCGCAGCGAAAAGATGTTGATCTCTTCGCTCACGGCGGCGGAGGCGGTTTCGTCATACCAGTACCGGAACACGCTGTTGGAGTCGCAGAGGTAGACGGAGTTCGGCGTTCCGGCGCGCACAATCATGTTGGCGGGCTGGAAGGAGGGCAGTCCGAGGTTACAGGTGCTGCCGTCCATAATGCGCTCCCAGAGCGTGCCGTCCTGCGTATGGCGGTAAATACCCGTGGAGTCGCAGAGGTACAGCGCGCCATCCGGCGCGAACGCCAAATCCACATAGCTGTTTTCCTTCACGGCATACTCATACTCCGCCGTGGAGTTGTCCGAGCGGTCGTAGACGCGAATGCTCTTTGCCCCCGGCGCGACGGTTGCAATCCGGCTGCCCGCGGCGGCCAGCGTTGGCATGACCTTGCCCGTTTCGCCTTCGAGCTGTTCGATGGAATTGCCCTTCGCGTCCAGCATTGCAAGGTTTGCGTTAAAGTAGTCGGAGTATGCGATGGAACCGTCCGTCAGCACGCCAAAGCTGTTTGCAATCGCAATGCTCGCTATGCCGTCGCCGGTCAGCTCCTCGCCGGTCTTGCCATCGTCCCGGCTGACCAGAAAATGGGGCAGCATCTGATAGTCCGCGGTATATCCGCTGTGGAACATATAGAGCGCGCCGTCCGCCGCGCGAATGACGCGCAGCTCGTTTCCGCCGTCCTTGGCGAGATCGTTCAGCCACGGTTCGTCGACGGTGGTCGTCGTGCCGTCGTCCAGAATCGTGTGGCGATAGTACCGCGCGTCGGCGGTTCCGTCCCCGTTGTCGACATATGCGTTCGAAAACACCTCTATACCGTTGTCCAGCGCGCTGAGTCCAATAATGTACTGCTCGCTGACGCCTTCCGGCAGCGGAACGTTGATCACCTGTTCCATATAGCGTCCGCTCGCCGCCTTGGCGGCGTTGGAGTTGCTTGCGCGCGCCGGGCCGACGCAGCCGAAGAGCCCGGTTAGCAGCGCGACGCAGAGGAGAAGAGAGATTGTTTTTTTCATGAATCGTTGACCCTCCTGTTTGTTACGCTCCCTATTCTATTGACCAAGTTTCTAAAAATCTTCTAAAAATTTCGAACAAAAAATGACATGCCCGAAAGCATGCCATTTCGTATCAACTCTGATCGTGTTTAGTTCAACGTAATTCGAAAGGTGCACCCGCCGCCGGGCGTATCCAAGAGTTCCAGCGTCCCTTTTTGCAGCGCGACGAGCTCGCGCGCGATGGAAAGCCCCAGCCCGAAGTGCTCTTTGCTCCCGCGGGACGCGTCCCCGCGAAAGAAGCGGTCGAACACGTGCGCCTTTTGCGCCGAATCCAGCCCGGTTCCGTGATCCGCCACGCAGATCACCGCGCGCTGCCGCTGGGCAGTCGCCGTGAGTTCCACCGTTCGCTGTTTGTCCGTGACCCCGTAGGTCAGCGCGTTATCGAGCAGAATGCCGAGCACCTGTTTGAGCCGCTCATTGTCCCCGCGCACGCGCGGCAGCGCATCTTCCGGCAGATCGAGCCGCAGTGTGCAGCCGTTTGTTCGATAGACCGGCGCATGGGCCTCGTAAACGTTCAACAGCAGGGTATCCAGTTCCAGCGGTTCGAGCTGCATCGTCCAGGTGTTCGCGTCCGCCGACGCCAGCAAGAGCAAGTCCCCAATCAGGCGGGACATCCGCCTGCACTCCGCGGTAATGACCCCTGCGGCGGCGCTCTCGCGCGCGTTTTCCGGCAATATGGCGGCGTTTGCCGCAATCACCGCAAGCGGCGAGCGCAGCTCGTGCGAAGCGGCAGCAATGAACTGCTTCTGCCGAATCCGGCTTTCCACGGCGGGCTGCAACGCCCGGTCGATCAGCCGCGCGCCGACCCAGCCAAGCAGTGCGACCCCCGCCAGATAGCTCAGGCAATACAGCAGCGACGGCCAGATTCCGGCGCGGTCAATCCACTGCACTGCGGTCAGCGTTCGATAGCCGTCCTTGGTCGGCACAATGCTCACGGCCCCGAGGTATCGTGCCCCATCCTCGCGGAACTCCGCCGGAGTGGAGGTTCTGCGCCCGTTCGAAAGCGGCAGGCTGTTGACGTCGTACCCTTCCGACTTCGCCGCCTCCTCCGCCCGCGTCAACAGCGCTTGCTTAACGGGGCCGTCGGAATTGTTATACAGCAGGTTTTTTCCGTTGTCGCTGATGCGCAGCATCAGGTTGTTTTCCCCTTCGAGCTTGCGCAGGCTGCTGTGGCTCACAACGTTTCCGTTCTGCAAGTCGTCGCCAATTGCCGTCAGGAGCGTTTGAAAGCTCTCGCGGTTCTTTTGCTCCAGTGCCCGCGCGGAGAGCAGCAACACGACCGCGAGCATCGCCGCGAGTATGCCGGCAATGGTCACGACATAGATTGTAATCAGATGTGCGCGCAGTTTTCGCTCTTCCAATCTATCCTGCTCCTTTACCCGCCTACTCTTCCAGCGTCAGTTGAAACCCGACACCGTGCACGGTTTTCAGGTGTGCTCGCGTGCCCGCCGCCTTCAGCCTGCGCCGCAGAAAGTAGATGTAGTTGTCCACGTTGCCTTCCTCCACCGCCTCGTCGCCGCCCCAGCCGCGACTGAGCAGTTCCGCGCGGGAAAGCACGCGATCCGGGTGTTCAAAAAAGAGCTCAAGCACCGCCGTTTCCTTTCGAGAGAGCGTCTGCTCCGCTTTCGCGCCGGAAAGTCGGCACTGCCGAACGTCCAGCTCCAGATCCGCAAAGCGTAGGGTTTCTCCGCCGCGCAGCACCGGCGGGCGGCGAATCAACGCGCGAATGCGCGAAATCAGCTCCGGCATGGCAAAGGGTTTCACGAGATAGTCGTCCGCGCCCGCGTCCAGCCCGTCCGTACGATCGTTGACGGCGTCCAGAGCGGTGAGCATCAGCACGGGCGTGCCGTTTCCGCTCGCACGCATCTCGCGCAGAATCGTAAGCCCGTCCTTACCGGGCAGCATGCGATCCAGCACCACGGTATTGTAGCCGCCGTTTTGGAGATAATACGCCGCGTCGCCGCCGTTCGGGCAAACGTCGCAGGCGTATCCCTCCTGCGTCAGGCGCTGCTTCAACGCGCGCACGAGATCCGCATCGTCCTCAATCAACAACAGGCGCATCCGTTTCCTCCCGTTCGTTCTGCTATATAACAACCTAGCCCGATTGTAGCCCGTGATCGCGCGTCCGTCAATCCGGTTCGCCTCCGCCGGCGCAGCATCGACACCGCGGAATTACATCTTGTTTACATTTTGTTGCGGACGTGATTACAAACACCATGGTAGAATGTTTCAAACAGGAGGGCGTGTTATGGCAAGAAATCGCATTCTGGTGGTCGAGGACGACGAAAGCATCCACAAGGTCATTGTGAAGAATCTGACGGCGGCGGGGTACGCCGTGTTTTCCTGTTTCGACGGCGAGCAGGCCGCAAAGACGATTTCGCAGGACGAGGACTTTGACCTCGCTCTGCTGGACGTCATGCTCCCCGGCATCGACGGGTTCGCGCTGCTCGGCATTCTGCGGCACGCGGAAATCCCCGTGATCTTTCTCACGGCGAAGAACGACGTGGCAAGCAAGGTGCGCGGGCTGCGAGACGGCGCGGACGACTATCTCGTAAAACCGTTCGAGGTGCTGGAGTTGCTTGTCCGCATCGAAAAAGTTCTGGAACGCGCGGGAAAACTGCGGCAGGTGCTCGAGGTCGGCCCGTTGACAATCAATCTGTTGGAGCGCTCCGTCCGCCAGAACGGCGAGGAGATTTTGCTCAAACCGATGGAGTTTGACCTGTTGGTCATGCTCGCGAAGAACAAGAACATCGCGCTCTCGCGGGAGCGGCTGCTCCACGGCGTCTGGGGCGTGGACTATCAGGGCGAAACGCGCACGGTGGACGTCCACATCGCTCAAATTCGCAAGAAACTCGGCCTGAACGAGCAGATCAAGACCATCTCCAAACTCGGCTACCGGCTCGAGGACTAATTCGTTTTCACGATATTTCCGGTGATCCATCCACAACAAAAGGAGCACGCATGAAACTTTGGCTGAAGGTTTCGCTGATCGCGCTGATTCTCGTCGTGCTGGCGACGGGAACCTGTTCGCTGATCATGCTGATTCGAAGCGGCGAGAACAGCCTGTCTCTCGCCGTGCAGAACACGCTGACCAACCAGCAGGTGCGCGCCGCGTCCTGGTCGACGGCAATGGCCTCGGAGCTGGACAGTCAATACACCAGCGTTGCCAAGCGCAGTCTGGCGCGGTATCTGATTGCGAAATTCGCCGAAAGCACAACGATTCTGCTCTCCGGCGAGGACGTGATCTACAACAACACCACGATCGACCCCGCCGAGTATCTGCCGATTACCGCGGAGACCCAGCAATACGTCGTGGAAAAGATCGATGGACGCTCGATCCTGCTCGCGGGCAGCCGCGTTGCGGTAGACGGCACGGACTACCAGCTCTACGTGGTCAGCGACGTCACCTCCGTCTACGCGGGCGTGGAGACGATGGCCTACCAGTTTGCGCTGGTCAACGCCTGCGTCATCGCGCTGGCGGGCGGAGTTTTGATTCTGCTGCTGCGTGCGGTGCTAAAACCGATTCAAACCCTGCAAAAGAGCACGGCTTATCTGGCGGGCGGGGTCTACGACCAGCGCATCGAACTACAGCAGGACGACGAGATCGGCGAGCTCGCCGCGGACTTTAACCGGATGGCGGACGCGGTGGAAACCCATGTGCTCGCCCTCAAGGAGGAAGTCGAGCGGCGGACGTTGTTCATGTCCGCCCTGACGCACGAAATGAAGACTCCCGTCACCGGCATCTCCGGCAACGCACAGACGCTGCTAGGCACCAAGATGACCGAGGAGGAACGCGAGGACGCGCTGCTTGGCATCAACCGTGAGTGTCTGCGCATGGAACGGCTCTCTCAAACGCTGTTGCAGCTCATTGTGCTCAAGCAGGGCGCCGATCTCGCGCGAACGCGGGTCTCCGTCTCCGACCTGCTGGAGTCCGTTCGCGATTCCGCCGCGGAGCTGCTCCGGCAGCGCGGGCTGACGCTCCTGATTGATAACGAAATGGACACGTTGTCCGTCGAGCCGGACCTTATGACGAGCCTGCTGCTCAACCTGATTGACAACGCGGGTAAGGCGTCCCGCCCCGGGAACACGATTGAGCTGATTGCGCGCGGGCATACGATTTCGGTCGTCGACCACGGCTGCGGCATGCCGCCGGAGGAGCTGGACAAGATCACGCAGCCGTTTTACCGGATTGATCGCTCCCGCGCGCGGGCGGCGGGCGGAATTGGCCTCGGCCTCGCACTCGTCGAGGAGATTGCGCGGCTGCACGAGGCGCGGCTGGAGTTTGTCAGCGCGCCGGGCGAGGGAACGACGGTAAAGGTGGTGTTTTCGCATGCGTCTTAAATCAAAATGGAACCTGCTGTATCTGGTTTTGTTGGCGTTGATTCTGTTCTCCGTGTTTGCCGTGCCAAAGATCGCCGTCTCCTTTGTCGAGCGCTCGCGCGGGCAAATCGTCACCGTCGCCGCCAACGAAGGCTGACATAAATTACATTCCGTTTACCGCTTGATGAAGACTCGATGCGGTTTTCGCTCTATCGTTGGTTCCAGAAGGCCGCAAGATCAAACCTGCGGCATTCGGAAAGCGAGGGTTCGACATGCTGAAACATAAAATTCTCCCGCTCGCGGCCTGCGCGCTGCTCGTTGGCGCGCTCTGTGCCTGCGCCGGGATGGAACCAACCGCGGTTCCCGCCGTGAGCAAGGGCACCGAGCAGATGATTGCCACCGCCGCGCAGCAGCCCGCCGAAACGGCGAGCCAAACGCTGCGTGAGAGCCTCGGCGTGCCAAAGCACGTGGAGGAAACGCCTCTGCAAACAAAGAACAACAAGTTCTCGGTTGAGATCTCCGCGGATGTTACGGTGCCGGTTACGGATCACCTATCCATCTATCGCGTGTCCGCCGATGAGTTTTCTCCGGAGTTCCTCCAGCGCGCGTTTGCCTGTTTCTGCGGGGACACCGCGATGTATGACTACGGCAATCTCTTTGAAACCAAGCAGACCATTCAAGATCGCATCGATTCCATGCAAAACGCTTTGGACCTGAACGATTCGCCGGATGGACCGGGAGACGATGCCTGGCGCGCCGAATACGAAGCGCAGATTGCAAAGTTGAAATCCCGACTCCAGAACGCGCAGGAAGGCCTCGGCGATCCGATCTCCTCCGCCGTCTTTACGGAGCAGCTTGGTTCCGACGGCGGCAAGCAGTCGGTGTTTGAAGCGGTCAACGCGCAAAACCCGCCCTTTACGAAGGAGTTTTTCGTTCGAAACAACGCGCAGTATCCCGCAAGCGAGGGAAATACCGATGCGGTCGGCGAATCCGCCGCTGTCTTACGCAGCGAAGCGAGCATGAATTATTTCGACAGCAGCCGCGTGGCTGTTGCGCTGTATCAGCTGCGCGACGTAACCAACGAACCACAGATCTCCGAACTGAGCATGACTCCGGCGGAGGCGCTCTCCCGTGTTGCCGCGCTGCTGGACACGCTAAAGATCGAAAACATGCGGCCGTTTCGCGTGTATTTGGCCAGCGACGCCGAAGCGGCGGACGCAGGGCACTACGCCTACTTTGTGGAGGCGCGCCGTACGGTCGCCGGCGTCGAGGTGCAGAGCCCCTTCAACCGCTCCTATGTTGGCGGTTTTGACGGCGGCAAGGAATGGGCGTATGAAACGCTGGAAGTCCGGCTCGACGACAGCGGCTTGCTCGGCTTCAGCTGGGTTTCCCCGCTCGCCGTCGGCGCGGTCGAGGTCGAGCGCGCAACGCTGCTTCCGTTTTCCTCGATTCTGACCGTCGCAAAGAACATGCTCGCCGTGGTCAACGAGCCGCTGGAATCCGACCTCGCGACCTACAGCGCCTGCACGATCGTAATCGATCACATCACGCTGTCGCTCCAGCGAGTTTCGGATGCAAACTCGGTCGAGCAGGGGCTCCTGATCCCCGTCTGGAACTTCTACGGGCAGGAGAACTACGTGCTCTCCGGCGGCACCGAGGTGCAGCGTGCGGAAACCGTGCCGGTCGGCTTGCGGGAGGAACCGTATCTTTCTGTCAATGCCATCGACGGCAGCGTCATCAGCAAGACATCCGGTTTTTAAGGAGGTGAGCCGCATGAAACTCAAGCAATGGTTCCAACGTTTTCTACTCTGGATCGGCGCGGTCGGCATGCTGCTCGCGTTCGGCGGGTGCGGCGGCGCAAGCCAACCTGCGACGGCAATTCCCGTATCGCTTGGCGCCAAGCAGATGGTGGAGACGGCTTCCCAGTCGCAAGCCACCGCGGATTCCAACACGGCGACGCCCGATTCGGTCGATCTCTACAGAGCATTGGGCGTACCGCAAACCTACACCGCCGAACTGCAAAGCGAAACAGGGCTTCTCAAGGTACATGTGGACGCCGCCGTCGAGCTGCCAACGGCAGACTTGCCGGTCGAACGTACGAAGCGACATTTGTTTACCAACGAGGAGGTCGCGCGCATTGCGAGCGTACTGCTGGGAAGCGACGTGCATTACGTTGACCAAGCAAGCGCGGGCGAGCACTTTACGAAAGCTTTTTTACAGCGCGAGATCGACGATTTAAGCGATTCGATTGCGTATTGGGATTCTTACGGTAATATCAAATACACCTTCGTTACTACACGAAGGACGAGGCGGAGCATGCGCTCGCCGAATTCCAAACGTTGTTGCCGACGCTGCCGGACGCGCTGCCCGCCATCACGCCGAACTTCTCCAGTTGGACGCCAATCAGCGCCTCGAACAGTCAGGGAAAGATTGACACGACGGACTGCTACCAGTCACACTTCGCCATGCCGGATGACGCGACGGTCTCGCGCCTGTCATTCCACAACTGCCCGGAAGTGCTCTCCAGTTGCTTTTTCGAGTACGCGCGAGACATGCAGCACACGGTGGGCGCCATGAGTCCCGATCCGGACAACATTGAGGGACTGCTCACCATAACGCAGGAAAACGCCGAAGCGCAGGCCAGAGCGCTTGTGGACGCGCTGGGGTATCCGGAATTCGTCTGCGTGCACCGGCAAGCGTGCCTGAGCGACAATCGGGATTTCGCCTACTATCGCTTCTTCTTCCTGCGGCAGATCGAC
>DAIRTE010000040.1:0-19776 GCA_036804025.1 Clostridia bacterium | reverse complement strand
GATATTTACCGCTTGCGTGGCGCAGAAAGGAACGCGTCTCGTTATTATATCTTCGCCGCGGCGTCTTCGTCCAGCATGAAGATTGCGTTCGGGTGCAGCTGCAGATAGCTCGCCGGAACGGAGGGTACGATCGGCCCGGTGATGATCAGCGGCGCTATCTGCGACAGGTCGTATCCACCGAGGACCACAATCACGCGCTTGGCTGCCATGATCGTAGAGATTCCAACGGTGACGACCCGCCCACTGTCCGTGTGCTCCACGTGGGTCACCGGCGCGAGCTCCGGCCCAGGCAGGTTGCAGGCAACGCGCCCGTCCCGCCCGACCACGCAGAGCGCGGTGTCGATTCCGCCAATGCCGCAGATCGCGTCTTCGTATTCGTTGCAGAGTTTGCTCCAGTCCCGCGCTTCCTTATACGGCGAAAAGACGTTCTCCGCCTGAATGTTCACGCGGTCGTAGAGCATGGTGTGCATGCGGGACGCATCGGAAGGCTCCGCGTCCGTTCGAACATGCTCAAATAGATTGAACGCGCGGATGCTCGTCCAGTCCAATAGTCCGTCGTTTGTCATGCCCGCGATTTTACGATAGGCCGCCGAAAGCTGCGCGCTGCAGTCGAGGCCAAGCACGCTGGTCGGTTTTTCTATGATGCAGCCCGCGAGCATCGTCGCAATCGCCTGGCTTAATACATCGCTGTCGCGATAGACCAGAACGCTCATTTCACCTCTCCCATGGCTTCTACGGCGTTGAGAAAGAGCAGAATGTCACCATAGACATCCTTGCGGTTGATTTCGTTGAGCATTTCGTGCCGGCCGCCTTCATAGAGCTTGAGTTCCGCCTGATGCCCCGTCTTTTCGAGCCAGCTGTAGACCTGCTTGGGGCCTTTGCCGCTGTTGCCAACCGGGTCCTTCACGCCGGACATCAGCAGAATCGGGCGCTTGGGCACGCGAGCCGCCCACTTTTCGTTCGAAATCTCGGTTAAGCCGGTAAATACGTCATACATTGCGTACGCGGTAAATGGGAATCCGCAGTTCTCGTCCGCCACGTATTGGTCCACCTTTGCCTCGTCGCGCGAGAGCCAGTCGTTGACCGTGCGGTTCGGCTTAAACGCGTTGTTGTAGGAGCCGAAGCTCATGTTGAACAGGGTTATGCTCGGCTGCTTGCCGCCGGTCTTCTTGATCTCCCGCTTGGCAATCCATTTGCCAATGGCAAGCACGGGGTTGCTGCCCGCCGTACCAGAGAAAATGAATGCGTCAAAGTCGTTGCCGTCGCGTCCCGCATAGGTGCGCGCAAGGAACGAGCCCATCGAGTGCCCCATCAGGATGAACGGAATCCCCGGATAGTCGTTCTTGACCAGATCGCGCATGGTGCGCATATCCTGCACCACCGCGTCCCAGCCGTTCTTCTCGCCGAAGAACCCCTTCGGTACGCCGGGCGCGATGCTTTTTCCGTGGCTCGCGATGTCGTTGCCATATACCAGAACGCCGTTTTCCGCTAAAAACGACGCGAACTCTTCGTATCGATCGATGTGCTCGGCCATGCCGTGCGTAATTTGCAGCGCCGCGTGCGGCTCTTCGGGAATCCACATGCGATAGCGAATATCGCACAGTCCGGTTGCGGATGGAAATCGTTTCTCTCGTAAGGTGAATTTCATGCCCCATACCTCCCGATGATAATAAAAAAGTATACCACCGATGGGCGGAATACTCAATATTTCATGCATATTTACATCTGCTCGGGTTCCATAAGTGTAAGCTCAAACCGGCAGTTGCAGGGTACGGTAGGTTCCAAACAGCTCCGCCTCGTCTTCCTCGTGCGTAATTACAAATACCGGAACGTGCTGCTCGAGAATCGCATTTGCGGCAATGCGCTTGTTCTCCTCGTCCAGCCCCGTAAACGGTTCGTCTAGAAACAACACGTCTCCTTGGTACGCCAGCGCGCGCGCAATGGCGACGCGCCGCTGCATGCCGCCGGAGAGTTCGCGCGGCAAAAGATGCAGACTGTCGCCCAGACCAAGCAGTTTTAAGGTCGATTCCGCGATCACCGGATTTGAAACCAGCGCAACGTTCTCCAGCGCGGTTGCCCACGGCAGCAGGCGATCCTCCTGAAACACCACGGCGGGTTTATGCCCCTGTATGCCCAGAATCTCCCCCACGTCCGGCTGTTCCAATTCCAACAACAGCCGAAACAGCGTCGTCTTTCCAGTGCCGGAAGGCCCGCGAAGAACGGTTACTCCGCTGAACGGAAGCACGGCGGAAAAGTTTCGTAGTACGGTGTTCTCACCGAATGTTTTCGTAACGCTTTTGAGCGTAATGTTATTGTCCACGTTTGATCCTCCGCATGCTCCAAACCAATAGCCGCTCCAACAGCATGGAAAGTACGATCACCAGCAGCGTCCAAGCGAAGAGATCGACCGTTTCGATGCGCAGTTTGGATTCGTATAGCCGGTACCCGATTGACTGTTTTGGCAGCGCGATGATCTCCGCCGCAACACCGCTCTTCCAGGAAAAGCCCAGCGCCGTCGTGCAAGCCGCGAGAAACTGCGGAAGCACGGACGGAACGTAGATCTGCCGCAGAATCTTCCAGCGGCTCAACCCGAACGTCTTGCCCATCTCGACGAGACGCGGGTCGGTCTGCAAAATTGCTTCCGCGGTCGTTGACCAGACCATCGGCAGCACCATCAAAAAGCTGATGAACAGCGGAACGATGCCCGAACGCAGCCAAAGCAGCGCGAGCAAAATAAACGACGTTACCGGCGTTGCTTTCACGACGGAGCGCAACGGCGAGAGCAGCTCCTCGGCAAAGCGAGAACGCGCGGTGAGCACCGCGAGCGCAACGCCTAAGAGCACGCCCAGCACATACCCCGCCATGATGCGCAGAAGCGTTAACCCGGCAAACGTCCATGTGTCTGCTTGGAACAGCAGTTCCGACAGCCGCGCGAGCGTAGCAAACGGCGAGGGAAGCAGCAGCTCCTTGCCAACCAAGAGGCTCGCCGCTTCCCAAACCGCTAGATAGATCAGCGCGATCAGCGCTTTTTTTACCCAGACTCGCTTACTTGGCATAGAGGTCGTCGCCGGGCAGTTTGCCGCCGACAGACGCCGGGTTTGCCGTAAAGAGCACGTTGAGCACCGCCGACGCGGCAGATTTCATTTCGTCTCCCGTGATGCTGACGATGTAGCTGCGCGGAATCGCCTGCTTGGCGATTGCTTCCGAGCCAACGATGCCAAGGTTTGCCACCACGCTCGCCGCGTCGTCCGCCGTGTTCACCTTTTCAACCGATGCGGCGTAATCTTTAAGGAACGCCTTCACCTGATCGGGATGCTCGTTGTAGAACGTGCGGCTCGCAATGTAAACGCCCATGACGAGCTTCGTGCCGGAGGCATCCTCCCAAGCTTGGTTGAGATCAAGTGCAACACGTGCATTCGGGTTTTTGACCAGTACAGAGGAGACAAACGGTTCCGGCAAAAGTCCGATGGCCGCTTCCCCAGAGGCCAGCATTGCCGCGAGCGCGGTGTGTTCGCCAACGTATTCCACCTTGACCTGATCCGTCAGGCCGTTCTGCGCGAGCAGGTAATCGAGCACGAACTGCGGGGTTGCGCCTTCGCCGGTGGCGTAGATCGTCTTGCCCGCCAGATCGGAAAGAGACTGAATCGTGTTTCCGTTTTCAACGATGTAGAGCACGCCGAGCGTGTCAATGTTCAGCAGAACAACGTTTCCCTCGGTCTTGTTGTAGAGCGTCGCCGCGAGGTTGACCGGCACCGCCGCAATGTCGATTTCGCCGCTGACAAACTTGCCGACGACGACGTCCGGCGCGTCCTGCAGTTCGATGTTGTATTTACCGGAGTCTTCCTGCATCAGGTAGCTGATGCCCATTCCGGTCGGCCCCTTCAGCGCGGCAATGTTCACCGGTTCCGCTGGCGCTTTTGCGCAGCCCAGCGCGAGGAGCATGACCAACGCGGTTAGAATCAGTAGTGCTTTTTTCATTCGATTTCTCCTTTTGGCAGGCGAAACGCCCTGCCGGTTCGTTCGATTTTCCCTTCGGAAACCAGTTTATCCATTGCGCGGTAGAGTGTGCTTCGGCTCACGCAAAGCGCGTCCGCCAGAGCGCTGACGCTCCATTCGGACTCGTATAGCCCGTTTTCCGCGCGGGATTGTAAGTAGTTCAGCACGCGATCCTCCACGCTCTGCGGAAGGAATCCGTCGATCCTTCGGCTCAAAAAGCGGATGCGCGCGGTGAGGTAACGAAGATAGTTCTCGGTTACGTGAAAGTCTTGCTGCATCATTGCGCGAAGCGCGTTCTCCGGAATCAGCAGCGCCCATGTACTTTCCTTCGCGGTCAGGCGGGCGACATAGTCGCTCTCGTTGTGAAACAGCGACGCCGCGCCGAAGAGATCCTTTGCATGCAGCACGCTCATCGGCATGGAACCGCCGTCGCTTTCCTTTGTAACGGCGCAGCTGCCATAGAGCAAAATGCCGAGCACGCGCTCGTTTTGATTGCGATTAAACAGGGTCTGATCGTTTTCAAAGTGCTCCACCCGAACCCCATCCGTTTCCAGCAGCGCACAAATCTCCTCCTGCGGAATGCCGCGAAAGAGAAACGTATCCTGCGCAATCGATGCGTATGCGGTTGGATTCAACGATCGGCTCATGAATTATCCTCGTATTTGTTTCATATGACACAGTTTATCAGGTCTTGTGGATTTGTCAACCCCGCATCGCATACTTGACAGACCGCACGCGGAATGCTACCGTAATCCCATAGAAAAAGGATAAGGATACTTATGAATCTCGTTTCGGAACAGGCGCTCTATCGAAAGATTAATCTGCTGCGATTTGTCGCGATTGTATGCGTACTCATTGCGCATTCGGAAAACTACGAACAGTTCGGTTTCTTAAGCGGAACGCTGGCGTTTCAGGTGGAACACGATGTGCTCGCCTCGTGCGAATGGGTCGTGTCCAGCTTTTTTATGCTCTCCGCCATGCTCTTCTTTCGCCGGTTCCAGTGGAACCAACTGCTTGGCAAGTGGAAACGGCGCGTGCAGACGCTGCTGGTTCCGTACCTGCTCTGGAACACGATCTATTTCTGTATGTTTGCGCTGTTGCCCCGCATTCCGTTCTTTGCGAATTTGATCAATACGCCCCCCGCGCCGCTGACGTTCTCCGGGATTCTCAGCGCAGTGTTTCTGCACGAGTACGCCGGTTTCCTCTGGTTTATCAAGGTGTTGATCCTGCTGACGCTGCTTTCGCCGCTGTTCTATCTTCTGTTATCAAAGAAGTATATCGCGGAGATTTCGCTGGCTGTGTTGCTTCAATTTGTGTTGCATCAGCCGTTTGTTCTGCCGGCCGAGTTGAGCATGCACTGGCGCTTCTTCTTCTTTTATGCGGTCGGCGCTTACGTTTCGCTCCGCGTTCCGGACGCCGCCCGTGTCACCGCGCCAAAACCGCTTCGAATCGTGCTGCTCTGCGCGATTCCGCTCTACGCCTATGCGCATACGATCTTCGTCAGCGAGTGGTACAGCATCGCGGTGATCGCCTCGCTCTGGTTTGGCATCGACGCCGAGCGCGTTCGCGACCGCGCGACCTACGAAACGTCGTTCTTTGTGTACCTGACGCACTTTCTCGTGTTCTCGGTGATCAAGAAGATTCAGTACGCGCTCGTTCCGCACACCGAAGCCTGGATGTTGATCAGCTACTTCAGCGTCGCGTGGATTGCGCTGTTGATTCTGATTCCGCTGGCGCTCCTCGTTCGAAAGCGTCTGCCGAGGGCCTATTCCGTGCTGTTCGGCGGGCGTTAGGTTGTCCGCCGCATCCAACTATGGTATATTGATTGTTGATTGATTGACAAAGGAGCGTGTAGCATGAAACTGATTTCCTGGAACGTCAACGGCCTTCGCGCCTGCATCACAAAGGGATTTTTTGATTTTGTCGCCGAGCAGAAGCCGGACATTCTCGCGCTGCAGGAAACCAAGATGCAGCCGGAGCAGTTTGAAGGCGAAGTCAGCGGCTACACAATCTACTGGAACAGCGCGGAGAAGAAGGGCTATTCTGGTACGGCAGTGTTCGTCAAAGACGAGCCGCTTTCCGTGGCCTATGGAATTGGCATGCCCGAGCACGACACGGAAGGCCGGGTCATCACGCTCGAATACCCGACGTTCTATTTCGTCACCGTCTATACGCCGAACTCGCAGGACGGCCTTCGCCGTCTCGACTACCGGATGACGTGGGAGGATGCATTCCTCGACTTCCTCCGCGCGCTGGACGCGAAAAAACCGGTCATCGTCTGCGGCGACCTCAACGTGGCGCATCAGGAAATCGACCTGAAGAACCCCAAGACCAACCGCATGAACGCCGGGTTTACGGATCAGGAGCGCGCCTGCATGACGCGCCTGCTGGAAAACGGGTTTATCGACTCCTTCCGTCATTTCTATCCGGACAAGACGGAGGCCTATAGCTGGTGGAGCTACATCGGCGGCGCGCGCGCGCGCAACGCAGGCTGGCGTATCGACTATTTTTTGACGTCTCGCCGGTTGATTGACCGCGTGAAGGACAGTCGAATTCTTTCGGACGTGCTCGGCAGCGACCACTGCCCCGTTCTGCTCGAAACGGAAACGCTATAAACCAGAACTCTGGAGAACATATGATCATACTCGCTTCCTCCTCTCCGCGCCGCCGCGAACTGCTCCGCATGATCGGGCTTGACTATCGCATTGAAACATCCGGCGAGGAAGAGATTCAGCCGCACGGCCTGCCGCCCGCCGAATTCGTCAAAACACTGGCGCTGCAAAAAGCACAGCCCGTTGCCGACCTGCATCCGCAGGATTGCGTGATCGGCGCGGACACCATCGTCTATCTGGAGGGCGACATCCTCGGCAAGCCGCATACGCCGGAGGTCGCAAAGGCATACCTTCTCCGCATGCAGGGCAAGCAGCACGTGGTCTACACCGGCGTAGCCGTGCTCAAGGATGGCAAGGCGGATGTGCGGCACGAGGAAACGCGCGTGACCTTCGCGCCCATGACGGAGCGGGAGATCGACTCCTACGTCGCAACCGGTGAGCCGCTCGACAAGGCGGGCGCCTACGGCGTGCAAGGCCCCGGCGGCGTGTTTGTGGATCGCGTGGAGGGGAATTACTTTAACGTGATTGGCCTGCCCCTGCCGCTGCTGTATAAAATGCTCATTGCAGCCGGAGAGATTTCAGTCGACTAATTTTGTACTAGAGACAGCAATGAATCAAATTATCGAAGAAAAGTTAAAACTACTCCCCTCTTCGCCTGGCGTGTACAAGATGTTCAACGTCGCCGGCGAAGTGATTTATGTTGGAAAAGCAATCTCGCTGAAGAATCGCGTTCGGCAGTACTTTCAGTCGTCGAAGAACCATCCGCCAAAAGTAACCGCCATGGTGCGGCAGATCGCGGATTTCGAATACATCCGCGTCGCAAACGAGACCGAGGCGTTTTCGCTCGAGTCCAACCTGATCAAAGAATTCAAGCCGAAATACAACATCCTGCTCAAGGACGACAAGCATTTTCCCTACATTCGTGTCGACCTTCGGCAGGATTTCCCGCGCCTTGAGGTCGTCCGCCGAATCAAGAAGGATGGCGCAAAGTACCTCGGCCCCTTTCTCTCCGGCCTGCTGCTGCGGGACGGTCTCGCGCTCGTGCGCGAGCATTACCCGATCCGGCAGTGCAAAAAGGACATTGCGCGCATGATTGCGCGGCGTGAGCGTCCATGCTTGATGTACCACATCGGCAAATGCTGCGCACCCTGCTCCGGTGACATCACGCGGGAAGCATACCACAAGCTGCTCGACGAGGTGCTTTCGTTTCTCTCCGGCAACACAACCGAAATCCTGCGCACACTGAACGAGCAGATGTCCACCGCCGCGGAGGCGATGGACTTTGAGCGCGCGGCCTCGCTGCGCGACCGGATTCGCGCCATCGAGAGCCTCAACGAAAAGCAGGTCGTCATCGCTACGACGAACACCATGCTGGACGTCTTTGCCCTCGCGCGGCTCGACACAAACACGCTTGTCTTTGCGCTGTTTGTGCGCAACGGCAAGGTCATTGGCACCGAAAAGTTTCGCATGGACGCGGACTTGGAAGAGTCCGATGCGGACATTCTCAGCGCGTTTCTCTCGCAGTATTATGCGGAATCCGCGTCGTTTGTGCCGGAGGTGCTACTCTTTCAGGATGCTTCCGACATGGAGGCGATCTCCTCCTGGCTCACCGGACTCGCCGGACGCAAGGTTGAGGTGCATCGCCCGCAGCGCGGCGAGAAGCGTCGGCTGGCGGAGATGGCGTATCGCAACTGTCTGGACGTGCTCGAAAAGGACGCGTCCCTGCAAAAACGCGCCTGGGAGCGCGGCGAAGGCGCCCTGTCCCAGCTGAGCGCCATCCTTGGGCTTGAAACGGTACCAACGCGGTTGGAGTGCTTCGATAACTCGCATATTCAGGGGCGGGACACCGTCTCCTCCATGGTCGTCTTTACGGACGGGCAGCCGGACAAGAGCGCGTACCGCCGGTTTCGCATTCGTGCGGACGCGGGCGGAAACGACCTGATCGCGATGCGCGAGGCGCTGACCAGGCGTTTTCAAAAGGCGGAGGAAAACGAAGCGGGATTTCTCCCATTACCGGACCTGCTCGTCATGGACGGCGGCCCCGCGCAGCTGCAGGTTGCGCTGGAGGTGCTCGAATCGTTCTCACTCGACTTTATTCCGACCATCGGCCTTGCGGAGCTCAGCGAGACTATCTATATCCCCGGCGAGGAAACACCGATTCAACTGCCGCGAAACTCCGCGCCGCAGCACCTGATTGAGCGCCTGCGCGACGAGGCGCACCGATTTGCCATCAGTTACCATCGCAACATTCACAACCGCAACGCGCTCTATTCCGTGCTGGACAGCATTCCCGGCGTGGGCGACAAGCGAAAGCGCGCCCTGTTTGACGCGTTCTTAACGATTGAGGCGATTAAAGCGGCGTCGCAGGAGGAGCTGGCCGCGGTGCCGCTGATTGATACCCGAACGGCGGAGTCAGTCTATCAATACTTTCACAAAGAAAGTTCAGCCGATACGGAATCCCCCGTGGAAGAAACCAAGTAACATAAAACAAAACGCCCCGATGGGGCGTTTTGTTTATTTCGATATTAACCGTCAATCAGTTTGCCAACAACGGGCACGCCTTTGAGTTTGGCGACGCCATGCGGTGATTTTGTCTTAATGATCTCCGTCAGGTCATTCCCGGCGGAGTAGCCGTTATGATCGCCATTTTTCCATTTCGGGTAGGCGGAAACGTCGTAGATCACGCCATCCACAGCCACATAGGCGGGTTGACCGTCCTTGCCGTTGTACATTGCCAGTTCGGCAAGCGTGAGCTCCAGCGTACCGTTTTCGGCGGAACCGGTTGTTGTGCCTGCCGAGGTTGTTGCGGCGGCATCCGTCGCTGCGGCAGGAGCCTGCGTTGCGGCGGGCGCAGTCGTTGCGGCGGCAGCCGCGCTGTTTGCTCCCGCGCTGGCACAGCCAACCGCAAAGATCGCAACAAGAAGCATCATCGCAATGATTGTTATATATCGCTTCATAGTAAGTATTCCTTTCCATAAGCAAGTAATCGTTATTAATAAGAATTATTCTTATTTAATAAAAGTATAGCAAAAAGACCAATTGAATACAATTGGTCCTGCGTTTACTAGTGTGATTTGGTTACACTCTTGTTCTAGAAAGCCTTAGTTTGCCATCATTCGATCCGAGATGATGCGCACGATCTCCGGCAGCCCTTCCGGCGCGGGAACGATATAGCTGCGTTGGTCGTCTTTCAGCTTCAGCGAAGGCACCTGCTGGCGCTTGGTCAGCGGCACGTCGACCGAACCGACAAAACGTATGTCCCGATACGGCAGGGAGAACGGCTCCCCCTGATCCCCGTTTGCCGGATTCGGCATGGATACGCCGTCCACGCTTTCCTCCGAGCAGCAGATGCAAACACGCGAAAGGCGCTTCTTTGTCGCGAGCGCGCGTACGCCGCCGAACGCCAGCCAGACGCAAATTGCCAGGCTCGCAATCAGAATCAGATCCGGCGAAGCCAGCGAAATCAGCGGCTCACCGCCCGCGTTCGCGCGCAGCAGATTGACCGTGTTCACGATCATGAGAAGAACGATCACCACAATGCTGCTCCAGAACGACATATCCAGCAGCATGGTTGCCTGCCGGTCGACGGACGCGGTGAATTTCTGCATGGCTCCTCCTTCTTGATAAAAATCCCGATCCGCACGGGAATGCTCCAACACAAATGAAAACGAAGGGCGGATATACCGCCCTCCGCTGATGGGTTCGTTATTCTTCCTCTTCCTCTTCCTTCTTCGCCTGCTCGATAATCTTCTTGGCGATGTTGGCGGGAACGTCCTCATAGCGGACGAACTCGCTCGTAAACGAGCCGCGCGCCTGCGACATGCTGCGAAGGTCGGTCGCGTACTTGAACATCTCCGAAAGCGGAGCTTCCGCAACAACAATCGTTCCACCTTCCACCGGGTTCATGCCCAGCATGCGGCCGCGGCGGGAAGAGAGGTCTCCGCTGATCGCGCCGACGTAATCGTTCGGAACGAAGATTTCGTAGCGGTAGATTGGCTCGATGAGGGTCGGGTTCGCCTTTGCGCAGGCCGCCTTGTAGGACAGACGTGCGGCGGATTTGAACGCGACTTCCTTGGAATCGACGGGGTGATACTTGCCGTCGTAGAGCGTCGCTTTGAGGTTGACCATCGGGTAGCCTGCGAGCACGCCGTGCACGAGCGCTTCCTTGAGGCCCTTTTCAACGGCGGGGATGAATTCCTTCGGCACCACGCCACCGACGATTGCGTTGACGAACTCGAACTCGACGCCTTCCGGAGCCGGCTCAAAGCGCATCTGAACCACGCCGTACTGGCCGCTGCCGCCGGACTGCTTCTTGTGTTTGCCTTCCGCTTCCGCCATGGTGTGAATGGTTTCACGGTACGGAATGCGCGGGTCAGCCAGCTGCGCTTCGACGTTGTTCTTGTTGCGGAGCTTGCCGCAGACAACCTCAATGTGCATTTCGCCGAGGCCCTGAATCAGGACGTCGCCGGTTTCGGCGTTCTTTTCGATCTGGATGGTCGGGTCTTCTTCCTTGATGCGGTTCAGACCGGAGATGACCTTGTCGTCCTCGCCCTGCTTCTTCGCGGTAACCGCCAGCGAAATCGCGGGCTTCGGGAAGTCGATCGGCTCAAAGATGACCGGGTCCGCCGCGTCGCAGAGCGTATCGCCCGTTGCGGTATATTGCAATTTCGGCAGTACGCCAATGTCGCCTGCATAGAGCTTTTCCGCCGGATATGTCTTTTTGCCACGCATAATCGCCGGAACTGTGGGCTTTTCGGCCTTCTCCGTGATCGTGTTGTAGGGGGTAACGGAGACGTCGAGCGCACCGCGATAAATCTTTACAATGGAGTATTTGCCAAACTGGTCAAACGTGGTCTTGACGACCTGCGCGGCAAATTTTCCATTTTGGGAAACAACGACCTCCGCGCCGGTCTTGGCGCTGGTCGCCTTCGGCGCCTTCGCCAGTTCCGCGGAGGGCAGATAGTGCACAACGTTGTCCAGCAGCGTGCCAACGCCAATGTTCTGTGCCGCAGAGACGCAGGTAACGGGCGTGATCACGCCGTCCCGAACGCCGACGGACAGGCCCTTGAGCATTTCCTCACGGGAGAGCTCGAAGGTTTCGAGGTACTTCTCCATGAGTTCCTCGTCCGCTTCCGCAGCCGCTTCGGTGAGCTTTTCGGAGAGGGAATCCGCTTCCTTCTTGAGGTTTGCCGGAATCTCGATTTCCTTTTCGCCTTTGCCGTCGAAGAGCTTGCCAACCATATGGACGATGTCCACATAGCCCTTGAACACGCCGCCTTCGATGATGGGCAGCTGAATCGGAACCACGCTGGGGCCAAACTTTGCGCTGATTTCGCCCATGACCTTCTCGAAGTTCGCGTTTTCGCGGTCGAGCTGGTTGATGACGATCATGCGCGCCTTGTGCGCTTTTTCGCACATGGCCATCGCTTTTTCCGCGCCGACCACCGGGCCGGATACCGCGCCGATGACGATCAGCGCGCTGTCGGCCAGCGACATCGCGGCGGTTACTTCGCCGTAAAAGTCGAAGAAGCCCGGCGCGTCAATGACGTTTACCTTCGTGTTTTTCCATTCGAGCGGCGCGAGCGCCATGTTGATGGAGATGCCGCGAGAGATTTCCTCGGGGTCGAAGTCGGTCGTCGTGCTGCCGTTTTCAACCTTGCCCAAGCGGTCGATCAGCCCGGCGTTGAACAGCATCGCCTCGGTCAGCGTGGTTTTCCCCTCGCCGCCATGGCCGAAAACGCCAATATTACGAATGTCTTTCGCGGTGTATTCCTTCATTTCGGTTCCCCCTGTACTCATTCTTTGAACGCGTTTCGCGCGTATATTGATCCGTCTAGCACGGATATGATTTCAATAGAGATCGAAAAAGACGGGACGACGATTTGCCGATGGAACGGATTTTGGAAATAATGGGCTCCGCGAGTAAAAACGTCGCGCCACATGCTATTTTATCAGCTTCAAAACGCCTTGTAAACCACGAATTTAGGCGTTCCAGCTCAAAAGATACGCTTCCTGCTCGGCGCTCAACCGGTCAATCTTCACGCCCAGAGCGTCCAGTTTCCGCATTGCCACCTCGCGGTCAATCTCCTCGGGCACTGCATAGAGCTTTGGCTCGAGCTTTCCGCGATGTTCCGCCAAATAGCGCGCGCAAAGTGCCTGAATGCCGAAACTCATGTCCATGATCTCGGCAGGATGTCCGTTTCCGGCGGCGAGGTTGACCAGGCGCCCTTCGCCGATGACGTGCAGCCAGCGCCCGTTTTTGAGTTGGTAGCCAACGATATTCGTGCGCATTTGCTGCTTGTCCACGGCGATCTTCGCGAGTTGATGCACATTGACCTCTACGTCAAAATGTCCCGCGTTCGTCAGGATTGCGCCGTCCTTCATTACGTTGAACTCCGGTTCGCTTATTACATTGATGTCGCCGGTCACGGTGATAAACAGGTCGCCAATGCGTGCCGCATCCATCATCGGCATCACACGGAACCCGTCCATAACCGCTTCAATCGCCCGGATCGGGTTGACCTCCGTGACGATGACATTTGCGCCGAGGCCCTTTGCGCGCATGGCTACGCCTTTGCCGCACCAGCCGTATCCCGCAATGACAACGGTCTTCCCCGCGATCACGAGGTTGGTCGTATGGTCGATTGCGTCAAACACGCTCTGGCCCGTGCCGTAGCGGTTGTCAAACAAATGCTTGGAATCCGCGTTGTTGACCGCGAACATGGGAAATTTTAACTCTCGCGCTTTCTCCATGGCCACCAGCCGATGAATGCCCGTAGTCGTTTCCTCGCAGCCGCCAAGAATCTTTGGAATCAGGTGCGGAAAGCGCGCATGAATCCCGTGCAACAGATCGCCGCCGTCGTCGATGATGATATCCGGCTCGGCCATGAGCACGTTGTCGATGCAAGACTCGTACTCCTCCATCGAGCAACCATGCAGGGCAGACACGTTTATTCCGCCAGCGGCGAGCGCGGCGGCAACATCGTCCTGCGTGGAGAGCGGATTGCTGCCGGTGACATGCATCTCGGCGCCGCCCGCTTCCAACACGCGGCAAAGATAGGCCGTCTTCGCCTCAAGATGGATCGAAAGCGCGATTTTTAGTCCCCGAAACGGCAGATCGCGTTCAAACGACGCGCGGATGCCGTTGAGAATCGGCATGTTGCGCCGCACCCAGTCGATCTTCTGTTCACCACTTGGGGAGAGGGAGATATCGCGAATTCGCTGCATGTTTCTTACTCCTATATGATTATAGTTTTTGATCGATGTGTTGTTTCGCCCCTGTTTGCTGCGCAAAGAGCGCAAGCGCGGCATTGAGCTGCGTGTCCTGCGCGGGATCGAGCAGTTCGATGCTGGTGTTCTTCAGATCGTCCGGCAAATTGACGATAATATCCGGCGTAATGCCGACGCCTTGAATGCATACGTCGTTGGGCGTATAGTAAGCGTCCGTCGTAAACTTTGCCCAGCCGCCGTTGCCCGGCAGGTGGAAAAAGCTCTGAACAATGCCCTTGCCAAACGTTTGAATGCCAACCACCGTGGCCAGATGATAATCCTTCAGCGCACCGGTGAGCAGTTCGCTTGCGGAGGCGGAATAGTCGTTGACCAGCACCGCGAGGTTCATGTCCAGTCGCTCGTCGCCTTCCGAATAGTAAACCTTATCGTCCCCGCTCTTGGAACGAATGGTGACGACGACCTTGCCCTTCGGAACCAGGTGATTGGCAACCTTCAGCACCTCGTTCAATCCGCCGCCGGGATTATCCCGCAGGTCGATGATTAGATTTCGAATTCCCTGATCGCGCAGTTCGGTTGCCGCGTTCCAAAAATCGTCCACGACGGAACCGTTGAACTCCGAGATGCGAATGTACCCGACGCTGCCCTGATAGACCTTTGAGACCACGCGGTTGATGTGCACTTCCGCCCGCTGCACGGTAACGGTCGTCTCCACTCCGTCCCGCAGGTAGACGATCACGTCCGGCACGTTGGCGTCGGTTGAAAAGCAGGCGACCAGTTCTTCCATGGTCAGGTTCGCCGTCGCTTTGCCGTTTATCTTCACGAAGATATCGCCGGGGCGAATGCCCGCCTGATCGGCCGCGCCGCCTTCGTAGACGGTGATCACCTCGCTGCCGACGCTGTCCGGCACCTGAATGTTGATGCCCAGCCCAACGTAGTCGCCGGAGTTGGTCGTCAGCAGTTGGTTGTACTCGTCTTCCGTAAAATACTGCGAATATGGATCATCCAACGTTCCAACCATGCCGCGCATCGCGCCGGTGACGAGCTCTTGCTCGTCGAGCTGTTTCTCATCGTAGAAATAATACTCCGAGCGGATGGCCTCCGCGAGATTCTGCACGGCGGAAACATCCACCGCGCGCTCCTGATTGCGCTCGTTGAGCACGAACGCCAGCGTAAACGTTAATATCGCTATGATGACGATGCAAACTGCAATCGAAATTGTTGAGGAATCCGGTCGTTTGATGTTCGTATCAGGTCTCTTCTTTCTGGTTTCACCCGGCACAACCGATTGACGTTTGTCCCGGGCGATATTCGTGTTTTACAGAACTGGTTTTACCACGCGACCCGGCATTTCGCCGAGCTCGCAGACATCCAGATGCCGTTCCGGCTTACCGGAAAGTCCGCTGATTCCGGCGGGAATCTTCATGCCGGAGAGCTTGAACAGCCGATCCACGTTGGCAAAATCGTCCGGTCCGGCGGTTTCGAACGCGCCGAGTACGTCGCTGGCAAACTTGTATGGATTCGCGGTGGACAGCAGAACCGTCTTCGTGTTGTCCCCTGTCGCTTTGACGTAGCGCTCGTAGACACACTGCGCAACGGCGGTATGCGGGTCCATCAGGTATCCGGTTTTGCGGAAGATGCGCTGAATCGTCTCCAGCGTGTCCTCCTCGGTACACCAGCCCGCGGCAAACGTCTTTGATAGTTCTTCCAGCGCCGACTTCGGCAGGGCGTACATCCCCTTTTCCTTTAGTGCACCCATCCAGTCCCGAACGGTTGCGTCGTTCCGGTTTGCCAGCTCAAAGAGCAGGCGCTCCAGATTGGAGGAGATCAGGATATCGATCGAGCAGCTCATGCTCTGATAGAACGGGCGATTGTCGTCGTAAACGCCGCGCTCAAAGAAGTCGGTCAGCACGTTGTTTCGGTTGGAGGCGCAAATCAGCTTGTGGATCGGCAGCCCCATCCGGCGCGCATATTCGCCCGCGAGGATGTCGCCAAAGTTACCCGTGGGCACGCAGAAATTCACCTGCTCGCCGGGCCGAATCTCGCCGCGCGTCAGCAGGGTTTCGTAACTCGTATAGTAATAAACGATCTGCGGCAGAAGTCTGCCAAAGTTGATGGAATTCGCACTCGAAAGCCGCCAGCCTTTCTCGGCAAGCTGTGCTGCGATCTCTTTGGATGCAAAAATCTGCTTCACGCCGGTCTGCGCGTCGTCAAAATTGCCGTGCACGGCGCAGACGTCAACGTTTGCGCCCTCCTGCGTGACCATTTGTAACCTTTGCGCTTCGGACACACCGCCGTACGGGTAAAACACCAGCACGCGCGTGCCGTCCACGTCCTTAAATCCTTCCAGCGCGGCCTTGCCGGTGTCGCCGGAGGTCGCAACCAGAATATAGACCTGCTTCGTTTCGCCGGTCTGTTGCAGCGAGTTGCGCATCAGATACGGCAGCATCTGCAAGGCAACGTCCTTAAACGCCATCGTCGGCCCGTGCCAGAGTTCCAGAATGTGCTCGGTCTCACTTAGCTTGACCACCGGAGTCACCTCCGGCGCGTCGAAACTCGAATAGGCCGCAGTCAACATCTCGCGCAGCTGCGCTTCATCCGTCTCGGGCAGATACGCACGCATCACGCGAAGCGCGGTGTCCACATACGCGGCGTCGGCCTTCGGATCTGGCGCGACGCTCGGATACGATTCCGGCACATAGAGACCGCCGGAAGGGCTGATTCCTTGAACAATGGCTTGTGCAGCGGTAACGGGCTCTCCACCGCGTGTACTGAAATATCGCATAGGTAACAAAATATCCTTACTTATAGTCTATCTATCTGGTTTTGACAGCAGCATATTTGACCCGTAAAACGGGCCGCCGTTTTCGTTTGAATAAACAGCGTGCCGCGCATAACCGGTATGCGCGGCACGCGCACGCTCTATGGATTACAGCAGATATTCCTTTAAAAACGGAGGAATGGTTTCCTTACTGCTGGTTATGCTCATAAATACGTTGAGGTTGTTCTTCGAAGCGAACGTTTTCAGATCGTCGAACAAACCTTCCAGGGAGGAGATTTCGTGGCCAATGATGCGGAGCAATCCATCGATGTAGATGTTCTCTAAATCAAAATCACTCGCTGCAAGACCGCAAAGGAAACCGTAAAGCATTTTCGGGGTCGTAATGCCATAGTCCGATGCGTTAATGAAGCGAGCTTTCGTAGACAGATCGTAGATATAACTCGTGTCGTCGTCGATGAAGATCGTTGTTCCCTTGGACGCCAGGACGGATTTGTTTGCCAGTTCGAGGATTTGCTTGGTTTTGCCCGTACCTTTTTCACCGAATATGACTCCAATCAAAGCAGTAGTCCTCCTTGGTTCTTTTTTTCATTATAAGCCCGCCGCGGATCAAAGAGCAAGCAAAACGGTCAAGTTTCGTAACGGCTCTAGCGGTTCGCGTAAAATGCAGCATCTGTCGTTTTTTTAAACAGCAAACAAAATCAAGGAAATATCAAGCAAAACGCCCGGCCTGTGCGGGTCGGACGTTTGTTTCTCATGCATTATCTTTTTTAGAAGACCGTTTCTACGATTCGGTCAACCAGAAGCGAGAAGCGTTCGGAGGCGAGCGCCGCCGTCTCCTGCACCTCTTCGTGCGACAACGGTTGGTTCAGAATCCCCGCCGCCATGTTGGTGATCAGCGAAATCCCGATGGTTTGAATGCCGCAATGCGCGGCGGTGATTGCCTCCGGCACGGTGGACATGCCCACCGCGGAAGCGCCAAAGGTGCGCGCAAACACAATCTCCGCCGGGGACTCAAACGACGGCCCGGAGAACATCATATAGACGCCCTCCTGCAGCGCAACGCCTGCCTCCTTAGCCGCTTGTTTCACCTTTGCGCGAAGGTCGCGGTCGTAAACATTCGACTGATCGGGAAAGCGCGGGCCAAAAGACGAGTCGTTTTCGCCGATGAGCGGATGCGAGCCGGAGAAGTTGATGTGGTCAGAAATCAGCATCAGATCGCCCGGTGAGAACACGAGGTACACGCCGCCCGCCGCGTTCGTCAACAGGAGTTTCTCCACGCCGAGCCGCTTCATCACGCGGATGGGAATCGCAAGTTGCGACTGCGGATATCCCTCGTAGTAATGAAACCGACCCTGCATGCAGACGACGGTTTTGCCAAAGAGTTCGCCAACGACGAACCGCCCGGCGTGCCCTTCCACGCGGGACTGCGGAAACCCCGGTATCTCGCTGTAGGGCAAAAAGCGCTTGTTCTGAATTCGCTCGGCATAGGAGCCAAGTCCCGAACCGAGAATTAGGCCGATTTTGCAGTCGCCATTGATAAGTGGTTTCAGACGCTGTACTGCTTCAAAAATTGAAGCATTCATTGTGCTCACATTGTTCATAGATTAATCCTTGTAGATTTCTTTCAGAAACGAGGTGCCAACGTTCCACTGCTCGCCCGTGAGATAATCGAACACCGTGGCTCCGATATCTGCAAATGTCTTTCTGGTACCCAGATTCACGTTAGGTTTCACGTGCTTGCCCGCAACGACGAGCGGAATGTACTCCCGCGAATGGTCGGTGCTCGGCGTGGTCGGGTCGCAGCCGTGATCCGCCGTTATCATGAGGATATCGTCCTCGCACATAGCGTCGAGAATGCGCGGCAGCGCGGCGTCGAAGGTCTCCAGCGCGGTTGCGTACCCTTCCACGTCGTTGCGATGGCCGTAGAGCATGTCAAAATCCACCAGATTCGTGAAGACGAAACTGCCGGTGTCCAACTCAAGGAAATTGATGGTGGACTCAATGCCGGTGTGGTTGTTCTTCGTGTGGTCAACGATGGTAACCCCGCGATGGCAGAAGATGTCCTCAATTTTTCCGACTCCGACAACGGTCAACCCGTGCTTTTCAAGCCCGTCCAGAATTGTATCCGAAAACGGTTCAACGGCATAGTCCCGGCGATTCTCCGTGCGCTTATACGCGCCGCTTTCCCCTTCAAACGGGCGGGCGATCACTCGGCCAATGAGATAGTTGTCGTCGTTGAGCATCTCGCGCGCAATCTCATTGATGTGGTACTGCTCGTGCAGGGGAATCACGTGCTCGTGCGCGGCAATCTGAAACACGCTGTCCGCCGAGGTGTAGACAATCGGCTTACCGGTTTTCACGTGCTCGTCGCCCAACCGCTGGATGATTTCCGTTCCGCTGGCAACCTCGTTTCCGAGCGTTCCACGGCCGATTTTCGCTTCGAACTCCGCAATCAGTTCCTTCGGGAACCCATGCGGATAGGTCTTAAACGCCTGCTTGAGCGGCAGTCCCGCCATCTCCCAGTGTCCGCAGGTGGTATCCTTCGCCTTGGTCAGTTCGGCGCAACGACCGTAGGCGCCCTTCGGCACGAGGCCAAGGGTATCCAGACGGCTGTTCTCAATCGCCGCAAGACCCAGCGCGGTCAGGTTCGGCAAATCCAGCTTGCCGCGCACCTTGCGGATGTTGCCCAGCGTGTGGGAGCCTTCGTCGCCAAATTCCGCAGCATCCGGCTGTTCGCCAATGCCAACGCTGTCCAGCACGATCACGATCGCGCGCTTTTTTCGCTGCTGTTTCATGCTCATCGATTTATCCTCTTCATCTATAATCTCGGATGATTCTAAACTATTTGATTCGCTTTCAAGCACTTTCAGTTTACGATGATTTTCGGTTTCCGTCAATCGGCCTTGGTGACTCGCGTACCATTCCGACGAGAAAAAACCGCACTTAACTGCGCGGTCTACGAAAAACAGACTTTGATTATTTCTTGAGATAGGTCAGAGCGCGCTGCGCCATGGTCGCGACGAATTCCAGATTGCTGGGCTTTCCCTTGTGATCGTTCGCCGTATAGCCGAAATAGGCTCGAATCGTGTCCTGATTGCCGCGTGTCCACGCGATTTCAATTGCGTTTCGCATTGCGTGCTCCACCAGCGGCGGGCGCGT
>DAIRTE010000039.1:12735-20914 GCA_036804025.1 Clostridia bacterium | reverse complement strand
CGATCGGCTCGTCGTCCACCAGAAGTTGCTTGGAGCTGTCGTCTGCCGCTGCGAACAGCTTCGCTGTGCCGTTGTAGGCGGCGGAGGTCGGCATGTAGTTGCCGTCGCCCGCGTGGCTGACGCTCAGGGAGTACGGCTGGCCTTCCGGCGCGGTTACCGTGATCGTGTAGGTGTCGTTCAGCGTTCCGTCTGCCGGAGCAACCTTGCAGCCGTTGAGCTCAAAGTTCAGCGCGCCGCTGCCGCTGCCGCCCGCGAGGGTAATCTCGAAGGAGTCGCCGGAGTAGGCGCTGTCTTGCCAGCCGTTGACCGCAAGCGCGGCCTGCGATACGCCGGAGGTCGTTCCAACGATGGTCTGCGGGGTTGCCGCGTCGTAGGTAGCGTCGCCCGCTTTGTTGACACTGACGGAGTAGCTCTTGCCCGCGAGGGGGTAGACGTAAATCAGGTAGACGTTCGTCTCTCCGTCCTTGAGGCGGGCCGTGCAGCCTTCGTCCGTCGTAACGGTAACGGCTCCGCTGCCGCTTCCGCCGGCAATGGTCATTTCAAACGAGCTGCCCGCGGGGGCCGCTTCATTCCAGTTCTGAATCGAAATCGCCTGCTGCGTTCCCTTGCCGCTCTGGCCGTGGTAGGAGTGCGACTCGGCGGACTCGTAACGATCCGATCCATTCATGAGCGCCCGGAGCGAATATCCGCCGGCGGACGTAACGGTTACGGTGTAGGTCGTCTCGTTGGTACCGGTCGCCGGGGTAACCATGCAACCGCTCGCGGCAAAGTTGATCTCCGCGCCGGAGATGCCGCCCGAGATGCGAATCGGGAACGAGTCGTTGCAGTTCTTCGCGTCCGACCAACCGGATACGCCGAGTGAAGGCGCGCTCGTCTTCTGCGCAATGCCGCTGGCAAACGCGGAAGCCGTATTATAGCCGTAATTCCCTGCGCGCGAAACACTCAGCGCGTAGGGACCAACTGCATCGATGGTGACTTGGTATTTGTCTCCGGAGATCTTTTCGCAGGTGCAACCGGTGGGGGTTAACAGCAGCGCCTCGTTTGTGCTGCCGCCGTAGATGCGCGCCACGAACGTGTCCCCGCAGCTTGCGTTTTCCACCCAGTCGTCAATGTGCATCGGCGACTGATTGGACTTACCGGAGGAGCCGCTCAGCCGCGCAGAGTAGGCGTTGTTGTAGTTGGCGTTTCCGTCCATCATCGCGGTGAGCTCGTATGCGCCGACGCGCGTAACCGTTACCTCGAAGAGCGTGTTTGCGTCTCCAACCGCGGGGGAAACGGTGCATCCGTCGGTCTGGAAGGTAATCGCGCCGCCCGTGCTTCCGCCGGACACGCGAATGTTGAAGTGGTCGTAGTAGTCGTCCCCGCCGCCCCAGCCGCTGACGTTCAGCGCGGTTTGGTCGGCCTTGCCGGCGACGCCGGAGCGCGTGTCCTTGTGCGTCTGCACATTGGCGGACATTGCGGTGGCCGAGTAAGCGCCCGAGCCGGTGACCGTTACGGTATAGACGCCGTCGCCGGTGCCGGTCTGCGGAAATACGGTGCAGTTCGTGCCGGAGAACGAAACGGGCTCGTCCGCCGCGACGCCGGAAAGCGTAATGTCGAAGCTCTCGCCGCAGTTGAGCGCGCCCTGCCAGGATTTGATCGAGAGGGCGTTTGCGTCCCGAATGGCGAACTCGGCGGCGACGCTGTCCACGGGGGCTTCCGCGGCGGGCTGGAACTGAACAATGCTATTGGCCGGTTCCTGCGCGGCGGGCATTGCGGGGGCTTCCTGCGTAACCCGCATGGACTGCAGCAGCGTCTTGGTTGCGGCGCTTGCCGGTTTGTAGGCAAACAGCACCGCAAGACCGAAAAATAAAATGAATGCGATGAATGTATATGCTCTGCGTTTGGCGCGTCTTTTTGCATAACGAACAGACCGGTCGCGGCTTGCGTAACGGTTGGGTGAAACGGCGTTTGTATATGTATGCCTGTCCGCCTGACCCATACGTTTCCCCCAAATTTTGTCCGTCGGTAACCCTCAAAAGAGTACGTTCGAATGCTTCGCTACATGGTAATATTATCGTAATGATATATTCATGGAAATTTAATATTATACTATCGTTTCGTGTGACTTTTGTCAAGGAAATTAATCAAATGCTTGTACTAAATTTTAGTTCGCAACACTAGGGGTTGGGGTTGTTGCCAACTGTTCACAGATTATTTTTATCTCATTTATTAAGTGATTTTGCATAGGAATCATGAAAAAAACAGAGATGTGGGGGATCGATTCCATTTTTTGATCCAATTTGGTATAATGCATAGAAATCATGAATGAAAATTCACTCTTTTTGGCGAGTTTTGTGGCCAGACCAAATGTTTTGTATGGTGATGAGGAGAGCGCATGTTACAGGTTCTTTCGCTTGGCGATGGGCGCGGGCAATTGCTTGCCAAAATAGCCGGGCGCACCCCGAAAATGGAACAAATTATGCTGAATAACGCGTGCGGTCGCGTGCTGGCGCGGAATATCGTCGCCAAGCGCGACCTGCCGGACTTTACCCGCTCGTCCGTGGACGGCTGGGCGGTCGTCGCAGCGGACACTTTTGGCGCGAGCGCGGCTCTGCCCGCGCTGCTGGAGTGCCGTGGCGAGGTAGAAATGGGGGAACAGCCCTCGTTTTCGCTCGAAAACGGCTTCTGCGCGGCGGTCTGGACCGGCGGCGAACTGCCGCAGGGCGCGGACGCGATGGTGATGCTCGAAGATGGCGAAACACTGCCCGGCGGACAGGTTGCGATCTATGGCGCAACGTCGCCGGGGCGGCACGTGGTGTTTCGCGGCGAGGACGCGGCGGCGGGGCAGCTGGTGCTGCCCGCGGGCAAGCGCCTTTCCGCACGGGACGTTGGTGCGTTGGCGGCAATTGGCGAAACGCTGGTTCCGGTTCGGGCGATGCCGCGCGTCTGCGTGCTCTCCACGGGGGACGAGCTGATTGACCCGGCGGACGTGCCGCTCGGCGCGCAGATTAGGGACTGCAACGGGCCGATGCTGACGGCAGCCTGCGAGCTGGCGGGCGCGAACGCGGTGTTTTGCGGGCGGATTGCCGACGATGCGTCCCTATTAAAAGAAACGATGCGCTCGCTCGCGGAACATTGCGACCTGCTGCTGCTTTCCGGCGGAAGCTCCGCGGGGGCAAAGGACGCGGCGGCGCGCTGCCTCGGCGAGCTGGGCAGTTTGCTCTTCCACGGCCTCGCGGTCAAACCCGGAAAACCGACGCTCGCGGGGATGATTGGCGAAACGCTGGTCGTCGGCCTGCCGGGGCATCCGGCGGCGGCATACCTGGTGTTTTACGAGCTGGTGCGCCCGCTGCTCGCGGCGCTGCAAGGCGAAACGCTGGCGGAGCGGACGATTCCGGCGGCGCTGGCCTCCGCCATTCCGTCGAACCACGGGCGCGAGGAGCTGGTTCCCGTGCTGCTGCACGAGGGAATTGCGACGCACATTCCGAGCAAATCCGGCGTGATCACCACGCTCGCCCGCGCGGACGGGTATTTCCGCATTCCGCGTGACGCCGAGGGCTTGCCGCAGGGCGCGCGGGTGGACGTTATCCTATTTTGAAAGGCTGATGATCATGTCAAAATACGAGTACTTGAGCAACACACCATTAAACGAAGCGCTGCGCACCTATCTGGCGTTTCTAAACGAACGCGGACTAGTGAGCCGGACGGAGACGGTCTCCGTAACGGACGCGCTGGGTCGCATCAGCGCGCGCGCGGTCTACGCGCGGCTCTCGAGCCCGCACTACACCGCCTGCGCGATGGACGGCATTGCGCTCGCCGCAAAGATGACCTTTGGTGCAACGGAATCCACGCCCGTGCTGCTCAAAGAGCCGGACTTTCTCCGCGTGGACACCGGCGACCCGTTGCCGGAGGGCTGTGACGCGGTGATCATGATTGAGGACTGCGTGGAGAGCGACGGCGGAATCACGCTGTACTCTTCTGCCGCGCCCTGGCAGCACGTGCGCCAGATTGGCGAGGACATTGCCGCGGGGGATATGATTCTTTCTTCCTATTGCCTCATGGAGCCCGCTGTGATTGGCGCGATGCTCGCGGGCGGCGTTGGTTCGCTGGAGGTAGTGGCGCGTCCGCGCGTTGGCATTTTGCCAACGGGGGACGAAATTGTGCCGCCGAGCGACCATCCCAAACCGGGCGAGGTGATGGAGTTCAACTCGGCCATCTTCTACGCCATGCTGCGGCAGTGGGGCGCGGAGCCGGTGGTCTATCCCATCGTGCCGGACGATCCGGCAAGGATTCAGGCGGCGCTGGAACAGGCGGCGCGGGAGTGCGATCTCCTGCTCGTTGGCGCGGGCACGTCCGCCGGTCGGGACGACGGCACGGCGGAGGCAATCCGCTCGCTTGGCGAGGTCTGCGTCCACGGCGTGGCCATCCGCCCGGGCAAGCCGGTTGTGCTCGGAGCCATCGGCGCCAAGCCCGTGGTCGGCGTGCCGGGGTATCCGGTCTCCGGCATTCTCGTGCTGGAGGAGCTGGTGCGCCCCGTGATCGACCGCCTGCTGATGCGCGAGCGCGAGGCGGGCGAGTCCGTCTGCGTCCGCATGGGGCGAAAGATGACCTCCTCGCTGAAATACCGCGAGTTCGTGCGTGCGTCGCTGGGCTATAATTCAGACGGCGAGCTCTCCGCCGTGCCGCTCGGCGCGGGCGCGGGCGTGGTGACGTCGTTTACCAAGGCGGACTGCCTGCTCGACGTACCCCAGAACTGCGAGGGGTACGAGGCGGGCGAGCGCGCGTTTGCGCGGTTGCTCAAGCCGGTGGATCGCATTGCGCGGACGGTGCGCATTCTCGGCAGCCACGATCCGCTGATTGACGAGGCGGCGGACGAGCTGCGGCGGCAGGACATCCGCGCGTATGTGAGCAGCGCGCATGTCGGCAGCATGGGCGCAATTCTTGCGCTCAGCCGCGGGGAAGGGCAGCTCGGCGGCGTGCACCTGCTCGACGAAGCGGATGGCAGCTACAACGTGAGCTACATCGAGCGCTATTTTCCAAACGGCGGGGTTGCGCTCGTCGAATGCGTCAAGCGTTCGCAGGGACTGATGGTCGCGCCGGGGAATCCGCTCGGCATCTGCGGCATCGCCGATCTGGCGAAACCGAACCTGCGATACGTGAACCGACAGAAGGGCGCGGGCACGCGCATCCTGCTGGATTACCTGCTCAAGCGGGAGGGGATTTCGCCGCGCGCGATCTCCGGCTACGAGCGCGAGGAACCGACGCATACCGCCGTTGCCGCGCAGATTGCGGCGGGCAGCGCGGACTGCGGCCTCGGCATTCTCTCCGCCGCGCGGATGTATGGCCTCGGCTTCGTGCCCGTCTGCGAGGAGACCTACGACCTGCTCGTTTCGCTCAAGGCCATGGAGACGCCGCAGGTGCGCGCGTTCCTTCGGATTCTCCCGAGCGAGGGCTTCCTCAAGCGTCTCGACGCGCTGGGCGGTTATGCCTATGACAAGCCGGGCAGAATTAAGAAGATCTGGCCGGAGAGACAGGCATAAAACCGTTATTCTTCGCAAAATAATATATCGTGCCAGAAAATCTGAACGCACTTGCCAAAGTTTGTTTGCCGCCGTATGATAGAACTATCCTGCGGCGGTTATTTTTTGAAAACAATATCGCTTTTTGGATCAAGAGAAGCTATGAGAGAATGATAATCCGAATATAAAGGTGGCGTTTGCGAAACGCTTGTATCACGACAGGAGTAAAACAGAGCACAGTTCAATCTTCAAAGGTGGCGTTAATTCAATGCAAGATATGTTGTCGCATGTAAACGAGCGCGGCGAGGCGCGCATGGTGGACGTTTCCGAAAAGGATACGACCCCGCGCGTGGCGCTGGCCGAAAGCTGGATTCTGATGCAGCCGGAAACGCTGGACTTAATCGTCAGCGGCTCGGCGCCCAAGGGGGACGTGCTCGCCACCGCGCGTATCGCGGGCATTCTCGCGGCAAAGCGCACGAGCGAGCTGATTCCGCTCTGCCATCCCATCGCGCTGACCTCCGTGACGGTCGACTTGATTTCCTGCCCGCCGGATCGCGTCCATGTGCTCGCCGAAGTGCGCTGCAACGAGAAGACCGGCGTGGAGATGGAGGCGCTGACCGCCGCGAGCGTCGCCGCGCTGACAATCTACGACATGTGCAAGGCGGTGGATCGAGGCATGGAGATTGTCTGCACGCGGCTCTTGAAAAAGAGCGGCGGCAAGAGCGGGCTGTTTGAGCGGGAATCAAGCATATGCGGGCCGAACGGCTGACGCGCGCGCCGGAGGACGGCGGGCGGGTTGACGAGGAGGTTCTGTTGCTCGACGAGCGCCTCGGCGTGCCGGGCGATCGAAAGAGCGCGAAGGACGGCTCGCTTAGCCTGCTTTCCGGCGAGGCGGAGGAGAGTATTCGCGCGGCGGGCGGACTCTGCACCGGCCGATTCGCGGCGAACATCCTCACGAGCGGGCTGGACTACGCGAGCCTGCGCGCGGGTTCGCGGCTGAATATTGGCGAGGCGGAGCTGGAGATCACCCGCGTCGGGAAGCCCTGCTTTGGCGAATGCGCGCTGTTTCAACAGGGCGAACAGTGCCCTCTGCCAACGAGCTGCGCGTTTGCGCGGGTGCTTCGCGGCGGCACGGTGCGAACACTGGACGAGATTACACGATTTGAACGATAAAACCCGAACGATACCCAACCATACAGGAGCGAAATGAACGACCGTTACGGAAGAACCATCTCCTACTTGCGCCTGTCGCTGACGGAGCGCTGCACCCTAAAGTGCGCGTATTGCCGCGCGGGCGAAGGCGCCTGCCCGAAGAAGAGCGAATTAAGCGGCGAGGACTTTTTGCGGATTGTCCGCGCAATGGTGCGGCTGGAGGTCACGAAGGTGCGCCTGACCGGCGGCGAGCCGATGCTGCGGCGCGATCTATTGGAAATCATCTCCGGGATCCGCGCGATTGAGGGTGTGGAGGAGATTACGATGACCACAAACGCGCAGCACCTGCCCGGCATGAGCGAACAGCTCCGGCAGGCGGGGCTGGATCGGCTGAACATCAGCGTGGATTCGCTGCGGCCGGAGCGCTACAAGGCGATGACGGGCGGCGGCTCACTGGAGCGCGTGCTCACGGGTATTCGCGAGGCGCTCGCGGCGGGATTCTCGCCGGTCAAGCTCAACGCGGTGCTGCTGCGCGGAACGAACGACGACGAGGTGGACGACTTTTTTGCGCTTACGAAGGATCAACCGATCTACGTGCGCTTTATCGAGTATATGCCGCTAGGGGCGGAGGATCACGCAAACCTTCGTGTCACGGGGGATGAGATTCTGCGCGCGCACCCCGCGCTCGTGCCGGCGGAGCCCATGTACGAGGGCCAGCCCTCGCGGGACTATCGCCTGCCCGGCTACGTTGGGCGCGTGGGGCTGATCAATCCGGTGTCGCACCGGTTCTGCGGCTCCTGCAACCGCGTCCGCGTGATGAGCGACGGCATGCTCCGCCCGTGCCTCGGGCAGAACATGGAGGTCTCCCTCAAGGACGCGCTAGAGAGCGGGGACGACGAGCTGCTGCTCGAAACCATTCAAACCGCGATTTGGCAAAAGCCGAAGGCGCACGCGTTTGACGAGCCGTTCGTCTCCGACAAAACGATGAGCCGCATCGGCGGCTAGCGGAGCGGAACGAAGTCACGGTACCGCGCATGGTAGCTTACTATAATAAGAAACAGAGTCTGATTGAGAGGTAGCGATTTTGGCAACAATCACTTCGATCAACATCAGCCCGAAGAAGGGCACGTTCAAGCAGCCCGTAAAAGAGGCGGAACTCTGCGTAGATTTCGGCATTGTGGGCGACGCGCACGCGGGCAACTGGCACCGCCAGATCAGCCTGCTCGCGCAGGAGAGCATCGACAAGATGACCGCGCTGGGGTTAGACGACCTCGTGCCCGGCAAGTTTGCGGAGAATATTACCACGCAGGGTATAGAGCTCTTCACCCTTCCGGTCGGCACGCGGCTGCGCCTCGGCGCTTGCGTCGTCGAGGTGACACAGATTGGCAAGGAGTGCCACCAGCACTGCGAAATCTACAAAAAGGTCGGGCAGTGCATCATGCCGCACGAGGGCATCTTCGTGAAGGTGCTTGTGCCGGGCGTGGTTCGCGTCGGGGACGCCATAGAGGTTGAGACGATCTAGTCTT
>DAIRTE010000039.1:4279-12635 GCA_036804025.1 Clostridia bacterium | reverse complement strand
GCGCAGTTCCGCAAAGGGCATGTCGTCACCGAGGACGATATTCCCATGCTGCTTTCGATGGGCAAGGAGCACCTCTACGTCTGGGAGGTGGACGAAAACACCCTCCATGAAAACGAGGCGGCCGACCGGCTCGTCGCGCTCTGCGAAAGCGCGCATATGCGCCGCGGCGCGGTGAAGGAAGGCAAGATAGAACTCTTCGCTACGGAGAACGGCGTGTTTCAGGTGGACGTTGCCCGGCTCGACACGCTCAACGACCTGCCGGACATCATGGTTGCCACGCGGCACACGAACACCACCGTCTGCGTGGGGGACAAGCTCGGCGGCACACGGATTATTCCGCTCCTGATCGACCGCCACCGCATCGAAGAAGCGGAAGCGCTCATCGGCAGCGAACCGCTGTTTCGGCTCACGCCGTTTCGCGCGGGGCTGAAGGCCGGGGTCGTGACCACCGGCAGCGAGGTTTTTTCCGGCAGAATTGAGGACAAGTTTACGCCCGTGGTCGAGCGAAAGCTCGCTGCGTTTGGTGTACCCGTTGCCCAGCACCGCATCTGCGACGACCAGACGGCGAACATTGTGCAGGCCATTCGCGAGGTGCGCGCATCTGGTGTGGATCTCGTGCTCTGCACGGGTGGTATGAGCGTCGATCCGGACGACCGGACGCCCGCCGCGATTCGCGACAGCGGGGCAAATATTGTGACCTACGGCGCGCCGGTGCTGCCGGGGGCCATGTTCCTGTTGGGTTATTACGGCGACGGCGTGCCCGTGATGGGCCTGCCGGGTTGCGTGATGTATTCGCGCGCGTCGATCTTCGATTTGGTGCTGCCGCGTGTTGTCGCGGGCATTCGGCTCAGCCGCGCGGACTTTACGCGGCTTGGCAATGGCGGGCTTTGCCTACAATGCGAAACCTGCACGTTCCCGAACTGCGGGTTCGGCAAAGAGTAAACCTTGAGTTTAGAATTCGTTGGCTATCGCGGAAGTCCGGCCGGCTCTGCGTTCCCATAAATCAAGTATTTCAGGAGGAACGTCAGAACGATGAAAAAGGTTCTTGCCCTGCTTTGTGCAGTTGTAATGTTGGCGATGCTCGGCGCGTGCGCCGCGCCCGCCGCCCCCGCCGCGACCGAAGCGCCCGCAGCGACCGAAGCGGTCACCGTAGCGCCCGCCGCCACGACGGAACCCACCACGGCTCCGTTGGAAGCCGCCGAGGTGCAGCTCTTTATCGCCGCGAGTCTCGAAGGCGCGTTCAAAGAGATCATTCCGCTCTACAACGCGAAGGAGCCGAACGTCAAGATCACCTACAATGCGGATAGCTCCGGCACGCTGCTGACCCAGATTCAGGAAGGCTTTGCCTGCGACGTGTTCTTCTCCGCTGCGACGAGCCAGGTGAAGGCGCTCGACGAGGGCGGGCAGATGATCCCCGGCTCGCGTGTTGACCTGCTCTGCAACAAACTCGCCCTGATTACGCTCAAGGGCAGCGGCACGGCGGTGACCGGCTTTGCGGATCTTGCCAAGGCCAAGAGCATTGCCCTGGCGGATGGCAGCGTCCCCGCGGGCAAGTACACCCGTCAGGTGCTGATCAGCCTCGGCGTGCTCGATGGCGCGAAAGAGGCGAAGGATTACACCACGGCGGAGGTTGCCGCGGCGCTTGGCGGCGTGGAAATCAACGAGTGCAGCAACGTCTCCAAGGTGAAGGAAGCGGTGAAGGAAGGCTCCAACGAGGTTGGCAGCGTGTATTATTCCGACGCGTACTCCGTCAAGGACGACGTGGACATTCTCGAAGTGGCGGACTCCAAGCTCACCGGCGACATCATCTACCCCGTTTGTCGCGTGGTGAATCCGCAGGCGACGGCAGCCGAAACGGCAGCCGCGGACGACTTTATCGCCTTCCTCCAGACGGACGCGGTCAAGGCCGCCTTTGAAAGCTACATGTTCCTGATCAACCAGTAAAGCGACGCGTCGCTTGCCTTGCCCAGGCGGTTTTGTAACGAACGAACCGCCAAATGCCCGCCGTCATGCGGTTTGGCGGCGGGCGCTTTTGATTCTACATTCGAACCGTAAACTATGATACGATAGACGAAACGGCAAAGGAGGAAGCGCCTTGCAGGAAATCTGGGAGATCTTAAAAAATCTCGATTACAGCCCGCTCTGGATTTCGCTGAAAACCGGGCTGGTCGCGACCGTGCTCTGCTTCTTTCTCGGCGTTTGGACGGCCAGAAGCGTCATGCACATGGGCAAAAAGGCAAAGGCGTTCGTGGACGGGTTTCTGACGCTGCCCATGGTGCTGCCGCCGACGGTCGCGGGCTTTTTTCTGCTGTTGATCTTCAGCCTGCGGCGGCCGATCGGCTCGTTTCTGTTTGAGGAGTTTTCGATCAAGGTGGTGCAGTCGTGGCTGGGCTGTGTGCTCGCCGCGAGCGTCATCGCCTTTCCGCTGATGTATCGCAATGCCCGCGCGGCGTTTGAGCAGGTGGACATTGAGCTGGTCTACGCGGGGCGCACGCTCGGCATGAGCGAACGGGCGATCTTCTGGCGCGTGGTGCTGCCCTCGGCGGGGCCGGGCGTGGTCAGCGGAACGATTCTCACGTTCGCGCGCGCCCTCGGCGAATACGGGGCGACGAGCATGCTCGCGGGGAACATTGCGGGCAAGACGGGCACGATCTCCCAGCGCATCGCAATGGTCATTCAAAACGGGGACTACCTCACCGCGGGGCTCTGGGTCGCGATCATCCTGCTCATTTCGTTTGGCATTGTCGTTGCCATGAACATCTTTGCGGACTCGAAACTGATGAACGTGAAAAAATGGTGATTCGCGCAGCTGCGGGTCACTTTTTGGTATAAGAAGGAGAATCGATGGCGCTTTCGGTCGACATTCAAAAGAAGCTGCAGGGGTTTTCGCTCAACGTCGCGTTTGAAGCGGAGGCGGGGGTTACCGCGCTGTTAGGCGCGAGCGGCAGCGGAAAGAGCATGACGCTGCGCTGCATCGCGGGCGTGGAACGGCCGGACGCGGGAATAATTGTGCTCGACGGGCGCGTGCTCTACGACTCAGCAAGCGGAATTGACCTGCCGCCGCAGGCGCGAAAGGTTGGGTACCTGTTTCAGCGGTATGCTCTGTTTCCGAATATGACCGTGCGCGGAAACGTCGACGCGGGGCTTTCGTTTGAGCGGGACGCGCGCGTCCGCGCGCAAAAGCGGGAGAACCTGATTGCGCGCTTTCACCTGAACGGGTTGGAGGGGCGCTACCCGCGCGAGCTCTCCGGCGGGCAGATGCAGCGCGTTGCGCTCTGTCGCATGCTCGCGGGCGAGCCGGAGGCGATTCTGCTGGACGAGCCGTTCGCCGCGCTGGACTCGCATCTAAGATGGCAGATGGAGACGGAGGTGCGGCAGACGCTCGCGGAGTTTTCCGGCGTGGCGCTGCTGGTTTCCCACGACCGGGGTGAGGTCTACCGCATGAGCGAGCGCGTCTGCGTACTCAACGCGGGGCAGAGTGAACCCGTTCTGCCGACAAAAACGTTCTTTGAGCGGCCGGTCACGCTCCAGGCGGCGCGCATCTCCGGCTGCAAGAACTGCGCGGCGGCCAGCCGAACCGGCGCGGGCAGGCTCGCCGTTCCGGAATGGAACGCGATCCTCGTCTGCGAGGATGTCGCGGAAGAAACAGTGACCCACGTGGGCGTGCGCGCGCATCACATTGTGCCCTGCGAGGCGGGCGCGGAGAATGCGCTGTACTGCCGCGTGTTGGATACGCAGGAGGACGAGCTTTCCCGCGCGCTGACGCTGCTGCCCGCGGGCGCTTCGGGAACGATTCGCGCGGAGCTGGGCAAGGAGGTCGCCGGGCGGTTTGCGATTGGCAGTGAGGCTTGGTTTGCGCTGCCGAAGCACGCGGTGATGCCGCTTTGCGAATCTTGCGCACCGGAGCGGATTGCGCCCGCGCCGCGCGGCTGATATACTGTGCATTGGTCGAGCTTCGACCGGATTCCGCAAGAGGGGGACAAAGAACATGTTCAAAGCGTCCGTCATCACCGTAAGCGACAAGGGCTATCGCGGGGAACGCGTGGACACGGCGGGCCCGCTCGCGGCTGAGCTGCTGAAAGCGGCGGGGTATGAGGTCATTGAAACGAGCATTGTGCCGGACGAGCAGCCGCTCATCGAGGCGGAGCTAAAGCGGCACGCGGACGAAGTCGGCGCAAACCTGATCCTTACGAGCGGCGGAACGGGGTTTAGCAAGCGGGACGTCACGCCCGAGGCGACGATTGCCGTCTGCGAGCGGATGGCGCCCGGCATTCCGGAGGCAATGCGTGCGTATTGCCTGAATATTACGAACCGCGCGATGCTCTCGCGCGCGGCGGCGGGGCTGTATCACGACAGTTTGATCGTAAACCTGCCCGGCAGCCCGAAGGCGGTGCGGGAGAATCTGGAGCCGGTGCTGCCCGCGCTGGAGCACGGGTTGCAGATGCTGCTCGGCACCAAAAACGAATGTGCCAGCGAACCAAAGCCTTTATAAATTACACGCAAGCAACAAAGAGCGCCCCTCGGGGGCGCTCTTTTTGTGCTGATCGGGCACACCGATCAACTGCGCGTCGCCAAATGCGAGGATGCACCACAAAAAACAAGCGCCTTTCGGCGCTTGTCTTTTTGTTTGTTTCGTTATGCCGGATCGGGAACGCCAATGTACTGTGCGTCGCCAAATGCCAGAATGCAGTAGAAGATGATGCTCAGGAAGATCAGACCCACCGCAAAGCCGCCGCTCTTGCCAAAGGCTTTCGCGAGCTTGACCATGGTGATGATCGCAAACACGACGTTCGCAATCGGGATGAGCAGGAAGAGGAACTTCCAGCCATTGCCCCAGGTGATCTTAAAGAGAACATACAGGTTGTAGAACGGAATGATCGCCGCCCAGCCGGGTTCGCCTGCCTTCTCGAAGATTTTCCACATCGCGACGATGCCGAGCACCGCAATTGCGAGGTAGACAACCGACATAAAAGGACTTGCCTGGTATGAGTACGAATAATCAAAGTTTTCCATATCATTTACCCCCTTTCTGATATAGGTTGAGTATACCACTTTTCCCATTCTTGTGAATACTGTATTTCTTGTACAGTGTGCGTATGTCACCATACAGGGGAGTTTTACCCGAAACTGAACTTTTGTGCAGTACCGATTCCTGCTCGGTTGACAAGCGAAAAAAACGGCGTATTCTGGTAGTAGCACATCTCAATTTCATACAATTCAAGGGAGGCAAATCGATGTCCGCTTATTCGACCAGCGCGCTGGAGATTCTGCGCAATCCTGCGCTCACACTCAAATGGTATGTCGTACCCATGCTGCTCATCGTGATGTACATCTACAACAAGGAGATCAGCGCGAAAAACTGGAACGTTGTGCTTGGCGGCGCGGCGCTCTGGGGAATGGATCTGTTCAACGAAATCTGGAACAGCATCGTCTTTCACGCGTCGGGGTTCGCGCCCGTTTGGGGCACGCCGATGGGCGTTGGGGACACCGCGCTGCTGCTCCTGATTGGCTACAACATCGAGATTTCGTTCATGTTCGCGATGATGGGCGTCGTGGTTTGCCTGACGCTGCCGAAAGACCCCAAGATGAAGATTCTCGGCATCAACAACCGCGTGGTCATGGCGGTGATCTACACCACGCTCGCGGTTATCATTGAATGCTTCCTCAACTACGCCGGTCTGCTCACATGGGAATACCCGTGGTGGAGCCGCTCCGTTCCGTACCTCATCTGGCTGATTGGCTACCTGCCGTTCTTTACGATGGCGTTTGTCGTTCACGACATGAAGAAGATGAAGAACAAGCTCATTACGCTCGGCATCATCTTTGGCGTGGACATTCTCTCGCTCGTTGTGTTTGGCCTGATGGGTTGGATGTAAAAATCGCTCTCGTCCCGAAGCAGAAACGCTCCGAACCATGTTTGGCTCGGAGCGTTTTTTTGTGTGCACGCGAAGTTAAGAAAACCGCTCGATCAACCGCGCAAAATCAATGCAGAACTGCATGTCCTTTTCGCCGAGCTTCGCTTTGTAGTAGCCATGCTCGGCGTTGACCGCGCTGACGCGGGCGAGCATCTCTTTTGCGCCTGCTGCTGCAACGTCTGCCACGGAGCGATAGCCCGCCTCGTAGAACGCCCGCGCCGCAACGCCGCCGACGCCGTTGATCCGCGCGAGGTCGCAGAGGCAAAACAACTCGCTGTTTGCTTCCCCGCGCTCAAACCCGTCTTTCGACGTGGCAATGCCCTGCGCGCGCAGCGAGTCGAGCAGCTTTTCGTTCAGCCCGGGGAATGCGGTAAGCGGAACCGGCTTTTGCTCCAGCGAGCCAATCTCCCGCTTGAGCAGCACGAGGTACTCCTCCGAAATGCTGGTTGCGGCGGCAAGCGCGGCGAGCTTCTGCGGCGCGGAAAGGCGCTGCTTGAGCTGCGCGAGGGTTTCGATTTTCTCGGCGGAGAGCGCCTGAAAATGGCGGTCAATTCCGTCGTGCAACAGGCGACGCCCGGGCAGTAGATTCTGGTTTGCCAGCAGCGTTTGGTAGTCCGCGAGCGGAATGCGGTTGAGATCGAGCGTGTAGCGCATAAACCCTCCATCTTCGATTGAAAGCAGGCAGCAATACGGAAATACAAATTCACTACGAATAGTACCAGTATAATATACCGGACCAAACCGGACAAGTGCCTGTCAGGTTTTGGCGACTATTCTACTATTTTGCGCAAAAAAACAGGAAAGAGGAAGCCTCTCTCCTGCTTAGCGTTGGTTGAAACCTGCTTGTTATACCCTGAGCACGCCGCGGAACCCGCGCGCGGCATAGTAGGAATCCGCGCCGTTGTGGTAGGTAAACACGCGGTCATACCGCCGGTCGCAGAACATCGCTCCGCCGCGCGAGCGAACGCCCAGCGGGGTGCGAATCCAGCTCGATGTCTTCACGTCGAACTCGCCCAGCGTTTGCAGGTAGCGGTATTGCTCCTCGCTGAGCAGCTCAATGCCCATTTCCTCGGCCATATCCTCCGCCGAAGACGCGGGCTTGTTCTCCTTGCGGGCGTCCAGCGCCTCGCGGTCGTAGCAGAGGCTCCGGCGCGCGGCGGGGCTTTCCGCCGAGCAGTCGAAAAAGAGATATTCGCCCGTGTTCGCGTCGTAGTCCGTCACGTCCGGCTCGCCGCCGGTACGCTCCATCTCGAACAGCGAACTCATCTTATCGGGCTTTGCGCGAAGACGCTGTTCCACCTTTGCCCAGTCAATTCCCGTATGGCGATAACGATTCTTTTCAAACCGCGTTTGCAACGTTTTGAGCAGTTCTTCCGCCTGCGGATTGGTCAATACCATCGAATCCATATGCATCGCTCCTTTGCCTGATTGTATCAAACCGGCCCGAAAACACGGTGATCAACGCACATTGGCGGCGCACCTCTCGCGGGATCTCGCGTATCTACTCGCGCGTGAGCGGCAGCTTGAGCTCCATCTGGTGCGGCAGCACGGTAAAACCGAGCTTCTGGTAGAGCGGCAGCCCGTCCTCCGTGTAGTCGAGCAGCACCTTCTCGACGCCGCGCGCCTGCAGCTGCGTAAACAGCATGCGAATCAGTTGCTCCGCAATGCCCCGGCGGCGGAACTCCTGCTTGGTGTATACGTTGAGCAACTCCGCGGTGCGCCCCGTGCGGCAGCTCGGCACCGGCGGCGTCTGGTACAGGCTCGCCATGCAGGACGAAACAATCTCGCCGTCCTCCAACGCGAGGTAGACGAACAGTTCGTCCGTCTCGATGTGATCCGTCAGATATTCGAGCGTGCGGGCGCGAAAATCGTCCACGTGCGCGATGGTGCGAATCTGGGTGACAAACTCGATGCGAACGTCGACAAACGCCTCGACGTCGGCCTTGGTTGCGCGGCGAAACTCCATAACGCGTCCTTTCCGGCGGGGGACAATCCCCGACCCTGAACACAGTCTCTACTTCGTATCTTACTACCAGAACCAAAAAATAAAAAGACTCTTGACACGTTCGCTACTGCGTGTTACTATATACCGGTACTAAGTGACACTGAATACAAGAAACACATTCGAGGTGAAGAACATTGGACAATCTGACGGAGATGCTCAAAGGCGTGCTGGAAGGCTGTGTGCTCGAAATCATTGGCCGGGGCGAAACGTATGGCTACGAGATCACGCGGCGGCTCAACGCACTGGGCTTTGCGGACGTGGTGGAAGGCACGGTGTATACGATTCTCATCCGGCTGGAGAAGAACGAGCTCGTGGACATCGACAAAAAGCCCTCGGAGCTGGGCCCGCCGCGCAAGTTCTATTCACTCAACGAAGCGGGGCGCAAGGAACTGAAGGCGTTCTGGGAGAAATGGGAATTTGTGTCCGAAAAGATCGG
>DAIRTE010000039.1:0-4179 GCA_036804025.1 Clostridia bacterium | reverse complement strand
TTCATTCGCGACACGCGCAAATGGGAGGATTCCTACCGCGACAAGCTCAACCGCGACATCCGCAACAAGTTTGGCAAAGGGGGCGAGGGCAAATGAGCGAAACGGCTCTATCGGTGCAGCACCTGCAGAAGTCCTATCGTGACCTCGCCGTGCTCAAGGACGTGAGCTTCGAGGTGGAAAAAGGCAGCGTGTTTGCGCTGCTGGGTTCCAATGGCGCGGGCAAAACGACGGTGGTTCGCCTGCTCTCGACGCTGCTGCGACCGGACGGCGGAAGCGCACTGGTCAACGGGTATGACGTGGTGCGCGAGGCGGACGGCGTTCGTCGCTCGATCAGCCTCACGGGGCAGTTCGCCGCCGTGGACGAAATTCTGACCGGGCGTGAAAACCTGCTGCTCATTGCGCGGCTAAGGCACATCAAGGACGCGCGAGAAACTGCGGACGCGTTGCTTAACCAGTTTGGCCTCGTGGACGCCGCCGACCGCCGCGTTGGCACCTACTCCGGCGGCATGCGCCGCAGACTGGACATCGCCATGAGCCTGTTGGGCAACCCAAGCGTGCTCTTTCTGGACGAGCCGACGACCGGTCTCGACCCGGAGGGGCGGCTGGAGGTCTGGCGCACGATTCGTTCGCTGACCGCGCGCGGCACAACCGTGTTTCTGACCACGCAGACGCTGGAGGAAGCGGAACACCTCGCCGACCGGATCGCCATTCTGCACGAGGGGCGCATCATCGCAAACGGCACGCTGGACGAGCTCAAGCAGCGCTTTCCGCCCGCGAAGGTGGAGTACATCGAAAAACAGCCGACGCTGGAGGAGATCTTCCTCGCGGTCATCGGCAAACAGGAGGAAATCGCATGACTTCGACCAGGCAACGCTTTCTGAGCGACGTAACCGTCATGCTCGGGCGCTCCATGCGGCATATCTTCCGCAGTTTCGATACGATCATTACGGTAACGATTACGCCAATCGTCATGATGCTGCTGTTCGTTTACGTCTTTGGCGGGGCGATTCAAACGGGTACGGATCGCTACGTGAACTACCTACTGCCGGGCATTCTGCTGATTTCAATTGCCAGCGGCGTCGGGTACACGGCCTACCGGCTGTTCCTCGACCTCAAGCAGGGCATCTTCGAGCGGTTTCGGTCGATGCCGATTTCGCGCAGCGCCGCGCTCTGGGGGCACGTGCTGACCTCGCTGGTGTCCAACGCGACCTCCGTGGGCGTGATTCTGCTCGTCGCGCTGTTGATGGGCTTCCGCTCCTCCGCGGGCATCGGCGCATGGCTGGCGGTCGCCGGAATCCTCGCGGTCTTTACGCTGGCGCTGACTTGGATTGCGGCAATCGCGGGGCTTTCCGCCTCGTCCATCGAAGGGGCGTATGCGTTCTCCTATCCGCTGATCTTTCTGCCGTTCATCAGCTCGGCGTTTGTGCCGACCGCGACGATGCCAAAGGTCGTCCGCGCGTTTGCGGAGCATCAGCCGGTGACTTCGATTGTGGATGCGATTCGCGCGCTGCTGTCTCAGCAGCCGGTGGGCAGCGAAATCTGGGTTGCGCTCGCCTGGTGCATCGGGATTCTGGCGGTTGCGTATCTGTTCGCGATGCGCGTGTATCGCAAGCACGTATAAATATCTATCGCGAGAAAAGGAGAGGGTTACCTCTCCTTCTTTGTGTTGTGCGGCGATGAAAGAGCCGGAATTATCGTAATTTTGGGCGGCGAAGTTGAGGTATCATGAGGAAAGAACGAAAGAAGGGAGGGTTGTGCGATTGCGCTACTATCTCGCTGCGATGGAAACGGACCAGCAGCGCGCGCGGATTCCGAAGGGCGTGCTCGCGTTGCTGGATGTGAATCACCTAGTGATGGCGGAAAGGCAAGAGGAGGAGAGTGCAGGGCAGGAGGGCGAGAAGGAGGAGGAGTGAGCTGAGTTTGATTTTAGAACGGTAATAGTAAGAATTGTTGAATTACTCGAGGTATGCAATTGGGTCTTTGTTTGGTATTTAAAGAAAAAAGTTGACAACGCAGCAACGAGATAGTATCATATGATACTGATGAATGAAGGCAGGGGATGGATTATGTGTGAAGAGTAGTAAGGAAGAAGTCGAAGCCTTTCTCGAAGATGTATATGCAGCCCTTAACGGAGGTTTATGCTCATCTGTAGACCGTAAGAAGAATACAGATTGTTTGGCTATGCTTGGATGGAAGTGGGCAGATGCCTTTGATGAGTTAAAAAGCCTGACGTACCATGATTATTTTCGTGGGCCAGAAGTTGATCGAGTATGTCCCACGGATGATGATTTTTGGGAATTCAAAAGGACAATTGAAGGTAAACACATATACATAAAACTGAAGATTCGTTACTCACAAGATAGAAGCCTACTATTATTTAGTTTTCATATAGATGGTATGTAATTGGAATTTGGTCGGCATAGGAAAAACAGGAGGCAAAATTTAAAATGAGAGCTTATTGCACGCACTGCAATAAAGAGGTGTTGCTTAGGGAGGAGCAGCACTGCGAGACGTACCCTGTTAAGGGTGAAAATACAACAATTGAAGCGACCGTACTTTACTGCGAAGAATGTGGGGAAGAAGTCTGGCTGCCAGAAATTGATGATAAGAATTTGGAAAAAGCTTATGAAGCTTATCGAGCGAAGCATGGGTTGATGAGACCACGTGAAATACAAGTAATCCGAGAGAAGTACGGTCTGTCACAAGTTGCGTTCGCAAGGATACTTGGTTTCGGAGACAAGACCATCACAAGATATGAGAATGGGAGTCTTCAAGACGAGGCACCAAACAATCTTATGTTTCTTGTGAGAAATCCTGATTGTTTTATGGAACTTTTTCAAAAAAACAAAGGTAAACTCACGAGTAATGAAATACAACAAGTTGAAAATAGAAGAATGACATTTACGTTGCCCGCTGCGATGAAGTACTCCGCTGCCTTACAGAAAATGGGATGCGGAAGTCATACTCCAATGAACAGGACATTCCCAGGAGTATTCTCTGTTGAAGAGGAGGAGGTAGCAGCTATATGATGAATGTTATACATAGTACAATGGAGTTTAATGGATATCGCGTAAGGAAAGCGGCTTTTTCTGTTAACGATATACAGATTAATACTTCTATAGAGTATGAAGTATGCCCTACTTTTTCGCGTGAAATACAACTTCTTAGCGACGATAAATATTCATTATGTCTAGGTGTAAGAATTGGCTTGGATTCTAATGAGCAACCAGCTCCATTTAGTATTGAAGTTGTAATTGAAGGTGTATTTATATTAAAAGAGATTGATGATCCTAACAAAGCAATGCAGGTTAATGCCGTAGCTATTTTATTCCCATATTTACGCTCTACGGTTTCAATGTTCACTTCGTTAATGAACATCAACCCTTTAATTTTGCCGACGATTAATCTTGTCGCCATGTTTGAGAGTGACAATAGCAAGGCGGAAGAGGGATCAGATTAAAGTACGGGGTGCTTACAACAGCCGAGAAGAACGCTTGCTCTTCCATATAGTGGAGTCAGGAATTTCAGGGAGAAGAGACCCCATGAGGGTCTCTTCTTTTTCCAGTCGCAAACAGGCATCTTTTCTACTTCTCACTCCCTCCACCACTTTTCACAAAATTATCCCGTAACAACACAAAAAGTGTATAATGAGTACAAGGCAGTGCTCTTTCCATAACCGCCCTGCTTCCTATTTCGTCCGCGCACCCGGCGCATGGAGACTGCGCATCTCACTCCTACCGTCTGCGAAGGAGAGTGAACGTTTCATGCAGATCGCTTTAAACCTCTTGCTCAACACAACGTTTCTGGTTTCGATCAGCATTATTTTCAACCTGTTCTTTCAGCGCATTCAACAACAGAAACTTGTCTATAAGCTTCTGGGCGGGTTCATCCTCGGCCTGGCGGGCATTGTTCTGATGTCCATCTCCCTCAAGCTGCCAAACGGGGTCATCTTCGACACGCGCTCCATCCTGCTCTCCATCTCCGGCCTGTTCTACGGGCTGGCGCCGACGTCGGTCGCCGCGCTGATGATCGCGCTCTATCGGGTCTCCCTCGGCGGGCCGGACGTCTACGCCGGAATCGCCGTTACGGTTACTTCCGCCATGCTTGGCGTGGTCTGGCGCCTGTTTCGAAAGAACCCCGAGAAACTCACCGGCTGGGAGTTCTACCTGTTTGGATTGG
>DAIRTE010000038.1:3640-21349 GCA_036804025.1 Clostridia bacterium | reverse complement strand
CCGTATCCGGATAGGTATACAGCACGCGGAGCCAATGGATGCCGTCGATGCGCTCGAGCTGATGGAGCAGGTCGAGCAGCATAGGCTGACCGTAGCGATCCTTGCCATAGCCGGAGGTGTCCTGCGCAATCAGCGTGAGCTCCCGAACGCCGCCGTCGGCCAGGCGCTTTGCCTCGTCGACGAGCTCTTCGAGCGGCTCGCTGACGAGATTGCCGCGTATCAGCGGAATGGCGCAGTAGGCGCAGCGGTTGTCGCAGCCGTCCGTGATTCGAAGGTATGCGCTGTAGCGCGGCGTGGTGAGCACCCGCGTCGAGCGCGGGCCGCAATGCGGCGCGTCCGCCGTTCCGCCAAGCAGGCGGGGGAGGGTTTCATATTCGCGAACGCCGAGCAGCAGGTCGATCTCCGGCATGGCTTCCTTCAGTTCCTCGCGGTAGCGCTCGGAAAGGCAACCGGTGACGACGAGCCGCGAGCAGCGGCCGCCCTGTTTATACTGCGCCATCTCCAGTATGGCGTCGATGGACTCCTGCTTGGCGCTCTCGATAAAGCCGCAGGTGTTTACGATTAAGATATCCGCCTCGGCGGGGTCGCTGGTCAGCGCGTATCCCGCTTCCGTCAGCAGACCGAGCATCCGCTCCGTATCCACCTGATTTTTTGCGCAGCCGAGCGAGATGACGCCTATGGTCGACATGGAATTCTCCTTCAAAATGAGTGTGTTGCCGGTTTAGTCGCGGTCGCTGTAGAACGCGCTCATCGGGTTGGGTTCGCGTTCCGGCGGGGCGACAAGCGGCAATTCGCTGCCGAAGAGCTTTTCGACCTCCTGCCGCGTAATGAGCACCTCGCGCGCTTTACTGCCGTTGAAACCGCCAATGTAGTGGTTGCGCTCCATGATATCGATCAACCTCGAGGCGCGGTTGTAGCCGACGCGGAGTTTTCGCTGGAGCACGCTGGTGCTGGCCTGTCCGTGTTCAAAGACGGTGCGCACCGCTTCGCCGAGCAAATCGTCGTCCTGCTTGCCCTCGCCAAACGCGCCGCCCGTCGCACCGCCCTTTTCGAACGTGTTGACGTCGCTGATGATCTGGTCGTTAAACACGGGACGCGCGCGCTCCTTAAAGTGCTGCATGACGCGTTCGACCTCTTCGTCCGAAATGTAGGAGCACTGCAGACGGGTCGGTTTTGCCGAGCCGTCGGGATGGAAGAGCATATCGCCCTGACCCAGCAGCTTCTCCGCGCCGCTCATATCCAGAATGATGCGGCTGTTCGTGGCGGAGTTGACGGCAAACGCCGCGCGGGAGTTGATGTTTGCTTTAATAAGCCCCGTAATGACCGTTGCGTCCGGTCGCTGGGTTGCGAGAATCAGGTGGATGCCCGCCGCACGACCAAGCTGCGCAATGCGCTGGATACTATCCTCAACGTCCTCCGGCGCAACGCCCATGAGGTCCGCCAACTCGTCGATGATCACGACGATGCGGGGCAGGTGCTCGCCGGTGCCCTTTACCTTTTCGTTGAACTTTTCGAGGTTACGCGCGCCGAGATCCGCAAAGATCTTGAAGCGCCGCGTCATTTCATTAACCGCCCAGCGCAGCGCGCCCGCGGCCTTCTTGGACTCGGTGACAACCGGCATCAAAAGGTGCGGCAACGAGCCGTACATGATCATTTCCACGCGCTTGGGGTCGACGAGGATAAAACGCACGTCTTCCGGCGAGGACTTGTAGACCATGCTGACGATGATGTCGTTGATGCAGACGCTCTTGCCGGAGCCGGTTGCGCCCGCAATCAGCAGATGCGGCATCTTCGCGAGGTCGGCGATGATGATTTTTCCGCTTGCCTCGCGGCCAAAGGCCATGGTGATGGGCGATTCGCTGCCGCGGAACTCCTTGCTTTCGATGATGTCCCGCAGCACGACGAACGCGGAGCTCTTGTTTGGAATCTCCACGCCGATTGCGTTTTTGCCCGGAATTGGCGCTTCCATGCGCAGTCTCGGCGCGGCGAGCGCCATCGTGATATCGTTTTGCAGCGCGGTGATGCGCGAAATGCGCGTGCCCGGCGCGGGCTGAATCTCGATTCGCGTCAACGCGGGGCCGACGGCAATGTGCGTGACCTGCGCGCTGATGCGGAAGCTTTGCAGCGTTTGAATCAGAATGCGTGCCTTTTCCTCCGGCGAGTCGGTCTCTTCTTCCTTCTTGATGCCGGGTTTGTTCAGTAGTTCAATCGAAGGCGGAACGTAAGCTTCCACGACCTCCGGCTGGGTCTTCGACTTGGTTTCCAGCGGTGTTTTTGTGCCGGGTTGACGCGCCGGGCCACTTTTGGACGAACCGTCGGTCGCCTTTGCGGGTTTCTTTGGCGGTGCGCCAAAGAGCGACGAGGAGTCCGGCAGATAGGTGACCGGCTTTGGCATATCCACCGGCGGTTTCGACTTTGCAGAGAACGGAACGTCGTCATCCGGCTCAAAATCGATGTCGTTCCAGATGTCCGGCTTCACAACCTCCGGCGCATGGGGGACGACGCGCTGACCCGTCTTCGTTTTGAACTCGCCCTTCTGTTCGCCAAACGCGACGGGCTCCACGACGGGCTGCGGCACCGGAATTTTCTTTTTCGGTTTTGCCGGTTTCTCGAACAGGTCGATGACCGGTTCCTCCTGCAGCGTGCGCTTTTGGTTGCGCTTGCTGGCGGGAACCTCGATGATCTCGTCGTTTGCAATGCGCTTTGCTTTCGATTTTACGGTGGGCATCTCCAGAATCTCTTCTGTCGAGGAGAGTCGCTTTTTCTTTCCGGTATTCACAGAAGCGCTCTCGTCCTCCAGCGTCAGCGTAAACATCTTCTCGGAACGCTCCGCCTGATGCTCGTGCCTGCGTTCAACGGCGCCGGACACGCCGGAGCGCATTTTATTGATCGTTTGGTTCAGCGAGAACCCGGTCAGCCCAATGGTGCAGATGAGCGCGAGCGGAATGCTCAGCCCGTAGGCAAGCGTTTTTCCTCCGAGCAGCAGCAGAGGATAACTAAACACCGCGCCTAAAAACCCGCCGCCGACGCGCGCAACCTTTCCGGCGCTAAAAGCGTCGTTGAGGTATTTCATGTAGTCGACGCCTTCGTAGGGCATATCGCGGATGGTTTGAAACAGGGTGACCAGCGCAAATAGTCCAAGCAGCAAGTACCAGCCGGAGCCCGCAAGGCGCCCCGTCGCGCTGCCGCGCACATAAAGCACGCCAACGACAATCAGAATCACGGGCAGCGCATACGCAATAAACCCGATCATTCCGAACAGCGCATGTCCGAGGACTTCGCCGAGGTATCCGGTTGCGGAGAAAAAGAGATAGGCCGCGGTCAGGATGCCGCCGGCGATCAGCAGAATGCCGCTGACCTCCGATGCGCTGCGTTCACTGGAATCCACGTCCTGCTTTGCGGTTCTTCGTCCGTTGTTTTTTTCGCTGATTGCTTTGGATGCCAAAATTCGTTTCAATCCTTTCTTTTGGTCCAAGTTCATAAAAGCTCATTCGATATGCGGTCGGCGCAGAAGCGCCTTTTATCCCAACTTATCTTCCTATTATACAACATCTTGCGGTGCGGTGCAACGCGCGGCACCTACAAGCGGGCATTTGAGCAGTGGATCGTGCGTTTGCGAAGCTTGAAAGACCGGGACAAATGCGCTATACTCCACTTGATACCAATACACACGGGAGTATTTCATGGAGATTGTTGTTCTGGACTCGTACTCGGTCAATCCGGGCGATATCAGCTGGGGGCCGATCGAACGGTTCGGGCATATGACGATATACGACCACACGCCGCCGGAGCAGATTGCACAGCGACTGAAAGATGCGGACGTCGCCTACACGAATCGCGGGCGTCTATGCGAGGCGGAGTTTGCGGCGGCGCCGAAGCTTCGGTTTCTCGGCGTGTTCGCAACCGGCTACGACAAGATTGATCGCGTCGCGGCAAAGCGGCATGGCATTGCGGTTTGTAACGTGCCGGGGTATTCGACGTATTCCGTTGCGCAGCATGCCATTGCGCTGCTGCTGGCAATCACCAACCGCGCGGCCGTGCTCAACACGGAGATTCGAAAAGGGCGCTGGACGCAGAAACCGGGGGACTGCTCCTGGGACGCGCCGATTCTGGAACTCTACGGAAAGACCTTTGGCGTACTTGGCACCGGCGAGATCGGCTGCGCCGCGGCAAGAATGGCGCAGGGGTTTGGCATGCGGGTCATCGGCCACAGCCGGAGCCAGCGGGCGGCGTTTCCCGGCGAATATGTTTCGTTGGAGGAGCTGTTTACGCAGTCCGACGTGCTCTCGCTGCACTGCGCGGCGACGGAGGACACGCGGGAAATCATCAACAAGCATTCGCTTGCGCTCATGAAGCCGAGCGCGATTCTGATCAATACGGCGCGCGGCGCGCTGGTTCATTCGCCGGATCTCGCCGCGGCGCTCAACGAGAGCAGGCTCTACGCCGCGGGACTGGACGTTTGCGAAGCGGAGCCGATTCTGCCGGACAGCCCGCTGCTCTTTGCGAAGAACTGCGTGATTACCCCGCACAGCGCATGGATTCCGCAGGAGGCGCGCAAGCGGCTGATTCAGATTTCGGCAGACAATCTGGAAGCATTTCTGAACAATCGAAAACAAAACCGAGTAGACGAACTCGAATAGAGATATTTTGTTTTTGAGATAGGTCGGAACAAACCGGACGGAACGAAGACGGAGGAATCGCTTTGAGCGGATCTACGAAACACAACCGAGAAGGATGGAAGAAGATGTTCTCGCTTGTTCTGGCGCTGGCGAGCGTTGCGGCGTTTGCCGGATGCAAGGCGGAGAGCGAGATTACGCCGGGACCGACGGCAAAGCCGGAACAGCCGACGGTCATCGTCAACAACGAACTGGAGAAGGACACGCATACAATCGTTGTGAACGGCTTTGGCGAGGTCATCGCCGTGCCGGACTTTTCCACGATTACCATCGTCGTGATCAGCACCAGCGAAACCGCGGAGGAAGCCGCGGCAAAATGCGAAAAGCTCACCAAACAGGTTAAAGAAATCGCTACCGAACAGGGCGTGCAGGCCGCGAACCTGAGCGCCGCTGGCGTAACGCTGAGTTCCAACCAGCGCGAGAGCGACGGCGCGATTACGGGTTACGTGGCGCGCGACACGATTACCATTACGCTCAAGGACGTGAGCAAGGTCAATACGGTACTTTCTCCGATCATCGATGCGCACATTACGGAATCCTACGAGGCGACCTACAGCTTGCTAGATGCCTCTTCCGCCTATAACGGGGCGCTGGCCGCCGCCATGCAGGACGCCGGGGAGAAGGCGAAGGCCATTGCCGAGAGCGGCGGCGTTTCGCTCGGCGCGATTGTCTCCGTTTCGGAAACGCCGGTGGAGAGCAATCTGGTCGGCGTAGCGTTCAAGAGCAGCGAAATTGCGGTCAGCGCAAATCTGACCGTAACGTATTCGATTACCGAACAGAAGCCGTAACAGCTTTGAAGATAGCAACGATCGGTTCGATTACTGAACAGAAACCGTAGAACCATACGCGTCAAAAACAACGAGCGACGGATTGCCTCCGCCGCTCGTTTTACGTTTGATTCAAAATTCCTTAATACGGCTCCATGACGCGGCGGATCGCACGTGGCTGCTCCGCCTGATAGGACTGAAAGTCGTCGAGCGAAAACACCTCCGGCTCGTTTCCGCTGACGCCGATGACTGCCCCGCTCGAAAAGCTATACGCGTGCTGCCCGCCGACGACAAGATGGTCGAATAAGCGGACGCCAATGCTTTCCAGTGCAGCGCGAACGGAATCGGTCGTTTCCGCGTCCTCCTTTGAGGGCGAGGGATCGCCGGAGGGGTGGTTGTGCAGCAGCAGGATTCCATGCGCGCGGCGAAGCAGTGCGATTTCCGCAATCCGGCGCGGGTAGATCTGCGCCTCCGTCAACGTTCCGCTCTGAATGGTTTCGCAGGACTGCACGACCTTTTTTGCATTCAGACAGACGGCGAGCACGGTTTCGTAGGTATTCAGCGAAAGCAGCGATACGGCGTACTGTGCCGCGGCGGCGGGGGAAGAAAGGCGAATGTTTCCGCGCGCGTCCGCCTGACGGCGCAGAAGCAGCCGACGGAACAGGTCGCCTTGCATGCGTAAGAATACGGCTGCGCTTTCACCAATGCCGTCCACAAGCAGGAGCTGGTCGACCTGCGCGGTGACAACGCCTTCGAGCGAACCAAATCGCTCCAACAGCGCGTGCGCCAGCTCGTTTGTGTCCCGCCGCGGAATGGCATAGGTCAACAGCAGTTCCAGGAACTGATGGTCGAGAAACGCCTCCGCGCCGTTTGTTCGGTATTGCTCGCGAATGCGCTCGCGATGTCCGCTGTGGATGGAATCCGTCATATGCCCGCCTCAATCGTTTTCACGACTAGTATAGAGGATTCGAAAAATCATGTCAAAAAAACATGCATCGTGAATTGTTTGCAACACGCCGCTGTATTTTGCCCCGAACCCTTGTAAAACAAACTTGATGCGGGTAGAATAGCACTATATTTCAATATGGAGACCTATGCGGTGAACAATGGCTCCCGGCGGTTGCTGGACGAATCGTCCCTGGCCGCCTGTGCAATGACCGCTTCGGATGTGGTGCTGGTCGCCCTGTCCGGCGGAGCGGATTCCACCGCGCTGTTGCTCTCGCTCAAGACGCTGAAAGAAGAGGGCAAGGTTGGCGGGCTGTTCGCCGCGCACCTCAACCACGGAATTCGCGGAACGTACGCCGAGCGTGATTTGGCTTTTTGCGAAGCACTCTGCCGCGAGCTCGGCATTCCGCTGCAAACAGAAACCTGCGATGCGCCTGCCTATGCAAAGCAGACCGGCAAAACGCTCGAAGAGGCCGCGCGTGAACTGCGCTATTCGTTTCTGGAACGTGCGAGAATTTTATGCGGCGCGAGCGTGATTGCCACCGCGCACCACGCGGACGATCAGGCGGAGACGGTGCTGCTGCACCTGCTTCGCGGCAGCGGAACGGGCGGACTCGGCGGAATGAAACCGCGCAACGGCAGAATTGTTCGACCGCTGCTCCAAACGACCCGCGCGGAGATTCTCGCGTATCTGGCGGAGCGAAACGCGAGCTATTGCGAGGACGAGACAAACGCGCGCAACGACGCCGCTCGAAACCGGATTCGAAACGAGCTGCTCCCGATTCTCACGAGCTACAACCCCGCGATTTCAGAAGCGCTCTGTCGAACGGCCGCGCTCTGCGCGGAGGACGACGCGCTGCTCGAACGCCTCGCGATAGAAGCGGAGGAGTCGATTCAGCAGGACGGCGGACTCAACCGCGAACAGCTACTCGCACTGCCTCTGGCGCTGAAGTCCCGCTTGGTTCGAAAGCGCATCTTTGCGCTCGACAACACAGTTTCGGAGCCGGACATCCGGCGCGTGCTCGCGCTGACGGAGGCGAAGACCGGCACGGCGATTGAGCTTTCCGGCGGGTACCACGCCTGGACGAATGCGACCACGCTCTTTCTTGGTCGCTATCCGGAACCGCTCGACTACTGCGTAGCGTTTGTGCCGGAGGGGGAAACAATCACCCCGCGCGGTGTGCTCCACAGTGAGCGGGTGACGATCTGGCGAAAACCGGCAAGCGGAAACGAAGCATTTCTGGCGTTGGACGCGCTGCCCAAAGAGCTCGTGGTTCGCTCGCGAATGGCCGGGGATCGGTTTTATCCACTCGGTGCGCCGGGGGAACGGCTGTTGAGCGATGTATTGATTGACAAGAAGATTCCCAAAGAGGAGCGGGATCGCCCGCTGCTCTGCGCGGGAGAACAGGTGCTTTACGCGGCGGGGCTAGGAATTTCGGAACGAGCGAAAGTCCGGCCCGACACGCGCGAGATACTACATATTCAATATACAGGGGGTAAGCAGGGGTGAAAGGTCAGATTATGCAGGGGGACATCGCAAAGGTGCTTCTCTCCGAGGAGCAGATTCAGCAGCGCATCAAGGAACTTGGCGAAGAGCTGTCGAAGGATTATGCGAACTGCGACGGAGAGGTCATTCTGATTTGCATCCTGAAGGGGGCGGTCGTGTTTTTTGCCGATTTGGCACGCGCCATGAACATGCACATGCAGATGGAGTTCATGGGCATCTCGAGCTACGGCAACGAGCAGAAAACCTCCGGTATCGTCCGCATTACGAAGGACATCGATACGTCGATTACCGATAAGCACGTGATCATCGCCGAGGATATTATGGACAGCGGGCTGACGCTTTCGCACCTGACCAAGCTGCTCTCGAGCCGGAGCCCCGCTTCGCTCAAGATCTGCTGCCTGCTCGACAAACCCTCGCGCAGGGAATGCGACATTAAGCCGGACTATTATGGCTTTATTATTCCCAACGAGTTTGTGGTGGGCTACGGGTTGGACTATCTCGGCTTCTATCGCAACCTGCCGTATGTCGGCGTACTGAAACCCTCCGTTTACAGCGGAGAATAACGCGGGCGATACCGCGAAAGAATGAAACAAGAATTACGAATGCTCGTTTGAGCAATGCGCGGCGAAGGGAACAAACGGTTCCCGCCGCAGATGGAGGAAAGTTATTTGAATCGGAAAATTATGACCGCCGTCATCTGGGTCGTCCTGTTTGCGGCTATCATCTACATGGTCTCCGGGTTGAATCCCACGGACAAGAAGATGGACGAACTGGATTACAATACGGAGTTTCTGCAGTTGGTTCGCAACACGGAGAGCGGCAGCACGGACGGAAAGATGATTCAGGCCATCCAGGTGACGCAGCGCGAGGTCTACGGCCTCTATGGCGGCAGCAAGTATGAGGCGAAGGACCTGCCCAAGCGGGCGGAGTTCTACGTCGTCATCCCCTCCGAGAGCACCTTCCGCGCGGATATGGCGGCGATTGTCTACACTGCGCATCCGGACAAGTTCACGAGCGTGGACGAGGTCTCAAGCGCGGACTACGGCTTTGCCTATGAGTCCAAGATTGTCGAGGAATCGATCTGGTCGCTCATTCTGCCCTACATTCTGATCTTTGGCGCGTTTGGCGTGTTCTACTATTTCATGATCCGCGCGCAGAGCGGCGGAAAGCAGATGCAGAACTTCGGCAAATCCCGCGCGCGCATGTCCGTTGGGGACAAGATGAACGTGACGTTTGCGGACGTTGCCGGTGCGGACGAAGAGAAGGAAGAGCTCAAGGAAATCGTCGACTTTATGCGAAACCCCGCGCGGTTCAACACGATTGGCGCGCGGATTCCGAAGGGCGTTCTGCTCGTTGGCCCTCCAGGCACAGGCAAAACCCTGCTGGCAAAGGCCGTTGCGGGTGAAGCGAAGGTACCGTTCTTCTCGATCTCCGGTTCGGATTTTGTAGAAATGTTTGTTGGCGTCGGCGCGTCGCGCGTGCGCGACCTGTTCCAGACCGCCAAGCGGGCAACCCCGTCCGTCGTGTTCATCGACGAAATCGACGCGGTGGGTCGTCATCGCGGCGCGGGCATGGGCGGCGGACACGACGAGCGCGAGCAAACGCTCAACCAGCTTCTCGTCGAAATGGACGGTTTTGCCCCGAACGAGGGCATCATCGTGATTGCCGCGACGAACCGCCCGGACATTCTTGACCCGGCGCTATTGCGTCCCGGCCGCTTTGACCGACAGATTACCGTGAACTATCCGGACGTGAAGGGCCGCGAAGAAATCCTGAAGGTACACGCGCGCAATAAGCCTCTGGCCAAAGAGGTGCAGCTTTCCATTCTGGCAAAGCGCACGCCCGGCTTTACCGGCGCGGATCTGGAAAACGTGCTCAACGAGGCGGCGATTCTCACCGCGCGCGGCGGCAAGAAGGCAATCGGCATGACGGAGCTGGAAGAAGCGATTACCCGCGTGCAGATGGGCCCCGAAAAACGCAGCCGCGTAATCACCGAGATCGACAAGCGCATTACCGCCTATCACGAAGCGGGGCATGCGATTGTTGCGCTCGCGCTCGAAGGCTGCGACCCTGTGCACGAGGTCTCGATTGTTCCACGCGGCATGGCGGCGGGCTATACGATGTCCCTGCCCAAGGAAGACAAGATGTTCATCACGAAAAACAAACTGCTGGATCGCATCGCAATGGCGATGGGCGGGCGCGTTGCGGAACAACTCAAGTTTGAGGATGTTTCGACCGGCGCGTACAACGACTTGCAGCGTGCCAGCGAGATTGCGCATAAGATGGTCACCGAATACGGCATGAGCGAATCGGTCGGCCCAATGTTCCTCGGCGGGCAGGAAGAGGTCTTCATTGCCAAGGACTGGGGGCATCAGCGCAACTATTCCGAGTCGCTCGCGGCAACCGTGGACGAAGAGGTGCGCCGCATTCTCGAGTCCCAGTATGAGCGGGCGCGTCAGGTCATCAGCTCGGATATGGCCGCTCTGGATCGCGTATCGGAGGTGCTCATCGAATATGAGCGTATGACCGGCGAGGAGTTCGCCGCCGTCTATGCGGGCGAAAACGCAACCAGCGTACTCAAAAAGAGCGCGCCGAAGACCAGACGCAAGAAAACGGACACGGTGACATCGCCGGAATTCGAAGCTCCGCCCACACCCGTTGGGGAGCAGGGCTGAACCAAACGAATTCCAGAGCGATGGATCACGCGAAACCAGAACAGTAAGAATGGGGCGGCGCGACCGCCCCATCTTTATGGGCGAGAGAAAGTAAAAACAAACACCAGATGAAACAGGCGGAACAGACAACCGAATCACAAACCCCGTTCGATCTGCATTTGCACAGCAACTGCTCGGACGGGTTTGACGCGCCTGCGCGCGTCGTGGAGCAGGCGAAGGAGTGCGGGGTCACTCTGCTGGCGCTGACGGATCACGACAGTGTTAGCGGCGTACCAGAGGCAATGCAGGCGGGGGAACGCCTAGGGATGCGCGTGTTACCCGCCATCGAGATGGATACCGAATGGCCGCATGAATTGCACATTCTGGGACTGGACATCGATATCTTTGAGCCGGGGCTTGTCCGCGCGCTCGGACAGGCGCGAACACTGCGCGGCCTGCGCAACAACGAGATTGCGGAGCGCCTCAAAAGCGCGGGATACGATATTTTGCCGTTCCTCAACGGGGGCACGGAAGTCGCGACGCGGCTGAACATTGCCATAGCTCTGGTCGAGGCCGGGTTTGCCGAAAGCACGAGGGACGCGTTCATTCGATTTCTGCGCAAGGGTTGCCCCGGCTACTTTGCCGTGGAGCGCTTCACGCCGGCAGAGGTGATTTCGCTCATCCGTGGCGCGGGCGGAATCCCGGTATGGGCGCACCCGATGCACGGGCATCCGGATGTGCACGCGCTGACAGATCAGCTCAAAAGCCTCGGCCTGATGGGGCTGGAGGCATATCACCCGTCCATGAGCGAGGGCGAAGCGGATGTGCTCGTGAGCATTGCGCGGCAGCAGAAGCTGCTCGTGACCTGCGGCAGCGACTACCACGGCGCAAACCGTCCCGGCGTAGTGCCCGGGCAGACCTGGCGGGAGCATCCCGCGCTAAACGAATGCCGCGCGGCGCTACAAGCGCGACCGGCTCGCGTGCTGCCGACGGGTAAAAGCGCGAAAACGAATTGAACAAGGATCGTTCATATTGTGTTGAGAACTACCGGTGCGTCTGTTATAATGTGGTCGAGGGGATTCGAACAGCATTCTATCGGTGCAACGCAGAGGGAAGAAGGAGAAAACAAATGTATACCGGTTCGGGGATTATCAAGATATTTGCCGGAAGTACTGGCAAAACATTCGCCAAGAAGATGTGCGCGTATCTGGGAACACAGCTCGGCGATGCGGAGACCATTAAGTTCAGCGAGGGAAATATCTTTGTCCGCGTGAACGAATCGATTCGAGACAAGGACGTATACATCGTCCAGCCCATCGGCCGCCAGCCGAACGACGAATTCGTAGAACTGCTGTTCTGGATCGACGCATTCAAGCGCGCAAGCGCCAACTCCGTGACCGCGATTATTCCTTATTTTTCCTACGCCAAGGGCGATAAAAAGGACGAACCCCGTGTTTCCATCCGTGCGCGCGTCTGCGCAGACTGCATCGAAGCCGCGGGCGTCGACCGCCTGATTACGATGGATCTGCACGCGCCGCAGGTGCAGGGCTTCTTCAAAAAGCCCGTGGATCATCTCTACGCCAAGGAACTGCTCTGCGAATACATTCGCCGTCAGGGAATCGTCAACGAGGACCTCGTGGTCGTTTCGCCGGACGCGGGTTCCGCCAAGCGCGCGAGGGAGTACGCAACCGAGCTGAACTGCCCCGTCGCAATTGGCGATAAGATGCGCTACGGCCACGATGAGAAGGCCAAGGTGCTCGAGATCATCGGCGAGGTGAAGGACAAGGCCTGCCTCGTCATCGACGACTTCTCCATCTCCGGCGGAACGCTGGTGGACGTGAGCTACGCGCTCATGGACAAAGGCGCAAAGAAGGTCTACGCCGCGTTGTCGCACAACGTGCTCGCGGAAGAGGGCATCAAGAAGATCGACGCCAGCCCCATCGAGTTTCTCGTTTCGACGGACACGCTGGAGTGCCCGGCGGCGAGCCTCTCGAACAAGATTCGCTTCATCTCCGCTGCGCCGATGTTTGCGCAGGCGGTCAAGATCATTCACGACCGCGCGCCGATGAGCACCATGTTTGAACAGCGCGTCAGCAAGCGCCTGCTCGACATGAGCTTTGCCGAACAGCAGACGTTGATCTAGAACACAAAACAAATTAGAAGATAGAAGAGAGACGAAATCCAAATACGGTTTCGTCTCTTTTTTCTTGTTGCAACAAGACGGGATTCCCGCATAAATAAAACAAAAAGTGATAGAACAGGCGATTTGGTTTGCAGTACGACAGAAGAGCTGTACGAAGGTGACAAAAAAACAGATCGGACGCCTGAAAATTATGTGTTGACATGCGGTTTTCAGTGTGATATTATACGAGTTTTTGTTGACAGCAAGCGAAATAAAATGATATATTTAGAATAGTGCTTATGTGAAAGGAGGATCGCCGGTGTTTCAGATTGGAGATATGGTCTGCTACCCGATGCATGGCGTCGGAGAAGTGGAATCGATTCAGGAACAGAACGTACTGGGGGATACCGCGCAGTATTACGTGCTGCGGTTTGTCATGGGACGTATGACGGCGATGGTTCCTGTCACATCCGCGGAAACGGTTGGGCTAAGGAAGCTTGTCTGCCCGGAGGATTGCCGAAAGGTGATTTCTTTTCTGGCGGAGGACGGCTGTTCGGACGAGAGCGAAAACTGGAATCAGCGCTATCGGGACAACCTCAGCAAGCTCCGCACGGGCGATATCTTTGACGTGGCGGATGTGGTGAAGTGCCTGATCCACCGGGACCATGAACGAGGGCTGTCCGCGGGAGAGCGTAAAATGTACCTAACGGCGAGGCAGGTTCTGATTGCGGAACTGGCTGCGTCGAGTGGAAAGGAGGAGAGCGAATTCCTTCCCCTGGTCGGGGGCTGAAACAAACGGGAAAACGCCAATCACTGCATGCGGAAGGTACTCAAAGTCTTGCTTGCTTTGGTCGGTATAGGAGTCGGATGCGGAATTGTCGCCTGGGTGCTGTATTCGTTTAAATACCCGGGTTATGACTATGTAATGCGCTATACCACCATTCCCGCCGTGATGACCGCCATCTATGTTGTCGTTGGAATTTTGTTTGGAATCATCTTTTTTATTTTATCTCCAAAGATCATAGACGGTATTCACGGTTTCTTTCGAAAACTGGAGAACAGACTGACCGAAATGCCCGCGCTCGATATTCTCTTCGGCGTGCTGGGCATTATGCTCGGTTTGTTGTTTGCGTTCCTACTCAGCCTGATCGTTCAAACGATCAATGTTCCGGTGCTGCCGGAGATTATCACGCTGCTGCTGTACTTCGTCTGCGGGTACTATGGCGGCTACGTCGGGGTCACGCGCCGCGCGGAGCTGCTAGACGGCATGTCTGCCCGGCGGGGGCACCTTACAAAGGGGCTCGCCGCGGACGGTGCGCGTCCCAAGCTGCTCGATACCAGCGTCATCATCGACGGACGCATCTACGACATCTACAAAACTGGGTTCCTCGAGGGGCAGATCATTGTACCCGCGTTCGTTCTAAAAGAATTAAGACACATTGCAGACAGTTCGGACGCGATGAAGCGCGCGCGCGGGCGCAGGGGGCTCGACATTCTCCATACGCTCCAACGGGAGTTTGAATCGCGCGTCTGCGTGGTCGAAAAGGACTACGACGACGTGGACGAGGTCGACCTGAAACTGCTGCGACTCGCAGTCGATATGGGCGGCATTCTGGTGACGAACGACTACAACCTCAACAAGGTTGCCGCCGTACAGAACATGCCCGTGCTCAACATCAACGATCTGGCAAACGCCATTCGCTCCGTGCTGCTGCCGGGCGAGGAGCTTCCGCTCGCGATTGTCAAAGAGGGCAAGGAAGCGGGTCAGGGCGTCGGCTACCTGCCGGACGGGACGATGGTCATCGTTGAAAACGGCAAGCGGCACATAGGCGAAACGGCGGATCTCGTGGTCACGAGCGCGCTGCAAACCTCCGCCGGACGGCTTGTTTTTGCAAAACTCAAGTAATCGCGTCCGCTGCCGGCATCGGAAAATTGCCCGAAGTGACGGCGGATAGCGGGAAAGACGCAAAGAAACTCCTTGACACAAGTTTCCGGCGTCCTCTATAATACATAAGGTTCATATCATGCGGGCAAATGCCCGTGTGTGCGAGTATCGCGGGCAACGCCCGTAGGACATTATACGAAGCGAGGTGTATTCGGGTGGTAAGAACCTTTCAACCCAAGAAGCGTCAACGTAGTAAGGTGCACGGATTCCGCAAACGCATGAAGACCGCGGACGGCCGCAATGTGATCAAGCGTCGGCGCGCAAAAGGCCGCAAAGTTCTCAGCGCGTAACGAAAGTCGTTTGATTCAAACCGGAAACGAACGCACAAGCGCTTGCGGCGGGCATTTGCTTGCCGCATGTTTGTATTTGGAAAGAAGTCATTTTCGCCCCCATTGGGGCGCAGACCCCGAACGGAAACGTTCGAACGCAGCCAAAAGGAAGCAAAGTTGTGAAGCACAGTGACTCATTGCGGAGGAAGAAGGAATTTCGATACACCTACCGCGCTGGGAAATCCTGCGGCGGCAGACTGCTCTCCCTGGTCTATGCGAAAAACCGCGGCGGTTCATCGAAAATCGGGTTCTCCGTGAGCAAGAAGATTGGCAATGCCGTCGCAAGAAACCGCGTGAAGCGCCGCATGCGCGAGGCGGTTACCCCGCTGATACCGATGATCAAGGACGGTTTCAACCTGATTTTCATCGCGCGGGACGTCATTGTAGATGCGCCGTTTCTCACGATTCGTGAAGGAATGCGCGCGCAGCTGCAACGCGCGGGGCTCTATCGTACGGAAAAAGAGGACGCATGAAGCGGTTCTTTGTAGCCCTGATTCGAGGTTATCAAAAATACATATCTCCGCTGATTCCACCGAGTTGCCGATTTCAGCCGACCTGTTCGCAGTATGCGATTGAGGCCATTTCGAAGTATGGCGTATTCAAAGGCGGCGCAATGGCAATCTGGCGCATTCTGCGCTGCAACCCGTTCGGCAAAGGCGGCTACGATCCGGTCAAATAACGCGTTGAACACTCCTTACACATTCTTTTTGTAGATTTCAGTTTGAGAACAGAGCGCGGATTCCGCGTTTCTACATACGAGAGGAGGGTACCCCCCTTGCAAGGCGATTTCTTCTTAACCCAATGGGCATTCCTCGGAATGCGCTGGCTTTACGAAGCCCTGACCAATGAGAGCATCGTGCTCACCATCATCATCTCCACGCTCATCATCCGCGCGCTGACGGTATTCGGCGATATCCGTTCCAGAAAGTCTTCTATGAAGATGGCGGCGGTTCAACCGCAACTCGACAAGATTCGCAAGAAATACGAAAAAGACCCGCAGCGTATGAACGCGGAACAGCAGAAGTTCATGCGCGAAAACGGCGTGAGCATGTTTGGCGGCTGTCTGCCAATGCTCATTACGATGCCGCTGTTCTTCATCTTCATCGCGGCGTTCCGTCAATGGGGCAACGAGATGATGGTTCGACTGATCCTCACCATGCAGGACAACGCGGATCAGGGCGTTCAGATGTTCCAGAGCTTTAAGTTCTTCTGGGTCAACAACCTCTGGATGCCGGACAACGGCTTCTCGCCGGTCATCGCAACCGCGACCGAATTCTTTGGCAAAGCAAACGCAACGCTGCCGAAGCTGCTGTACTTTACGGAGCATCCGGAAGCGCTGCAGAAATTCGTTGACCTCGGCTTCTTCGTCAAGAGCGGCAGCGGCTACACGCTGGCCACCATGACGGACGAGCTGGCCGCGCGCTATACGGCGTTGATGGCGCCCTGCGCGGACCTTTACAAGGGACTCAACAACGGCTGGTTCATCTTCCCGATTCTCGCGGGCGGAACGACATATCTGTCCACCTGGATCATGCAGAAGCAGCAGCCGCAGAACAACGCCGCAACTGGCAACACGAACAAGATCATGATGTGGCTCATGCCAGTCATGTCGTTCGTCTTCTGCTTGCAGTACAACGCGAGCTTCGCCGTGTACTGGACGTTCAGCAACATCTTCTCACTCGGCACATCGCTCTTGATTAACCGCTCGTTTGCCAAGCAGCGGGCGCTGTCCGGGGAGGCGAAGGAAGAATGAGAAGCCAGGAATTTTCCGGCCATAGCGTAGACGAAGCAATCTTTGTCGGTCTCACCGAGATGGGCGTTACCATTGACGAGGTTGAGATTGAAACCATTCAGTCCGAAACGAAGGGGCTCTTCGGCATTGGCGCGAAGATGGCTGTCGTTCGGCTCACCGAGCGTGAAGTACCGCTCGTCATGGAGATGGAGCAGGTCTACCGCAAGGAGAAGGAAGCGAGCTTCCAGCGTAGAGATCAAGCGCCGCGCGGACGCGACGCCCGCCCGGAACGCCGGGACTCGGATCGCGGACCGCGTCCGGATCACGCACCCCGCAGCGCGGCGCCCGGCGGCGCGCCGAGAGGCCCGCGCGCGGACTACCCGCGTGACCACGAAGCGGCTCCCGTACCGGAAGAGCACTATGACTACAGCGAAGAGCTGGCGAAGGAAACGCCCTGCGCGGTGTTCCTTGCAGACCTGCTCGCGAAGATGAACACCCCTGCGCCGGTTCTGGCCGCAAACACGGACAATGGCCTTCGTCTCTGCATCGATGCAGAGACCATGGGACTGTTGATTGGCCGCCGTGGCGAAACGCTGGACGCCATGCAGTATCTTGTTTCGCTGGTGGCAAACAAGAACCGCAAGGAAGAAGGGTACCTCCGCGTCACGCTGGATACGGAAGGATATCGTTCCCGCCGCGAGGAGACGCTCAAGCGTCTCGCGCGCAAGAACGCCGTCCGCGTCCGCCAGACGGGACGTCCCGTCGCGATGGAGCCCATGAATCCGTACGAGCGGCGCATCCTCCACAGCGCGCTGCAGGGGTTCTCCGGCGTCACCACGCACAGCGAGGGCGAGGAACCGAACCGCCACGTCGTCATTGCCCCATCGAAGTAACGAAACCAGGAGAGCCGCCGCGAGTTATTGCGGCGGCTCCCTCTTATTTTGGGCACTCTTGAACTTATACAAAAACAAAGAACATGAACCATCCAGAGGAACCTATGGAAGATACGATTTACGCGCCAAGCACCGCAAT
>DAIRTE010000038.1:0-3540 GCA_036804025.1 Clostridia bacterium | reverse complement strand
TGAACCATCCAGAGGAACCTATGGAAGATACGATTTACGCGCCAAGCACCGCAATCGGCGGAGCAATCGCGATTTTGCGCGTCTCCGGCGAAGAGGCGGTGCGCGTTCGAGAACGACTCAGCCAAGACCCGACTGAACACCCACGTGAGCTGATCCACGCTCTGCTGCTGCAAAACGATGAGGTGCTGGACGACTGCATGGCGGTGTTCTTTCCCGCGCCGCGGAGTTACACCGGCGAGGACATGGTCGAGCTGCACGTACACGGCGGCATGCAGACCGTACAGCGGTCGTTGGGCGCGCTGGGCTCGCTGGGGTTTCGTCCGGCGGAAGCGGGTGAATTCACGAAGCGCGCGTTCCTGAACGGAAAAATGGATCTTTCCGAAGCGGAAGCGGTCATGGACGTGATTCAGGCGGACGCGGAGCAGAGCCTCAAGGCGGCGCTGCTGCAATTGCAGGGCAGCGTCAAGCGCGAAATCGGGTCACTCGAATCGCTGCTATTGGACGCTCTGAGCGGGATTGACGCGGCGATTGACTACCCGGACGAGGCGGAGGAGGACGCGACGATCCATCTGCCCCAATCGTTGAGCGAAGCAATTGCGCGTATTAACACGCTCGTGCACGAATCGCGCCGCGGACGGGTGCTGCGGGACGGCCTTCGCGTAGCGATTGTGGGGCGGCCGAACGTAGGGAAATCGTCGTTGATGAACGCGCTGCTCGGCAGCGATCGCGCGATTGTGACCGCCTGCGCCGGCACGACGCGCGATGTGATCGACGAAAAATACAGCCTCAACGGAATCCCCGTTCGCCTGATCGACACGGCGGGCATTCGCGAGGCGGACAACGAGGCGGAGCGCATCGGCATTGACCGCGCGCGCGCCGCGCTGAAGAGCGCGGACGTCGTCTGCCTCGTGCTGGAGGCGAGCGAGCCGCTCGACGCGGAAGACCTCGCGCTGCTGGAGGAAACCGAGGGTTCGAACCGAATCGTCATTCTAAACAAAAACGACCTGCCGGAGCGCTGTGAATATGCAGGAGAGGCGGTTCGCATCAGCGCGAGCACGGGAGCAGGACTTGCGGAGCTCAAAGAAGCGATTGCCCGCATCGCTGCGCCGGAACGCGCGGACGGCACGTACATCACGAACGAGCGGCACATCCGTGCGCTGGAGCAGGCACTGCTCGCGCTGTTGGACGCGGCGAAGGCGGAGGAGTTTGATTGCGCGGCGACGGACATTCGAAACGCGCTGCACTTTCTCGGTTCCATCACGGGAACGGATGTGGACGCAACCGTACTCGAACGAATCTTTGAGCGGTTCTGCGTAGGAAAATGAAGGATTGAAACAAAAAAAAGCTGGCGAAACGCCAGCTTTTTAGTGTGTCTAAGAATCAACCGAACAGGCCGCGCTTTGGAACAAACGCGGAATCGAAGTGCTCCAGCACGCCGCCATAGGTTTCCGCGGCATAGATTGCCTTCGTGGTCAGTTCGGTAATCGTTGCGATCTCCAACGGACTGATCGAATGCAACACGATGTAGTACGATGGGTCGCGCTCGGGAATATAGTCCGTTTCGCCGATGGCAAACCCCATGGCCTTCGCGTTCTCGCGAAACAGGGAGCGTCCGTTTGCGCTCGGAAAGTAGAAGTGCAGATTGACACGGCGGAACGCGCCGCTGTCGTCCCCACGCGCGCGGAGGGAGGCGATATAGGTTTCGTTGTCGACGGATTGGCGCTTTGCCGCGTCCGGCACGAGCAGGCGATAGTAGGTTTGGCGATTGGGTTCCTCCGCTTTGAAGCACTCCAGACGGAAGTCGGGTTCCTCCGAACAGTACGCCATCAGCGGAACGAGAAGCCGCACGTCCGACGTATAGAAGTAATAGCGGCGCTGCGCGGCGATGTCGATATAACCGACAAACGCGCACTGCGTGCCAAGAATGCGGAGGCACTCCTTGCTCACGCCGTCCAGCGCGCGCAATTCCCGCGCGGTGAACGCGCTCGCGGTATCCTTCTTCGGGTAGCAGGACACGTACAGCAGCGTGGTAAAATCGCCGAGCGTGTCAAACTCTTCCACGTATTTTAAGTCTACGTGGAACTGCGCGGGCAAACCTTGTAAATCCCAATCGTAAACGTACCAATCACTCATGGATCAATACCGCTTTGATGCGCCGGACGCCGGAGCTCGACGCTTCCTCCTTTTTGATTTCGAAACGGCCAAGCTCGCCCGTGTGCGCCGCGTGCGGCCCGCCGCAGATTTCCTTGCTGTAGCCGGGGACGGTATACACCTTGACCTTAGAGCCGTACTTGTTTTCAAACAGTCCGATGGCGCCGCCTTCCTTGGCTTCGTCCACGGTCATTTCTTCGCAAATGATTTCGACGTCGTTGGCGATGGCTTCGTTGACGAAGGCTTCCACCTCCGCCAGTTCTTCCGGCGTAACCTTGCGCGGGAAGCTGAAGTCGAAGCGCAGGCGCTCGGCGGTGATGTTGCTGCCCTTTTGCGCGACCTCGTCGCTGCCAAGAACCTTGCGCAAACCGGCTTGCAACAGGTGCGTTGCGGTGTGCAGACGCGCGGTTTCTTCCGTGTGATCGGCCAGACCGCCCTGGAAGCGCTGCTCCGCGCCCGCATGCGATAGCTCCTGATGCGCTTTAAACGCTTCGTCGAACCCGGCTTCATCGACCTTGAGTCCGCGCTCGGCCGCGAGTTCCTGCGTCAGTTCGATTGGGAAACCGAACGTATCATACAGGTGGAACGCGCTGACGCCGTCGATGACGCTGCCTTCGAGCGAGCTGACGAGCCGCTCGAACTCGCGAATGCCCTTCTTGAGCGCGTGCTCAAAGCGCTGTTCTTCCTTCGTAAGCTCGTCCAGAATCTTTGCTTCGTTCGTTTTGAGTTCGCGGTAGAAGTCGCCATACTGTGCGATGACCGCTTCGGAAATCTTAGTCAGGCTGCCGTCCGGAATGCCAAGCTGCATCGCAAAGCGAATGGCGCGGCGGATCAGGCGGCGGAGGATGTAGCCCTGGTCGACGTTGCTTGGCGTAATGCCGCGCTGGTCGCCGAGCATGAACGTTGCGCAACGCATGTGATCCGCAATGATGCGGAACATCCGCGTGACCTCTTCGCTCTCGCCATAATGTTTGCCGGAGAGCTCCGCGATGGTTGCGATGATGCCCGCAAATGCGTCCGTATCGTAAACGCTCTTAACGCCTTGCAGGGTTGCGACTGTGCGGTCGAGGCCCATGCCGGTGTCGACGTTCTTCTGCGCGAGCGGTTCAAACTTGCCTTCGGCGGTCTTGTTGTATTCCATGAACACGTTGTTCCAGATTTCGAGGTACTTGCCGCAGTCGCAGCCAGCCTTGCAATCCGGTCCGCAGGGCGCTTTGCCCGTGTCGTAAAAGATCTCCGTATCGGGACCGCAGGGTCCGGTCTGACCAGCGGGGCCCCACCAGTTGTTCTTCTTCGGCAGGTAGACGATGTGGCTCGGGTCGACACCCTGGCTCACCCAGCAGTCGTGCGCAACGGTGTCCTGCGGGGCGTTCTCGTCGCCTTCGAAGC
>DAIRTE010000037.1:0-21388 GCA_036804025.1 Clostridia bacterium | reverse complement strand
GCGGTGCGTGCGACGTCTACCGCGACGTTGCCGCCGCCGATGACGACGGTCTTGCCGGAGAGCTTTGCGTTTTCGCCCGCATTGACGCGGCGCAGGAACTCGATGCCGGAGACGACGCCCTTTGCATCCTCGCCTTCCACGCCGAGCGCGCGACCGCCCTGCGCGCCAATGGCGACGTAGAACGCGGCGTAGCCCTGCTTGCGCAGAGCGTCGAGCGAAACGTCCTTGCCAACCTCAACGCCGGTTTTGAACTCCACGCCGAGCTCGCGGATGATCGCGATCTCTGCGTCGATGACGTCCTTTTCGAGCCGGAAAGCGGGCACGCCGAGGGTCAGCATGCCGCCGAGCTGCTGCTCCTTTTCGAACACGGTAACGCTGTAGCCGTCCAGCGCGAGGTAATAGGCGCAGCTCAAGCCCGCCGGGCCGGAGCCGACGACGGCGACCTTGATGTTCGAATAATCGTGGTGCTTCTTCGGCACGAACCGACCGCTCGCGGTCAGCTCCTGCGCGGCGATGAACTTCTTGATTTCGTCAATTGCGATGGGGGAGTCGATTTCGCCGCGCATGCAGGCCTGCTCGCAGCGGCGGTTGCAGATTCGTCCGCAGACGGCGGGCAGCGGGTTTTCGAGCTTAATGAGCTCCAGCGCCTCGCGGTATTTTCCCTGCGACGCGAGCTTGACGTAACCCTGAATGCCGATGTGCGCGGGGCAGTTGGTCTTGCAGGGCGAGGTGCCGCTGTCGACCACGTCCTCGCGGTTGAAGCGGTACTCCGCGTTCCATTTGTCCTGCGTCCAGTCCTCGTCCCGTGGGGTAATCACGGTCGTGATGTCCTTGACCACGTCGGTTTTCGAGCAGAGCTTCTGGCCCAGCTTCAGCGCATTGACCGGGCAGTTTTCGACGCATTGCCCGCAGGCGACGCACTTCTCCGCGTCCACCTCGGAAACATAGTTTGAGCGCACCATGTCGACGTTTTTGAACATAGCCGCCGTGCGCAGCGAGAGGCAGCCGCAGCCGCAGCAGTTGCAGATGGCGTGCGTCTTGCCGGAGCCGTCCGTATTCGGAATTTCGTGCATCAGGCCGTTTTCTTCCGCGCGTTTGAGGATTTCGTAGGCTTCCTCGCGCGTGATCTGTCGGCCTCTGCCGGTGCGGATGTAGTATTCCGCCGCGTGGCCCATCTGAATGCACATGTCCTCCTTCAGGTGTCCGCAGCCCTCGCCCATGACCTCGCGGTCCGTGCGGCAGGAGCAGGGGGAGACGGTGAAGATATCGTTTTCCTCCAGATAGGTGGAAATCTCTTCGTAGCTCGCCTTGCGGCTCTCGCCGTCGATGGCGCTCTGAATCGGGATGACGCGCATGAGACCCACGCCGACGGGGAACGAGCCGGAGCTCATCGGCCCGCGGACGCGCCCGTATGCCTCCATGGCGTAGCCGACGATGGGGTATTGCTTTACGGTGTCGAGGTTGTTGACGATCATCTCCATCGTGCCGGGAATCCAGGTTTCCGTCCAGAACTGATCCACGCCGTTGATGCAGTTGACAAAGCACGCACCGTAGACGGCGAGCTTCATGAGCTGCTCGTGGCAGTAGTCCTCCGGCTTTCCAACGAGGGCGGCAACCTCGGCCGCGCTCTTTTTCACATAGGAACCCAGCATGAGGCCGACTTCGCACATTTCGTCCGTCACGCCCGCTTCGAGGATGACATACTCCGGATCGTCCCAGTTATAGCCGCCCTTGTCGCCCGCCTTGAGGCCGGGCTTCTTGCGGCCAATCATGTTGGCGAGTGCCATGATGTTCTCGCGGTGCTGGCAGACGTATCCCTCGGGGAAGGTCATCTTGGTGAGCTGTTCCATTTGTTTCTCTCCTTTTTCGAAGTCGGCGGTTCTTAGTCTTTTTGCCAGGCGGACACCTGACTGCGCAGCCAGTTGGTCCAGGCGTCTACGCCTTCGCCGGTGCGCGCGCAGATGGGCAGCACCTGAATGTTCGGGTTAATCTTTTTCGCGCGCTCGACCACCGCGTCCATGTTGAAGTCGAAATACGGCAGCACGTCGATCTTGTTGATGAGCAGCACGTCGCAGATGGAGAACATCAGCGGGTACTTCAGCGGCTTGTCGTCCCCCTCCGGAACGGAGAGGATCATCGCGTTCTTCACCGCTCCCGTGTCGAACTCCGCGGGGCAAACGAGGTTGCCGACGTTTTCGAGGATCACGAGGTCGAGATCCATCGCGTTGAACTCGTCAATGCCCTGCCGCGTCATGTCCGCGTCGAGGTGGCACATGCCGCCGGTGTGCAGCTGAATCGCGCGCACGCCGGTATCGGCAATTGCCGCCGCGTCCACCTCGGAGTCGATGTCCGCCTCCATAACGCCGATCTTAAACTCGTCCTTGAGCGCCTCAATCGTGCGCTTGAGCGTCGTTGTCTTGCCCGCGCCGGGGCTGGACATCAGGTTCAGCAGGAAGGTTTTTTCCCGCTTGAGGTCGGCGCGGAGCGCGTCCGCGAGTTTGTCGTTGCTTTCAAACACGCGCTGCTTGATTTCGTAAACTTTGTACATTGAAAAACCCTCCATATCCATTCAGATCGCCCATGCGGGCGCAACTAACGAGATGCGCAGTTGTCAAATCTGGTTCAACCACATATCGATACAATAACACTGAATAGCGCGCGGGTCAAGATTCCCGAAGAAAAAGCCTTATTTCGGGCTGGAATATATTCTTTTTGCATGATAGAATGGTAGAGAATCTGTGGTTCAACCAAGGACCAGAACCGTTGTTCGATGTTGCGGAATAGAAATTCAGCAACGGTTCCTTCGAATTGTACCATAACAGCCGCAGAATCGGGAGGGGAACCCATGTTCAAAAAACTGACCGCGCCAACGCTCAAGGAACTGTTTGTGCAGGAGCTGGAGTCGATGATTCTCTCCGGCGAACTCAAGATCGGCCAGAAGCTTCCGCCGGAACGCGAGCTCGCGCAGCGAATGCAGATTTCGCGTTCGGTCGTCAACGACGGCCTCGCCGAGATGGCGCGAAAGGGTTTTCTCGAAACGTCGCCACGGCAGGGTACGGTGGTTGCGGACTTTCACCGAAACGGCACGCTGGATATCCTTGTTTCCATTATGAGTTACAACGGCGGGCGGCTCCCGCGCGAGGAGATCCGCTCGATTCTCGAGATGCGCGGGGTGCTGATGGCGTTTGCGCTGGAGAGCGCGATTCCGCTGATCACGCCGGAGCAACTGCGCCAGCTCCACGAACAGAGCGAGGCGTTTGCCCGCGCAAAGGAGCCGGAAGATGCCGCGGAGCTGATCTTCGAATTCGACCACATGCTCAGCGGGTTCTCCGGCAACACGCTGTTGCCGCTGTTCTTCTGTTCGTTTCAAACGCCGATTAAGGAACTCTGGAAACGCTATGTCTCGCGAAACGGGGTCGGCATCCTAAAAAAGCGCAACGACGAGCTGCTCGAGTGCGTCGCGCGCAAGGACGCCGCCGCCGCAAAACGGGTGATTGCGGATTCGATTGCGGAGACCATCAGCGGGCGAACGGAGATTTACGGGGGATAAATTGAATGATTTCAATTGAGGACAGCACAACGAAAAATCCCAGCGCGCGTCTCGTTGGATTGCTCATATGATATAGTAGTACGGAATTCCTTCACAGATGGTTGGAATCAAAACAGATTACAGATACAATAAAATACTTCGAGAATAGAATTATATCTGCATTGGGGGAGTTCGCGTGTTTATCCAAGCGGTCGATATTATACCGGAGAACAGAACCGACGAGTATACCTGGCAAATACCCGCGATCTCAAGTTTCTCGCGTATGAGTCTCGATAAACCAATCACCTTTTTTGTTGGAGAGAACGGAACGGGGAAATCAACCCTGCTTGAAGCAATTGCTGTGGCTTATGGATTTAACCCGGAAGGCGGATCGAAAAATTTCGCATTCTCTTCTGTAGAAACACATTCTTCTTTATGGAAAAGCATTCGCTTGATTAAAGGGGCGAAGCGTCCGAGTGACGGATTTTTTCTTCGAGCCGAAAGCTTTTATAACGTTGCGTCGGAGATTGAACGTCTTGACGGCCACACAAATAGTCTGTTCCAAAGCTATGGAGGGAAATCGCTGCACCAGCAATCGCACGGGGAAAGCTTTATTGCACTGGCGCTCAATCGCTTTCGGGGAAACGGCTTGTATATTTTGGACGAGCCGGAAGCGGCGTTATCGAGCTCCCGACAACTGGCGCTGCTGTCGATTATGCATCGTCTTGTGCAGAACGGCTCGCAATTGATCATAGCCACGCATTCACCGATGTTGTTGGCCTATCCGGATGCTCGGATCTTTGAATTCAGTGACCTGCCAATTGGCACGATTCTTTACGAAGAGACTGAGGCATATAAGATAACAAGTTCATTTATTCAGAACAAGGACAGGTTCCTGCAAGTTTTGTTTTCGGATGATACGTAACCGCGAAGATTTCTGAAAACTCAGGTTTTCCAAAAAATCCCCCTACGTAACCCCTTGCTCGTGACGTAACGTCATGCGCTACACTTCGCTTCAGGAGGTGAAAAACCATGTCCGATTACTCAACGGGAGAACTCGCCCGGCTCTGCGGCGTTACCGTTCGTACGGTGCAGTTCTACGACGCGCGGGGCTTACTGCATCCTTCGGATTTGAGCGAAGGCGGGCGGCGGCTCTACGCGGAGGGCGACCTGCGTAAGATGCGAATGATCTGTGCGCTCAAGACGATGGGGCTCTCGCTGGACGCCATCGCGGGGGTTCTCGCAAGCGAGCATCCGGAAAAGGTACTGCTGCTGTTGCTGGAAGAGCAGGAGAGGCGCATTGCGGACGAGCAGGGCGCGCTGGAGCGGCAGAAACGCGCGGTGGAGACCGTTCGCGAGTCCATTCGCACCGGGGCGATTCTCTCAATTGAATCCATTGCGGACATGGATCGCATGATGGAAGAAAAGAAGAAACTCAACAAGCTGCATCTTACCATGCTGCTACTGGCTATGCTGATGAGCGGCGTGCAGTGGGCGGGTATCATCCTTTGGATCACGACGGGCATCTGGTGGCCGTTTGCCGCGTGCTGGCCGTTCGTAATCGCTGTTGGCATTTTGCTGACACGGATGTATTATAAGAACACGCTATACATTTGTTCCGAATGCGGCGAGCGGTTCCGTCCGGTGTTTAAGGAAATGTTCTGGGCAAACCACACGCCGAAGACGCGGCTCTTGACCTGCACAAAGTGCGGCACCAAGGGCTGGTGCGTTGAAACCTACGGAAAAAGCGAATAACAAACCATTATCCGGTGTTTAGGGGGAGGAAACATTCCATGCAATCGACTATTCCAATGCTATCGATCGTTTCTATGGCGATCTCGGCGCTGATCGGCATCGCCATTCCGGTCGTGCTGTACATCATCTTCCGCAAGAAGAGCAAGGCAAACCACCTGCCGTTCTGGGTAGGCTGCATCACCTTTGTGCTCTTTGTCTACGCTCTGGAGCGGACGGCCTATGTATTCCTCATGAAGACGGCGTTTTTCCAGTCTATCATGGGAAACATCTGGCTGCTCGGCCTCGTTGGTGGATTCTTTGCCGGTCTGTTTGAAGAGACGGGCAGATACGTTGCGTTCAAGACCGTTCTTCGCAAAAAGCGCGGAAACGACGCGAACGCTCTTATGTATGGCGCGGGCCACGGCGGTATCGAAGCAGTCATCGTGTTGAGCGTGTCGATGATCATCAACCTCATCTTCTCGCTGCAGTCCAACGCCGGTGTTCCGTCCGTCTTCGGCACGGCCAGCGCCGCGCAGCAGCTGGCCGCCATGCCGTTCTGGATGTTCCTGGTCGGCGCGGTGGAGCGCATGTCGGCGGTGGCGCTGCATGTTTCGCTCTCCGTACTCGTCTGGTTTGCGGCGAAGAACAACAAGCGTTTCTGGCTGTTCCCGCTCGCAATTCTGCTGCATCTCGTCGTGGATATGGCGGCGGTCGTGCTCAACGGCCTGGGCTTGAACGTTTGGATTTTGGAAGGTATTGTGATCGTTCTCGCGGCGCTGTTGATCGTTCTTGCCGTCGTGGTTTGGAAAAAGAATCACACGGTGGAGCAGCCTGCCGTTGTGTTGGAAGAAACGCCCGCCGAAGCGCAGGCATAAAGAGATACAAATCAGAAAAGGCCTTCGGGCCTTTTTTGTTTGTCGCGGCGAAGTGGTATACTGAAGAAAACGATCTACGGAAGGATACCGCAGAGATGGACCTCAAAGCGCGCGCCAAACAGCTCAAGACCGACCTGCCCGCCGTGTTTCTCGCGCTCAAGCGAAAGGAAACGCCGTGGACGGCAAAAGCCCTCGCGGCGCTGACGATTGGCTACGCGCTCTCGCCGATTGACCTGATTCCAGACTTCATTCCCGTGCTGGGGTACCTCGACGACCTGATTCTCCTGCCCGCGCTGGTCGCGCTGACCATTCGGCTCATTCCGGCGGAGGTGCTTGCTTCCTGCCGCGCGGAGACGGAAGGGCTCTGGAAAGACGGAAAACCCAAGCGCTGGTACTATGCCATTCCCATCGTGCTGTTCTGGCTCGCGATTCTGTTTCTGGTCGCTCGCGCGATTCTATCCAAGCAAGCCTGAAAAGTTCGCGTACAAAAGCCCCTCTTCTTTCCAGAGGGGCTTTTTGGTACTAACGTTCTTGCGTACGGTTTGGCTTATTCGAAGGAGTACGGATTAAAGTTGTTCACCGCGAGGATGAACCATGCGGTCGGCGCAATGTGCGGCGCGGTGCCGTATTCCCACGGGTCGCCCGTAAAGAGGTTAAACCCCGTGCTGAGGTTATCCACCGTTGCGGCGGGGAACAGGCCGTTTTCCAGCTGGATGTCAAGCAGCGCGTTCAACGCTTCGATTGCTACTCCGTCTTCCCCGCGCTGGCGGAGCATCAGTGCGGTATAAGCCGTGCCCTCCGCCCACCAGCCGCCGTTTGTGTTGCTCTGGCAGAAGGGGTATCCGCCGCTAATGATGCGCATGGCTGCGACACGCGAGAGGGCGCCTTCATACGGCTCAAATTGATCGCCGAGCGCCATTGCCGACCAGACCTGCGCGTCCAACACGATGTTGTCCTTGCTCGGGGTCACGCCGTCGTCCGTGGTTCCGGTGTAAAACACCTGCTCGGCCGGATCGTACATGGACTGAATCAAACGCAGCGCGCTTTCTGCGGCTTCCTGATAACGCGGTTCGCCGGTGAGCGCGTAGAGCTGCGTAAACGCGGCGTAGGCGTCTATGTTGTGCTCAATGGACTTATAGGTGAACTTGGTCACAACGGGTTTCTTGCCCTCCGCCCAGCCGTCAAAGCCGCCGGTAAAGCCATCCCCGCCATCCGAGCAGTTGTCGATGACCCAATCCATCAGCACCTGCGCGGTGTCGCGGTAGACATCGTCCGGCACGACGCGGTAGTATTGCAGCAGCGCGAGCGCGACATACGAGGAGTTGCCGACGTTGCTGCCGACCTGATACTGATCCTCATACCAGGTGCCTTTGCCCTTGTCGTCAAATTCATACCAGCCAGGCAAGCGCGCGCCGCTCTCCCAACCGGGCAATGCGACAATGTTGCCCGCCGCGTAGGCATTTCGAACGCGGGATATGCCCTGACGGTCGTGTTGCACCGCGTAAACAAACGCATCCGCAATGTCGCCCGCCGCCTTGACGTTTCCGTCGGACAGAAGCGCCATTAAAACCAGTGCGTTGTCATAGGAGAACGCGGCGTTTTGAATGTACTGGTTATCCGTGTCGTAGGAGCGCAAGAGAACGGGCGCCTGCTCGGCGGAGGCAATGTTGCCGACAAACTGGATGTCGTCGAGGTAGAAGATGTTGTCCGCATCGCCGGAATCGTTGCCGCTGCAAACGAACCCAAAGCCGTTTTGAATCAGGCTCAAGTCGGCATAATCGAGGGGGATGGAGTATTCTTTCCACTCAGTGCTAAGCATAGTATTCCTAGAATGCTTGTCTTCACTGTCCGGATTCTTCTCAACCTGTTCGCCGGTCTCCCCGTCGTAGCCAAATCCGCACGTGAAGAACTCTATCGCTTCGCCGCCCTGTTCCCCGCGGGCGTAGAAGCGAAGCTCGGTTGCGCCGGTGAGATCCATTCCGGCGTTCGGCTGGTCGCCGGTGTTGAGCCTTGGCTTCGTTTCGCCCTTCGGCAGATATCCGTTGAGAAACATCCAACCGCCCCAGTCGTTGCCCTTGGTGGTAATCTCACAACGGATGCAGCTGCTGCCGGAATACGGATTGGTCTGCCAGTTCTCGTCCAGATCCTTGACGAGGCTGGCGTTCTTTCCCCAAATCTTGGCCTTTTGCGTAAAGTTGTTATCTGTCAGCCCAAAATCTTTGTAGACGTACACCTGATTACGGCTGTCGTTGAGCCGCTGTTCGAGACCTAGCACCGCCAGTTCCTTCGCCGCGGCGTAGGTTTCGTAAACGGGGGTTGGACCGGGGGTTGGCGCTGCGGTCGGGGCAGCGGTTATTACCGGCGTAGCGGTCGGCTCCGGCGTGGCGGCCACGGGAGGCGGCGCCGCGCAGGCGATCAGAACAAGGCAGCACAATCCGGCAAGGATGGCGAGGATAACGTGTTTCATTCGCATTCCTCCATAGTTCATTTGTCCTGCGGTGGAATTGTAAACTAACAATAAGTGTATAACATCTTGATATATAGTAAAATTCGTCTTATTTTGCGGAATTCCTGCTAAAATTGCTTGTTTTTACAAGTTAGCAACTGAAGAATCGAATTTTGGTTGGACAAGAAAAAGCCACTGCACAAACAATGGCCAAAGAAGGCGGATATCCAGTTCAATGTGTTATAGATCATAACCCTGATAGATCTGCTCAATCTCGCGCTCGTAGCGCAAAAACGCCTTGGCAATCACGGGGTTAAACCGGTGGCCAATGTCCTTGCGGATTTCGGCGAGGCTGTCCGCGTGGTTTGAGGCGGTTTTGTAGCAGCGCGTGGAGCGCAGCGCGTCGTACACGTCGGCAATGGCGACAATCTGCGCCGAAAGCGGAATCTCGTTCCCCTTTAGCCCGTTTGGGTAGCCCAGTCCGTCCCAGCGCTCGTGATGGGAAAGCGCAATGTCCATGCCCATCTTGATCAGCTCGCTCATCTGGTAGTGCTGATAGGCGGACTCCAGCGTCTGTGCGCCAATCGTCGTGTGCTTTTTCATTTCGTCGAACTCCTCCGCCGTGAGCTTTCCGCGCTTGAGCAGAATGCTGTCCGGAATGCCGACCTTGCCGATGTCGTGCAGCAGGCAGGCTTGCTGGAGGTTGATGATGTATTCGCGGGTGAGCTGCCCGCTGTATACGCTGTTGAGCGAGAGCGCGGTCGCGACGACGCGACAGGTTTCGCTGATGCGCCTGAGGTGCCCGCCGGTGTTGTCGTCCCGCGATTCGGCGAGGCAGACGAGCGCGGTGATGGTGCCCCAGAGAGCGTCCGCCAGCTGTCGTACCTTGCTCTGAACGATTTCTTCGGATAGTTCATTCCAATCGGGAAGCTGACCTGCTTCCGTCGCTTGCGCGTCTGTTCGGTCCTCGGCGGAACAGGATAAATACGAAACCTCTCCGTCCGTAGAGAGAATTGGCGTTCGGACTACGCGAAGCAAGCGCTTCTCCCGGTCTGCATTATGCAGCCACATGTCCTGAATGGAAGGATTCTTTGATGTAAAGACGAGCTGGTTTTGCGTGACCAGGGCTTCCGCCTCCTCGTCGGGAAACAGATCGTAAACGGAGGCGTGCTCGGCATCCGTGCGGTTTTTGCCTAAGAAAACTGCGTGTGCTGCGTTCATGCGCCCGTAATGAACCGCATCATCCATTTGCCAGAGTTGCGTTGTAACCGCATCCGACGGGTTTTCCAGAATATCTGATGTGGAATCCGAATCGTGTTTTGTCATGTTCTCTCACTTCTCCAGAGGTGGCAAGATCGTGTATGGCGAGGTACCAACGCACCGTATGACGGAAAGCTGCTCTCCAGCCCTTGCCTTTCGGAATGTTTGCCACGTACAGGAACCGATACGGACAAATCCCATTTGAAGGATATATCGATATTACATCGGTGTCAATCTGGAATAAAAAACAGTGTGATTTTGATGCGCATCATACAACTCCTGAGAATTCTTACATTGCAATGTCTGCACCAAGAGGCAATACACGTTAAAAGACGCCGCAGAAAAGGCGACATTGACACCGATTCAAAGAAAATCTACAATAATATTGACTAGGACCATCAGTTTTCGTACAACCTTCTTAATGGATTTTCGGATCGAAAAAGAAACAAGATGTCTTTTCAACTTTTCAGAAAACGAAAGACCGCCCGCAAAAATTGTTACATTGCAACTTTTCTATTGAGCGGTATCCGACGCAACACACGCAGGAACGAACCGGCAGCGTGCTGCCAGGCGGGAGAAGGATGATGAAAAATCCATTTGAAAACCGGAAATTTCAGAACACAATGTTTCTGCTGGCAACCATCACCTCCATCATCTATTTAACATGGCGCGCGGTGTTCACGCTGCCCTGGAAGAACGACGCCATCAGCATCATCTTTGGCATTCTGCTGCTCGGCAGCGAAATCACCTCCGCGCTGGGCACCTACGAGCTCTACTGGGGTAAGAGCCACGTGAGCAAAATGGAGCTCAAACTGCCAAAGATTCCGCCCGCCTGGTATCCGGATGTGGACGTGCTGATCGCAACCCACAACGAGCCGGTTGAGTTGGTCTATAAAACCGTGAACGCGATTACCCACATGGACTATCCGGACAAGAGCAAGGTGCATGTGTTCATCTGCGACGACGGAAACCGTTCCGCGATGGCCGATCTGGCAAAAGACTTCGGCGTCGGGTATCTTGGGCTTGCGAACAACAAGCACGCCAAGTCCGGCAACTACAACAACGCGCTATCCAAGACGCGTTCGCCGCTGGTCGCGACGTTTGACGCGGACATGATTGTCCGCCGCGAATTCTTAATGGAGACGGTGCCGTATTTCTTTCTGCCGCGGGTCAAGGAACTGCCGGACGGCACATGGGCCCTGCGCAAACCGGAAGAAACGGACATGAACTTCAAGATCGGCTTTATTCAAACGCCGCAGAGCTTTTATAACCCCGATCTGTTTCAGTTTAATCTCTACTCCGAACAGAACATCCCAAACGAGCAGGACTTTTTCTCGCGCGAGATCAACGTGATGCGCAACAGCAACAACGCCGTTGCCTACACGGGCAGCAATACGGTGATTGCGCGGCAGGCGCTCGAGGAGATTGGCGGGTTTCCGACGGATACGATTACCGAGGACTTTGAAACCGGCATCAAGATTCAGGCGAAGGGTTACACGACGTATTCCACCACCCGACCGCTGGCGAGCGGGCTTGCACCAACGTCGATCAAGAGCATGGTCACCCAGCGTGTTCGCTGGGCACGCGGCGTGATTCAGTCCATTCGAAACTGCAACGTGCCGTTCAACAAGGGGCTTTCCGTCAAAGCGCGCATCAGCTACATGCTCTCGTATTCCTATTGGTGGTCGTTTGCGCGGAGAATCGTGTTTACGTTTGCGCCCATCATGTTTGCGCTGTTCAACAAGCAGATTGTCGTAACAAGCTTCTGGGAGATCATGGCAATCTGGGCGCCGTCGTATATCTTCTACAGCTTCGCCATGCGCTGCCTTTCCAGCGATACGCGAAACCAGCGCTGGAACCAGATCATCGATACGATTCTTGCGCCGTATATGATCATTCCCGTGCTGCTCGAAACGCTGGGCTTTAAGCAGCTCAAGTTCAAGGTGACGGACAAGAGCACCAGCAAGCCCCAGACCTCAAACGCCGTCTACATTCTGCCGCAGCTTATCATGCTGGGGCTATCCGTCGCCGCTTTGATTCGCTACATCGGCGGAAAGTATGGCCTCGCGCTGTTCTACAGCACGTTCATCAGCTTCTGGCTGATCTACAACATCATCAACCTGCTATATGCGATCTATTTCACGATGGGGCGGCAGGCGTACCGCGCGAGCGAGCGTTTTAACGCGGCCATTCCCATTCACCTGACCTACGACAAGGGAACGCTGGACGCCGTTACGCGAAACATCTCCGAAGGCGGGTTCCTGTTTGAGCTCGCGCACCCAACCTACCTGCCGGATCGCGTTCCGCTTGATTTTTTGCTGGAGACGGAGTGTTACCGCGCCAAGGTGCAGGGAAAGATAGTTTACATCAGCACTGCGGGCGGGAAATGGCTCTACCATGTGCAGCTTCTGCCGCACCTGAGTGAGGAGGATAGACGGGAGTACCTCCAGCTCGTCTACGACCGCGAGCACTCCCTGCCCAAGGCGATGAACGTTTGGGTCACGGCGTTTGACGACATCGTCAGCAACGCAAACCTCCGTCTCGAAAAACAGCGCGCCGAAATGCGTGCGCTGCCGCGCATCGATCTGGATCGGTTTGTGCGCTTTGAGGAAGGCGGAAGCGCGACGCTGGTCAACTTTAACTACAAGTACTTTCTCGTTCGAAACCTGAATACGGACGAAAAGCACCTGACCCTGATTCCGCGCAGCGGCGTTCGCATTGAGTGCGAGCCGGTCGAGATTGCAATGGAAAATCCGGGGCTGGTGCTGCTTGGCGTCGTCAACTGGGAAGAACTTGCCCAGAACGCGACCTTCCAGGCCATGCTGGAGGACTGGATCTTTGAGCGCACCCAGACGAAGAAGAAGTCGCGTTTCAAGCGCAGAAAGGATGCGTAGCGTATGGCACTGTTGCTAACCTTGGTGCGGCTGCTTGCGTTTGCCGTTTCTACCATGGGCTATGTTGCGCTCGTGCGAATCTATTGGAAAGTACCGGCGCGCGCGAGCTATCTGTTTGTGCTTTCGAGCATCGCCTGCCTGGAGTATCTGTCCGGTTTGGTCGGCGTGCTACCGCTCATGGCGGTGCTGCTGTTCTTCGGCGGGCTGTTTTCGCTTACGCTGATCGTTCTTCGAAAGAAATTCAAGCTCGCGTTTAACCGCTCGTCGTTAAACGCGCTGAACCTCGCGTTCTTCGCGGGGCTGATTGCGCTGGTCACGTCGCTGATCGATACAAAGTTTGTGCATTACGACAACTTTTCCCATTGGGCGGTCGTGGTCAAGAACATGCTCATCACGAATCGCTTTCCGGATGCAGCGAGCGCGATCATCGACTTTAAGAGCTATCCGCTTGGCAGCAGTTCGTTTCTCTACTACTTTTGCAGCGTGGTCGGCAGCGAAGAGGGCGTGATGCTCACGGGGCAGATTCTGCTGCTGTTCGCCTGCTTCTACGCGATGTTCGGCGTCATTCGGGACGTCAAGCGGTTCCTGCTCGTGGGGTTGTTGGGGCTCTGCTGTTCGACAATGGCGTACTTCAACATCAGCATCCGCGTCAACAACCTGCTTGTGGACTTTCTGCTGCCCGCTTTGGCGCTCGGAGCGGTCGCCATCATCGCCTCGGAGCGAAAGCGCTTCTCCGCCGCTTGCTTTACGGCGCTGCCCGTGCTTGCGCTGCTGGTCATCGTAAAATCGACCGGCGTCTTCTTTGCCGCGTTGTGCTACGCGTTTTTGCTGGAGCGGGCGGTTCGGCTGCACCGCGAGGATCGCGAAGGCGCAATCTTCATTCGTCCGGCGCTGGCGGTCATCGTGCTCTCGTTGGTAACGCTGGTGCTCTGGAACATCCACACCGCGAGCGCGTTTGCCGGGGACACTTCGAAATTCAGCTACGACCTGCAGAACATTTCCAGCATACAAATCGACAAAACGCCGGAGCAGATACGCGCGATTGCTAAGCTGTTTCTACAGACCGCCGTCTCGCTTCGCGGCATCTCCGCGCAAGGCATTCTCATCTTCAACGTGCTCGCGATTACGGCGTATCTCGTTGCGCGGTTTGCGCTGCACAAGCGCTGGAAGCTCCTTCGAACGCTGCTTGCGCTGGATGCGGGCATCCTTGTCTATTACGCGGGCATCCTCGCCATGTACATCGTCTCCATGCCGCTGGACGAGGCGCAGCGCCTCGCGGGGTTCGACCGCTACGCGTCGAGCATGGTGCTCTTCTTCATCGGCGCGCTCTCCATGCGCGCGGTCAGCGACGTGGAGAACTCGTTCTATCAGCAGCAGGGTGATCGGCGGGATTATCGCGCGTTTCGCAGCCTGTTGACCAAGAACCTCTATCAGGGCGCGACGGCCGGGTTCGCGCTGGTGACGGCGCTGATCCTGCTCTCGGAGCTAAACGGCATGAACAGCATCAAGGCGGCGTATCCGGAGTCCTTGCCCGCTCGTGTGTCCGCGCTCGTCGGGGATCGCTGGGAAGAGCCGGACAACGAAACGCGCTATCTGTTCTATTCGTCGGACGCCGAGGGCGAGGTTACGAGCTACTACCTGCCCTACGTCGGGCGGTATTTCCTGTTTGCCTCGCAGGTGGACGCGGTGAGCAAGTTTGCGGACGATACGTTCATGGGGCAGATTCAAACCTACGACAAATTCGTGATTCTCGAGTCCACGCCCGAAATAGAAGCGTATATGCGGGCGCACGCAAACCTGCCGGGCGAGCCGGGCGTTTACGACGTTGTTCAGACGTTTGCGGAGGCGGTTCCCCCGGAACAGTAATCCGGCTTTTGTGAGAAAAGAAGGCGCTTGAGGCGCGGGAAACACAGGATTATATATTTTTTTCGCCGAACCCCTTGCAATTTGCTTCCGTTCGTGATAAATTTGCACAAATCAACCGCACGAATGCGAAAAGGAAACACCAAATGACCCAGATCTGCCGCGCAGCCGAATACCGCTACTTTTACTTTACCAACTTTTATTTTGGTAAGGTTTTATCGGGTTTGGCTGAAAGCAAAGGTGTGCGCGAATAAGATCGAATTGGATCGCAACGCAACCGCAGCCAAACCGGCTGCGGTTTTTTTATCGCCGGAAGGAGAAATACGCCATGATCGTCATTCTGAAACCAAATCCCAACGAGGATCAACTGGAGAGCCTGAAAAACTGGCTGCTTGGCAAGGGCATTCAAATCCACATGAGCATCGGCACGAGCCACATGATTCTGGGGCTCGTGGGCGACACGTCCACGCTGGACATCGACCTCATCAGCGCGCTGGACATCGTAGAGGACGTCAAGCGCGTGCAGGAGCCGTATAAGAACGCGAACCGCAAATTCCACCCCGAGGACACCGTAATTCCGGTGGGCAACACGCAGATTGGCGGCGGAACGCTGACCATCATGGCGGGGCCGTGCTCGGTGGAGTCGCCGGAGCAGATCATCGCCGTCGCCAAGGCGGTCAAGGCCAGCGGAGCGACCATGCTGCGCGGCGGCGCATTCAAACCGCGCACCTCGCCGTATTCCTTCCAGGGCATGGGCGCCGAGGGGATTGAGCTGCTCAAGCTTGCCCGCGAGGAGACAGGCCTGCCCATCGTCAGCGAGATTATGGACGCGAGTCAGCTACCGCTGTTCAAGGATGTGGACGTGATTCAGGTTGGCGCGCGCAACATGCAGAACTTCAATCTGCTCAAGATTCTCGGCGCGCAGCCAAAACCGGTACTGATCAAGCGCGGCCTCTCCTCAACCTACGAGGAACTGCTCATGAGCGCGGAATACGTCATGGCGAGCGGCAACGAGCAGGTGATTCTCTGCGAGCGCGGCATTCGTACCTTCGAAACCTACACCCGCAACACGCTGGACGTCTCCGCAATTCCGGTGCTCAAGCACCTGACGCACCTGCCGGTGATCGTAGACCCCAGCCACGCGGCGGGGAAATACGCGTTGGTTGCCCCTCTCGCGCTTGGCGCGGTGGCGGCGGGCTGCGACGGACTGTTGATTGAGGTGCACAACGATCCCGCGCATGCGCTCAGCGACGGTCCCCAGAGCTTGAATCCGGAAGCGTTCGAAAAGCTGAACCGGAACCTGCTCGCGCTGCATGCGTTTCTGCAGGAAGAAGGGGCGTCCAAATGAACGTCGGCATCGTCGGCCTCGGGCTCATTGGCGGCTCGATGGCAAAGAGCATCAAAACGCGAACGGCGCATACCGTCTGGGGCGTTGACCTCGACGCGGAGACCATGACGCTTGCACGACTCAGCGGTGCCATCGACGGCGCGCTGACAAACGAAAAATTGCCCGCCTGTGACCTGATTCTGGTTGCGATTCGTCCCGCCGCGGCGGTAAACTGGGTAAAGGAGCACGCGGCGCAGATCGCCAAAAACGCAATCGTCGTTGACCTCTGCGGGGTCAAGCGCAGCGTTTGCGCGGCGCTGGAACCGATTGCGCACGAGTTTGGCTTTGCCTACATTGGCGGTCACCCGATGGCGGGGCGCGAGCGCGGCGGGTTTGTGCATTCCAGCGAAGAGTTGTTCTCCGGCGCGTCGATGATTCTCACTCCTGACGCGCACACCGACATGCGCATGCTCGAAACACTCAAGGCGTTCTTTACGGACGCTGGGTTTGCGGGGCTGACGTTTTCCACGCCGGACGAGCACGACCGCATCATCGCCTACACCTCCCAGCTCGCGCACGTCGTCTCCAGCGCCTATGTCAAGTCGCCGGAGGCCGAGCGCCGTCGCGGATTCTCCGCCGGAAGCTTTCGGGACATGACGCGCGTGGCGCATCTCGACGAGGCCATGTGGACGGAACTGTTTCTCGACGATGCGGACTACCTGGGCGAAGAACTCAGTATTTTGATTCAGCATCTCAACGAATACCGCGAGGCAATCGCAAACAGGGACGCGGCCCGGCTCGAAGCGCTGCTCCGCGAGGGGCGCGAACAAAAAGCCAAGGCCGGAGGGAACTGAAGCATGGAGCACCGGGTGATCCCCGTTCGCGTGCGGGAAGGCTACAACGTCGTCATCGGCAGAGGGCTGCTCGAAGAGAGCGGTTCGCTGCTGCGCGCCGCGTTGGGGGACTGTCGCCTCGCGCTCGTGACGGATAGCAACGTAGCGGAGCGCTATCTGGAACGCGTGCTGATCAGCCTCCGTGCGGCGGGCTACACCGTGAATCCGTTTGTGTTTGCCGCGGGCGAACAGAACAAAAACATGCAGACGCTCGCGGACGTGCTGGAGTTTTTTGCCGCTGAGCGGCTGACGCGAACGGACTGCGTGCTCGCGCTTGGCGGCGGGGTAACGGGGGACATGGCGGGGTTTGCGGCGGGCTGCTACCTGCGCGGCATTCGCTATGTACAGCTGCCGACCACGCTGCTTTCCGCGGTGGATTCCTCTGTCGGCGGAAAGACGGCGGTCGATCTCGCGCCGGGCAAGAACCTCGCGGGGCTGTTCCATCAGCCGTCGCTTGTACTCTGCGACACCAACTGCCTCAATACTCTGTCGGAGAGCGAGTTTGCCAACGGTGCGGCGGAGGCGATCAAAACCGGTATTCTGGAGGGCGAGGAGCTCTTTTCGTTGCTGGAATCGGGCGGCGCGCGCGAACAAATCGACGAAATCATCGCCCGCTGCGTCGCGTTTAAAGCGCGCGTGGTAGAGCAGGATGAAACGGAGACGGGACTTCGCAAAACCCTCAACCTGGGGCACACCGCCGCGCACGCAATTGAGCTATGCAGCGGCTATACGATTCCGCATGGGCACGCCGTCGCCGTCGGACTTGCCATCATTGCCCGCGCCGCGGAGGTGCTGGGCTGGACAAGCGAGAACATCGCGGCGCGCGTGGAAGCGGCGCTTGTGAAAAACGGTCTGCCGATCACGACGGACTTTTCGCCGGAAGCGCTGGCAAACGCCGCCCTTTCCGACAAAAAGCGCGCGGGCGGGCAGATGACGCTCGTCGTTCCGCGCGGCATCGGTGATTGCATTTTAATGGATATCCCGGTGGAGCAGCTGGAGCGCGTATTTCGCGCGGGAATGGAGGCAGGTGCATGATCGCGACCATATCCCCCGCGCCGCTTTCCGGCAAGATTTCCGCCATTGCCTCCAAGTCCGACGCGCACCGCCTGCTGATTCTCGCGGCGCTTTCCGAGGGGGAAACGTTTCTCCAAATGGAGCAGCGCTCGGAGGACATTGACGCGACGATTGGCTGCCTGCGCGCGCTCGGCGCCCGCATTCTGGTGCTGCCGGACGGCGTTAACGTACGCGGCATCGAGCAGGTACCGGCACATCCGCAGCTCGACTGCGGCGAGAGCGGCTCGACCTTTCGTTTTCTGCTGCCCGTGGCGGCGGCGCTCGGCGCGCGCGCAACCTTTACGGGAACCGGCCGACTGCCGGAGCGCCCAATCGGCGAACTGTTGCTGGCCATGCGCGCGCACGGCGTTCGCTTCTCCGCGGAGCAGCTGCCGTTTTCCATTGAAGGGAAATTCATCGGCGGCGCATTTGAGCTGCCCGGCAACATCAGCTCGCAATATTTAACCGGTCTGTTGCTCGCGCTGCCGCTTCTGGAGCAGGACAGCCGCATTCACCTGACCACCCCGCTGGAGTCCGCCGCATATGTGGACATCACGCTGCACGCGCTCAAGCGCTTTGGAATCAACATTCCGGTACGAAAGGGCGAATACTGCATCTCCGGCGGGCAGAGCGTTCAGTCGCCGCGCGAACTTCGCGTAGACGGGGACTGGTCGAACGCGAGCTTCTTTCTTGCGGCGGGCGCGCTCGGTGCGCCGGTGACCGTTTCGGGGCTCAATCTCGCTTCCCCGCAGGGGGACAAGGCGATGCTCGACGCGCTGATGGCTTTTGGCGCGAAGGTGGAGGCCTCCACGGATTCGGTCTGCGTGTCGCCCGCGCCGCTGCACGGATGCATCATCGACGTTGGCGAAACGCCGGATCTTTTGCCGGTGCTCGCCGTGCTTGGTGCCTGCGCAGGCGGCGAAACACGGCTCGTCAACGCCGCGCGCCTGCGGCTCAAGGAGAGCGACCGCCTTGCGTCCGTCTCCTCCATGCTCCGCGCGCTGGGCGCGACGGTGGAGGAACAGCCGGATGCGCTGGTGATTTCGGGCGGGCATTTGACCGGCGGGGACGTGCATAGCTGCCGCGACCATCGAATCGTGATGGCAGCGGCGGTCGCGGCCATTCGTTGCGAAGGGAACGTGCGCATTCTCGGCACGGAAGCGGTCAACAAGTCATACCCCGCGTTCTTTCAGGATTATAACCGTCTGGGAGGTCAAGCGAATGTCGTCTGAATTCGGATCGGTCCTGCGCGTCGGCGTGTTTGGCCAGTCGCATGGGCGCGCCATCGGCGTCACCATGCAGGGCTTGCCCGCGGGCGAGGCGATCGATGTGGCCGAGTTGGAGGCCTTTCTGGAGCGCCGCCGCCCGGGCAAAAACGCGCTGTCCACCGCGCGCATAGAGCCGGATCGTCCGGTGTTTCTCTCCGGCCTGCTGGAGGGCAAGACCTGCGGCAGCCCGCTCTGCGCCATCATCGAAAACCTCGACGCGCGCTCGCGCGATTATGAGGAACTGCTCGACAAACCCCGTCCCGGGCACGCGGACTATGCCGCGTTTACCAAGTGGGGCGGAGAAGCGGATCTGCGCGGCGGCGGGCACTTCTCCGGCCGGCTGACCGCCCCGCTCTGCATTGCGGGCGGCATCGCCAAGCAGATTCTTGCGCGAAGGGGTGTCTTTGTCGGCGCGCACCTGTTTTCGGTAGCTGGAATTTCGGACGAGCCGTTTCCGGCAAAGCCGACAAGCGAGCTCTTTTCCGCGATTGCCGAACAGGAATTCCCCGTGCTTGATGGCGCGAAGGGAAAGCAGATGCAGGCCGCGATTCTCGCCGCGTCGAAGGACGGAGACTCCGTTGGCGGGGTGATTGAATGTGCGGCAATCGGGCTTCCGGCAGGGCTGGGCGAGCCGATGTTCGACGGAATCGAAAATCGTCTCTCCGCGGCGCTGTTCGGAATTCCTGCGGTCAAGGGCGTGGAGTTCGGCGAGGGGTTCGACGCGGCGCTGCTGCGCGGCAGCGAGCACAACGACGCTTACCGGATCGACGAGAACGGGCAGGTGACCACCGAAACGAACCACGCGGGCGGCATCCTCGGTGGAATCTCCACGGGACAGCCGATTCTGCTGCGCGTTGGCATGAAGCCCACACCGTCCATATCGAAACCGCAACACACCGTTTCGCTTTCCAAAATGGAAAACGCGGAACTCATTGTAAAAGGACGCCATGACCCCTGCGTTGCGCACCGCGCGGTGCCCGTGGTGGAGGCGGTGACCGCCATTGTACTGCTCGATTTACTGTTGGAGGAAAAACAAGGATGGATTTAACCGAAATTCGCAATCAGATTGACCGTGTGGACGGCGAGATACTCAAGCTGTTTCTCGAACGGATGCGCCTTGGCGAGGAGGTCGCCGTCTACAAGAAGGACAATGCGCTGCCCGTGGTGAACAAGGCGCGTGAGCGGGAGATTCTCGCGCGTGTGCAGGCCGAGGCGGGCGATATGGAGCCCTATGCCTATCAGCTTTTTTCGACGCTGATGGAGCTAAGCAAGGTGCGCCAGACGCTGCTGACCGCGGGCCCTTCGCGCATTCGCCCGATGATTGAGCAGGCGTTGGCCGCGCCGGAGGTCGTGTTTCCCAAGACGGGCACGATCGCCTGCCAGGGCGTTGAAGGCGCAAACTCGCAGGCCGCCTGCGATAAGCTGTTGCCGCGCGGCAATATCATGTACGTCAAGACGTTTGAAGCGGTGTTCGACGCGGTGGAATCCGGCCTGTGCCAGTTTGGCGTGGTGCCGATTGAAAACAGCGCAAACGGCTCCGTTCGTTCGGTCTACGAGCTGCTGCAGCGCAAGCATTTTTCCATTGTGCGCGCAACCACGCTGCACATTCGCCACGAGCTGCTGGCCAAGCCGGGCACGAAGCTCTCCGAAATCACCGAAATCTACTCCCACGAGCAGGCCATCGGCCAGTGCAGCCGTTACCTTACCGGTCTCAACGGCAAGGTGAAAATAACCCCCTGCGCAAACACCGCCATAGCGGCGAAGATGGTTGCCGAGGGAATCAATCCCCATGCGGCGGCGATCAGTTCGCATCCCTGCGCGGAACTCTACGGACTTTCCGTCCTCAAGGACGACATTCAGGACAGCGACAACAACTATACGCGCTTCATCTGCATCGCGAAAAACCCCGTGATTTACGCGGGTGCAAACCGAATCAGCCTGATTCTGGACTGCAAGAACGAACCGGGCGCGTTGAACGCGATTCTTTCCAAGATTTCCGCCTACGGCGTGAACACGAGCAAGCTCGAGAGCTGCCCGGTCACGGGGCGTAACTTTGAGTTCATCTTCTTCTTCGATCTGGACGCTTCCGTGCGCGAGCCGGGCGTGTTGGCGCTGCTCGAGGAGCTGGAGCGCACGAGCGAAAGCTTCACCTTCCTCGGCAACTACTCGGTGGTTTAACGGTGGAACCGCTGCTTTACGGACTGATCGGGAGAACGCTGGGGCATAGTTACTCGGTGCCCATTCAC
>DAIRTE010000036.1:0-21693 GCA_036804025.1 Clostridia bacterium | reverse complement strand
GCAGCGCGGATCACCCGATGAACACGAAGATTCGCGACTGGGAGCCGATGGAAGCGACCAAGTGCGATGCGATCTTCCAGAAGAAGTACGGTAAGACGCTCAACGAAGTGTACCCCTGGCCGGAACACTACCAGGCGATGCACATTGAGCTGTTCTGCAAACCCTACGAAGCGATTCACGCGGAGTGCCTCGGTGGAGACATCGAGCAACTCTCGAACAAGCGCTGCGTCATCGGCATCTTCCCGTGGAAGCTGGTCGAAGGTGAAAGCTGTATTTCGCGCGTCGTTGCGTTCGACGGGTTCGATGATGTATAATTGACTATCGAATATATGGTCGGAGTGTAAATTACACTCCGACCATATATGGATCGGAATGAAATGAGGGTAACAGATGGAGCAATTCCTCGCAATTCTGGTGGTTCTGGTGGTTGCCGCGGCGTTCTATGGAATTTCCTATCTGCGTAAAAAAAGACTCTATCCAACCTGCGATCAATTTGCGCGCCGATATTGCGAAATTGCGGATCGTCTACTGGCGGACGTCGACGAGTCAGTCAACCTTCAGGTTGTCTCGCTGGACGGCGGACTCTGCCAGCTAAAACCGCTGGAACAGCAATCGAAAGCCGCGCAGACCGCATTGCAAAAGACGGTTGATGACGCGACGCTCACGGATCTTCGCGATTTGTTTTTCCTGCGGGACGAGATTCAGTCGCAGGCGAGCAACGGAAACTTCTCAAAGGACAAGTACAACGCAATTACCAATCAACTCTTCGATTCTCTGAACTTATATCTTTCTCTTCTGAGTAATCCAAAGCAGGTTCTTTCCACAAAAGATCTGGATCAGATTCACTATTTTCTGCAAAAACAAACGCATATTCGAACGGTTTCGCTTCCGAGCATCGTCTCTCGCGCGTGCGCGGTCAGTCTGGCGGCTTAGCACTTTTTCGATTGTCTGAGTGAACATTGAACACACATGGGCTCCAAAACCTCGGAATTCATGCTTGCTTTCGTTGCATGGATACAGTAGGATAACAGGAAGATAAACCCCATATGTTGTGTTTGTGCAATCCAAAACAAATCTATAACGGTTATCCAGAGCGCATGCTCTTGATAATAAAGAGAAATGGAGACCTAATTATCGAAAAACATTAGGAGGTAATTCAATGGAAAAGAAAGTCGAAGGCATTTACGATGGCTTTAAAGAGCTTGGAACGGGCAAAATGCTTGTTCTGGGTCTCCAGCACGTATTTGCAATGTTTGGCGCCACAGTCCTTGTTCCGATCATTTGTGGCATGTCCATCTCCGTGACCTTGTTCTGCGCTGGTATTGCTACGATCTGGTTCTTCTTTATCACGAAGAAGAAGGTCCCGATTTTCCTCGGTTCCTCGTTCGCGTTTATCGGCGCGATTCTGGGCGCTGCGGGAACGCTCGGCATGCCGTATGCAACCGGCGGTATAGTTGCCGCTGGCTTGACCTACGTCATCTTTGCCGCGCTGTTTGCCATCTTTGGCGCAAAGAGAATCATGAAACTGTTCCCGCCCGTTGTCACCGGCCCGATCATTATGTTAATCGGTCTCGGACTGGCATACTTTGCGTTTAACCAGGCTTCTAATAACTGGTGGCTCGCAATTTTGACCATTATCATCGTGATCTCGGTCAATATGTGGGGCAAGGGCATGATCAAGATCCTGCCGGTTCTCGTCGGTATCTTTGGTGCGTATGCAGTTGCTTGCATCGTTACGCTGATTGGGCCTGCCTGGGTCGATTTCTCCGGCCTGCAGGTTAAGAGCATTGCGGATGTCGTGTCCGTGCCTCCGTTCTTCCTCCCGAAGTTCGATTTTAGCACGATGCTTACCTTCATCGTCGTTGCGGTTGCAGCGTTGGTTGAGCACATCGGCGATGTTTGCGCAATCGGCGCAACCTGCGGGAAGAACTTCATTGCCGACCCGGGCCTGACCCGTACGCTCCTCGGCGACGGCATCGGCACCTCTCTGGCCGGCATGCTGGGCGGCCCGGCGAACACGACCTACTCCGAGAACACCGGCGTCGTCGCGCTCACGAGAGTTTACGATCCGAAAGTTATGTTCATAGCGGCTTGCTTTGCGATCATCCTTTCGTTCGTCAGCATTTTCGAAGCGTTCGTCAACACCATCCCGGCCGCCATCATTGGTGGTATCTCCATCGTTCTCTATGGCATGATCACGGCGACCGGCGTCCGCACGATTGTCGAGAACAAAGTCGACTTCAAGAACATGCGCAATGTCTTGGTCGCGGCACTCATTCTCGTTACCGGTCTTGGAATCCAGACCAGCTCGGCCATGGGCTCCGACTCCGCGAACCTGATCTGGGGCACCGTGAAGATTGGCACCCTGAATTTCTCCGGCTTGGCCACTGCGGCGATCGTTGGCATCATTGTTAATGCAATCCTGCCTGGCAAAGACTATGTTTTCAACGAGGAAGTATAACCTGAGCACTTGATTCCAGAGCACCCACACTCCATTTCTCGTTAGAGCGAGGACGGCGGATTCCGCCGTCCTCTTCGTTTGCCGAGAAACCATTATTGTGTAAGCTGTGCCTGCAACCGCGCAATCTCCGCGGTCAGCGCGGAGATGCGTTCCACTTCGGTCAGTACGGGCTCGCCGTTTCGCAGGAATACGCCGTCAAAATATGCGTCCCCAATTGCAACCGGGCGGCCGTTTAGCGCGATGCCCTCGATTCCGTCCGGCAGTGGGCCGACGATCACATTGGTGACGTTTCCGTGTTCGATCACTGCATAGTCGTTCATGCAATCCTCCTTATGCGACGCGGTGGTTGCGAATGACGCAGATGCCAGAGCCTCCACTGCAACCCCCGGAGTTACCGCCTGCACCACCTCCTGTATTGGCTGTGCCGCTGGTGGCACCTGCGCCACCCCCGCCAGCGCCTCCGGCGCCATTCCAACTGCCACCCCCGCCAGCATATAAAGCTCCAGAGGTCTCACCAAATTCTTTGGTTGTAGTGCCTTGGCCTGCACCGCCAGCACCTTGACCGGCGCTACCGTTGGAGCCACCCGCAGAAAGGTTATATCCGCCGCCGCCAGAGCCACCAGCACCACCAACACCGGGAGAGTTATAGTCGCCATAACCGCCGCCGTATCCACCCGCCGCTGAATAATTAAAACTTGTTGTGGTACCCCCGCGGGATCCAACGGAGTTGAACCCGTTCGTTGTACCACCCGAACCAACCATAATAGAATATGGGGTTCCTGCCGCTATTACTACGCCAGATACTGTGGTCGTATACCCGCCACCGCCGCCCGCTCCGTAGTTATAGCCACCGCCGCCACCACCGCCGACTAAAAACAAGTCAATCGTGACCGAACGAGCCATCGTAAGCGTGCCGCTCGTGAGAAACTTGATGCGCCAGTTACGGTTGTCGTCGTCAATCAACGTATAGGTGCCCGTGTAGGTAAACCGTGGCAGCCCACTCGAGCTGGCGCCGCCAACGCGCATAATGCCGGGGCAGAAGAACAGCATCATCGCCAGACTCATCTGGATTCGTTTCAGTAGCTTCATCAGTACAAATCCCCCCGAAGAATGATTTGAATGGGCACGTCAATCGTTGGCGCGCCGTCTTTTGCGCGGAGCGTAATGCTGCCTGCGCTTTGTCCGCCATCCAAGAGGTTTGCCGCCTGCAGGGCTTCGATCTCCGCGTCGGTTGCCGAAAGGCCGGGCAGTATTTCCCAGGCGGTGGCCGCCGTGACGGCGGAGAGCGCGGCGACTTCCGTCGCCGTCAGCGTGTAGGCGTTGTTGCTCCAGCTGTTCTTGTTGAGAGTCGCCGATGCCAGAACGGACTTTCCCGCCGCCAGAATGGAAGCGGGCGATACGGCGTCCTCGCCGTTTGTCGCGTGACGCGCCGCGTGCGTCAACGGCGCGCCTACGTTGCCCGCGACGACGGGGATTGTCGGTTTGTTGCGGATGAACGCATCCTGCGTGTCGTCCTGCTCGTTCCAGTCCGCCTGAACGTTGAGTTCGCCTATGTCCGTGTCAACGCGCGCGGCGGCGGCGAGCGCACTGGCAGCCGCTTCGTTTGCCACACGTGCGGCCTCTACCAGTGGGGGATAGGCGGTGTTTGCGCGAATGATGTCTCCGCTGATGAGCGACTTGCGGCAGCGAAAATCGAAGCGTGTGCTGGTGATCAGCGTTTTGCCGTCCGTGCCGTTGTAGACCTGAACGTCCGCGCTGACGTTGCCCGCGCCATAGGCGGTGGGGTAGAGCGTCAGGTCAAACGTGCCTGCCTGCGCTGTTTTTTGGATTCCGCTGGTTTCATCCTGAATGGCAAAGCCAATGCTGGAGGCAAACGCAATCTGAATGCTGCAGCCGTCCAGCGCGACGGGATCGCCGTCGTTGAGCAGCGTGACGTGCAGAACGTTGCCCGTGTCGCCTTCGACCACCTCGAATGGACGAAACGGAAGCGTTCGGATCATGTCGAGTGTAATGGAATAGTCTTTTGTCTGCATGATTCCCTCCCTGAAATCGATTTGGTTGTTTGGGGTACCCAACCGTATTATCCATTAAATCCGGGTAGAAAAATTACGATAATTTTGGATATCGCCAATGAACGGAATGACGCCAAAACACAAAACAAGCGCCGTGAAGAACGCGGCGCTTGCTTGTTCCGTACACCAACGGAGGAAGGAAGGTATATTCGACTTTGCCGACATGCCCCTTTGCAGAAGACGGGCTTGCCGACCAGACAGTGTGCTTAGAAATCGACCTCGGTGTCGTAATAGCAGGCTTTCAGCAGACGTTCCATCTCGGCGGGCGTGATGGAGCGAGGGTTGGAGCCGGTGCAGGCGTCGCCAACGGCGAGCTCGGCAACCTTGGGCAGCTTTTCGAGGAATTCCTGCTCGTTGATGATTCCGCCCTCGTAGTCGCGGATGCAGGTCGGGATTTCCAGCTTGGCGTTCAGTTCGCGAATGTGGCGAATCAGTGCCTTTGCGCTGGGCTCCAGACCAAGTCGCGCGGCAATCTCGGCATAGCGCTTTGCCGCTTCCGGATTCTTGCTGTTAAACGCGATTACCTTCGGCAGGTACATGGCGTTTGCGCAGCCATGGACAATATGTCCGCCGCTGTATGCCGCGCCGGTTTTGTGCGCCATGGAGTGGACAATGCCGAGCAGCGCGTTGGAAAACGCCATGCCCGCGAGGCACTGCGCGTTGTGCATGCTGGCGCGTGCATCCATGTTTCCGTTGAACGAAGGGACCAGAAACTTGCTGACCATCTCAATGGCGTGCAGCGCGAGCGGGTCGGTATAGTCGCAATGCAGGGTGGACACATAGGCTTCGACCGCGTGGGTCATTGCGTCCATACCGGTATGCGCGGTGAGTTTCTTCGGCATGGTTTCCGCGAGGTCGGGGTCGACAATCGCGACGTCCGGTGTGATGTTGAAGTCCGCCAGCGGGTACTTCACGCCCTTTGCGTAGTCCGTAATGACTGAAAACGCGGTCACCTCGGTCGCTGTGCCGGAGGTGGAGGGGATGGCGCAGAAACGAGCCTTCGTGCGCAGCGTCGGAAAATTGAACGGAATGCAGAGTGACTCGAACGTCACGTCCGGATACTCGTAAAATGCCCACATGGCTTTGGCCGCATCAATGGGTGACCCGCCGCCGATGGAGACGATCCAGTCCGGCTGAAAACGGCGCATGGCCTCGGCGCCGCGCAAAACGGTTTCCACGGAGGGATCGGGCTCAACGCCTTCAAACAGTTCGACTTCCATACCCGCTTCACGCAGGTAGGCTTCGACCTTGTCGAGAAAACCGAAACGTCGCATGGAACCGCCGCCGACAACGACGATTGCGCGCTTACCGCGGAGCGTTTTGAGCGCTTCGAGTGAACCTTTGCCATGGTACAGATCTCTTGGTAGTGTAAAACGTGACATATCGAACATCTCCTCTTGAATCAGTAATGCAGTATCGGTAAACAACAATCGATAATATAGCACCGATATAGAGGCCTGTCAACCCAAACCACGAAATTAAGTTCGTTCTATTTTCTTAAGTGTTGCGGATGCGTCGTCTTTGAAACAGAGGACAAGAAAAAAGCACCCCGAAGGGTGCTTGCTTGAGCAAGAGAGGTGGTCAGTCGACCAGCTTGGAATCCAACCGCTCGGAAAGGTGCTTTGAGAGCACGGCCAGCGACGCCGCCATGTTTTCGTTTTGCACCAGGATGCCTTCCGGCGTGTTCAGATGCATGGGCGCGAAGTTCCAAATCGCGAGAATTCCGCTGGAAACCAGCGCGTCGCAGACCGCCTGCGCCTGCGAAGCGGGCACGGTAATGATGCCGATGTGGATGTTCATGTTGTGGCAAACGCTGCTCAGCTTGCTCATCGGGAGCACCTGCTTGCCGGAGATTTCACCGCCGGTCAGGTTGGGGTCCACGTCGAAAGCGGCGGCAATGCTCAGGCCATAAGCCTCAAACCCGCGGTAGGAGAGCAGCGCGCGGCCGAGGCTGCCCGCACCGACAAGTACTGCGTCGTTCGTGTTGTCATATCCAAGGGTACGCTCAATCGCGGCGATCAGCTCGCTCGTTTGAAAACCGGTCTTCGGTTTTCCGGCGGTGTCGCTGACCGAGGCAAAGTCCTTTCGAACCTGAACTTCGTTTAGACCAAGCTGCGCGGCTACGGTAGGGGCGGATATGATTTCCGCGCCCGCATCGCGCGCGGCGCGCAGCGCCTGCAGGTAATACGGCATACGCTGCAGCGCTTGTCTCGAAATTGAGACGGGGGTATTCTTATCCATTGCGCACCTCCGGAAAAACTATATCGATATTATATTACTGCTATTGCAAGTTTGTCAAATAATCTTAATCAAGCGGAAGCAAAAGCGATTTGCCACGCATTCTGCTGGCATATTTCGAAAACATTCTCTGTATCATAACATAATAAATGTTATTTTTCCAGTCTTACAAAAGGTTTTCGTGCCTTACACAAGATCGTGTTACGGGTGTCTTCCATCCTCCGTCAGCGTGGCCTGGTGTGTCGCGCGGTATCGGCGCGGACTCATGAGCAGCTCCTGCCGAAAGACCTTTGCAAAGTAACTGGGGCTGTTGAAACCCGTCGCAAAACAGATGTCCGATATACTCTTATCCGAGCCGGAGAGCATGCCCGCCGCCGCGCGGATGCGATATTGCAGCAGGTAATCGATGGGCGAGGTGTCCAGCACCTTTCGAAAACAGCGGTAGCATTCGCTCTCGCTGATGGACGAGGCGGCGGCAATTTGCGATACTGTCAGCGGCTCGGCATAGTGCTCGTGAATGTACCCCAGCATTTGCTTGATGCGGATGGCGTCCTTGTTTTGCGTCAACGCAGTTTCGCAAATGCGCTCCTGCTGGTTTTCCAGCAGCACGAGCAGCAGGTACATCAGTTCTACCTGAACGATGATCTCGTAGCCGAACCGGTCGCTGTTGAATGCCTCAAACGCACGCCGAAAATGCGCAATCGCTTCCTCCTGCCAAGGTACGGACGGCAGCAGCAACACCTCGGAAAGCTGGGCGCAGCGAACGAGCGGCGCGATGTACCGTTGCTGAATGATGCTCTGCGGAAAGCCGGAGATGAACTCCGGAGTGAACAGCAGACTGTTGATCCGGCACGGAACGCCTTTTTGTCCACGCTTGAGCTTATGCAGCACGTTTGTGTTGACAAAGATCATTTCGCCCTCGTGCAGCAAAAACTCCGCCTCGTCGCAGAGCACGAGCGTATCGCCCTCGACGGAGAGGATGATTTCGATCTCCTCGTGCCAGTGCCAGGGAATGTTGCCGACGAGGTACTTTCCGGGGTCCTCGTCATAACCGGCGCAAGGAAATACCGGCGTGCCGTGCTGCGTGAGCTCGTGCAGGTCCGGTGCAACCGAGATATCGAGTAACTGAAGCGCTTTCATCGTTCAACCTTCGATTTTTGCAGAAATGTGCTAGAAGTTACTGTTATTATAGCGGTTCATTCTTACATTCGCAAGGATTTTTACAGTTTGCACAAATGTTAAGAAAAAGCCTGCCTCCGCGGGGGAAGCAGGCCGAACAGGCAGCGGTTTTACTAGACCAGTATATCCGAAAGCGACGCTGTCGGCGGGACTGGGTGCGTGTTTAAGAAGCGATCCGCCTGCTCGATGGAGCGGCCAATGTGCTTGCTTGGATCAAGCTCAAGGCGAATCTCCTCGAGCGAGAGCGGAAAGTCCGCGTCCTTGGCGAGTCGATTCGCGAGGTCGTTCGGTTCGCCCTGCGACATGCGCTCTTTCGCCGCGAGGGAGTGCTTGCGGATGATTTCGTGCAGCTGCTGCCGGTCGCCGCCTTTTTTGACGGCCGCCATGAGCAGGTTCTCCGTTGCTAAGAATGGCAGTGCGTCGCCAAGGATGCGCGCGTTCGCTTGCTCGTGGACAACGAGACCGCGCGCGACGTTTGCCATGATGCGCAGCACCGCGTCCGTGGAGAGAAACGCTTCCGGCAGGGCGATGCGCCGGTTGGCGGAATCGTCCAGCGTGCGCTCCAGCCATTGCGTGCTGGCGGTCAGCGGCGCGTTGAGCGCGGTGGTGATCACGAAACGCGAGAGCGAACAGATGCGTTCCGAGCGCATGGGGTTTTGCTTGTAAGCCATGGCGGAGGAGCCGATTTGCTTGCTCTCAAACGGTTCCGAAAGGATGCCGTCGTGCTGGAGCAGGCGAATGTCGTCCCCAAAGCGGTAGGCGGTCTGCGCAATGCTGGAGAGCGCGTTGAGTACGCGGCTGTCGAGTTTGCGCGGATAGGTTTGGCCGCTGACGTCATAGATGCGCTCAAATCCGAAGTCCGCCGCGATCCGGCGGTTCAGCTCGTCGATCTTCTCGGTGTCCCCGCCAAAGAGCGAAACGAAGCTTGCTTCCGTTCCCGTTGCGCCGCGGCAGCCGAGGAATCGAATGGCCGAGAGCGCGTCGTTGAGCTCCTCCACGTCGAGCCAGAGTTCCTGCAGCCAGAGGCAGGCGCGCCGTCCGATGGTCACCGGCTGGGCGGACTGAAAGTGCGTGTACCCAACGGTCGGAATGTTCTTTGTGCGCTCCGCAAACGCGGAAAGAGAGGAGAGAACGGCATACACACTGTTGCGAATGCTGGTCAGCGCGTCCCGCAGGATCACAAGATCCGCATTGTCGGTGACATAGCAGCTCGTCGCCCCGAGGTGGATGACGCCCGCTGCCTTGGGGCAAACGAGCCCATAGACGTAGATATGCGCCATTACGTCGTGGCGAACCTCCGCCTCGCGCGCGGCAACCGCGTCGTAATCGATGTCCGCAATGTGCGCGGAAAGCTCGTCGATCTGCTCCTGCGAAACGGGCAGACCGAGCGCATGCTCCGCCTTGGCTAGGCTGAGCCAGAGTTTTCTCCAAGTGGAGTAACGCATGTCCGGCGAGAAGAGCCGCTGCATCTCGTCCGAAGCATAGCGGCTGTTCAGCGGGCTCTCATAACGATCCCGCATGGCCGTTACCTCCGGATGATCGCATCGCGCGAGGCTCCGACGGAGATATTCGAAATCCTGCAGCCGATGTTCTTTTCGATAAAGAGAATATAATCCTGCGCGGCCTTCGGCAAATCGTCGAAGTTGCGGCAGCCGGAGACGTCGCACTGCCAGCCGGGCATGTATTCGATTACGGGCTTGGCCTCTGCAATGACGGCGGGGAAGGGGAACTCGTCCGTCTTCTCGCCGTGGAGCTCATATTGCGTGCAGATCGGAATCTGCTCCATATAGGAGAGGATATCGACCTTCGTGAGCGCGACCTCGGTTGCGCCCTGCATGATGACGCCGTAGCGCGTGGCGACGATATCCATGGGGCCTACGCGGCGGGGACGGCCGGTTGCCGCGCCATATTCCGCGCCCTCTTCCCGAAGACGGGACGCTTCCTCGCCGAACCACTCCACCGTGAACGGGCCTTCACCGACGCAGGTGGAGTACGCCTTGACCACGCCGATCACGCGGTCAATCTTCGTGCCCGGCATGCCGGCGCCAATGGGCGCGTAGGCCGCCAGCGGCGCGGAGCTGGAGGTGTAGGGGTAAATACCGAAATCCACGTCCCGAAGCACGCCGAGCTGCGCTTCGAAGAGAATGTTCTGTTTGCCATCGACGCTGCGCAGGAATTTACCCGTGTCGCAGAGGTAGGGCTTGAGCTGCTCGCCATAGGTCATCAGCCAATCCCAGACTTCGTCGAGCGAGTAGGTCTTGCCGCCGTAGACGTTCTTGAGCGTCAGGTTTTTCCACTCCAGAATGCCCTCGAGGCGCTTTTTGAGATATTCCGGATAGAACAGTTCGCCGAGCATCACGGTCTTCTTCATGTACTTGTCGCCATACACCGGCGCGATGCCGCGCTTGGTCGAGCCATATTTCGCGTCTAAAAGGCGCGCTTCTTCGAGCACGTCCTGATCGCGATGGTAGGGAAACACGATCGGCGCGCGGTCGCTGATTTTGAGGTTCTCCGGTGAAACGGCGATGCCGTGGGACTGCAGCTCCGTAATCTCCTCCAGCAGTTTTTCCGGATCGATGACCGTGCCGTTTCCGAGCACGTTGACAACGCCCTTGCGAAAAATACCGGAAGGCAGGAGGTGCAGCGCGAATTTGCCATATTCGTTGACCACGGTATGGCCCGCGTTGTTGCCGCCCTGATAACGGACGACGACGTCAAAATCCGCCGCGACAAGGTCGACCATACGGCCCTTGCCCTCATCACCCCAGTTGATTCCTACGATTGCACAGTTCGACATGTTCTGCTCCTTTCGAAAATACGACGCTCCCGTGAGATAGTATCGTGTGACCAATGTGAAACAAATTCAGTTGCGCGCTTTACCGCGCGGTTCGATCGTAAACGTCGTTGCCAGCTAGATCGAACGATACGATCACCGGAAAATCCTGCACGGTGAGCCGGTAGACGGCCTCCGCGCCAAGATCGTCAAAGGCGACGAGCTCGCAGCTCGTAATCCGCGAGGCATAGAGCATGCCCGCGCCTCCGGTGGCGGAAAAGTGCACGGCGCGCCCTGCCATCGCCTCGTTGACCGCGGGACTGCGCGCGCCCTTGCCGATGAACTGGCAAATGCCGTAGTCAATCAGCGCGGGGGTGTAGCGGTCCATGCGCTTGCTGGTGGTCGGCCCGCAGGGGCCAATCACTTCGCCCGGCGCGGCGGGGCAGGGACCGGCATAGTAGATCGCCGCGCCCTTGGGCACGGGCAGCGACTCGCCGCGGGACAGCAGCTCCGCAAAACGGGCGTGCGCGGCGTCGCGGGCGGTATACAGTTCGCCGCTGAGGAGAACGACGTCCCCCGCGCGAATAACGGACAAATCTTCTTTCGAGACCGGAACGCGAAGCGAGTATTCCATTCGGTTCAGACCTCCTCGCTCGCGTGGCGGCAGGCGTGGCACTGAATGTTGACCGCAACGGGCAGCCCCGCTATGTGCGTCGGTTCGGCGGCAATCTGCACGGCGAGCGCCGTTGTCGCCCCGCCGAGGCCCATTGGGCCGATGCCGGTTGCGTTGATGCGAAGCAGCGCTTCCCGCTCCAGCTTCGCGAGGTCTTCCCGCTCCGCGGGCTCGCCGAGCGGGCGAAGCAGCTGCCGTTTCGCCAGCAGCGCACAGGACTCTAAGGTTCCGCCTATGCCAACGCCAACAACGACCGGCGGGCAGGCGGAAGCGCCCGCCTCCGAAACCGCCGACACAATCTGATTCAGAATTCCTTCCGTACCGGCGGAGGGCGGGAGCATGGTCAAGCGACTCATGTTCTCGCTGCCAAACCCCTTTGGCGCAACGGTGAGCAGAAGCTTGTCACCCTTGACAAAACGAACATGGAGCACGGCGGGCGTGTTGTCGCCGGTGTTCACGCGGGTAATCGGGTCAAGCACGGACTTTCGTAGATAGCCGTCCACATACGCACGGCGAACACCCTCGTTGACGGCCTCGGTCAGGTCGCCTTCGACGAATACCTCTCGCCCGATGTCCACAAAGACAACGGCCATGCCGGTGTCCTGACAGATAGGGCGCTGTTTTTCCCGCGCGAGTTGCTGATTTTCAATTAACTGGTTCAACACGGACTCTGCGGCGCCGCCGCTCGTCTCCGTGTTTCGGGCGCGCAAAAGCGCGGCGCAGACATCCTCCGGCAGGGTGCAGCATGCGCGAAGGCAGAGCCGTTTGATGGGCTCAACGAGCGCGGAAGCCGGAACCAGACGCATGCAGCCAAGCACCTTTCATGAGATGTAAGCATCGCTCCGAAAAAAATATTATCGCATAGATTCTGCGGTATTTCAACATGTAAATTCGCTGAATGCGGAATATTATGCATCGAAAGAGCATAAATATGAGCGCTTTTTTCCTCAACGACGGATAGAATCGTGTTTTTGCAAACAGCCGCCGCGGTGAAATTATGACTCGTTTGTAAAGAATCGAACTGAAAAGCAAAGATAACCGGATTTCGGTTGATCTTCCAATCTCGTGCCGCAGGTCGTTTGCATTTGTTCACATTCGAACAAGATTCTGCTCTTGCCATATTTCGATTCCTCGCTAAACTAACGGTATGGAAACACCCAAAAGGCGGTAGCAACGATGAATGGAACGTTAAGCAGGTTATTTCGGGCACTCGGTACGATGAACACCATCACCGTGGAGCAGGCGGAGGATCACGCCCGCGCGGCGGATGCGCTGGAGCGCGCCGAGCACCGCGTGCTGGAGCTCAACGAGGCGCTCTCGGCGTTTCGCCCGGAAAGCGAGGTTTCGCTGTTAAACGCCTCCGCCGGATGCAAGGAAGTTCTTGTCGGCGTAGACACGATGTTTCTATTAAAGGAAAGCAAGCGCTATTCCGAGTTGACCGGCGGTGCATTCTGCGTGACCACGCGCCCGTTAAGCGCCCTTTGGGAACTCAATGCGCGCTGCGGCACCGTACCTTCCCGCGCGGAGATTGAGCAGGCGCTGTTGCTCGCCAGCGACGAGGACATTGTGCTGGACGAGGAACACGGCACGGCGGCGCTCCGGCGCTTTGGACAGGCGGTGGACTTTGGCGGCATCGCGAAGGGATACGCCGCGGACGAGGTACGCCGCATTCTGCTCGAAGGCGGGGTGACCAGCGCCTTGATCAATCTCGGCGGAACGGTGATTTCGTTGGGACGGGAGCGCAACGTCGGCATTCAGCATCCCGACCGCTGCACGGGCATCGCCATGGGGCGGGTCACGCTCTGCGACAACTGCGCGGTAACGTCCGGCGATTACGAGCGGTACTACGAGGTGGACGGTATTCGATACCACCACATACTCGACCCCAGAACGGGATATCCCTCTCGCTCGAATCTGCGCAGCGTGACCTTGATTGGCGAGTCGGCAATGGAGCTGGACGCGCTCTCAACCGCGATCTTTGCGCTCGGCGCCGAGGAGGGCCAACCGCTGGCCGAGCAGGCGGGCGTGGAGTCCGTATTTGTAACGAACGCGCTGGACGTCTTTTGCTCCGAGCGGCTGCGGGAGAACTTTTCTCTGCTGGCAACGCCATCCTAAAACAAGATTTCGCAAAAAGTTCGTTAAAAATCAGTATTGTGTAATAGTCACTGACGGGAATATACTTTTTGCATATCGTAGTAACGATTATCATTATTATACGTGCAAAGTGTGCTTCGATGGATATCGAATACGGAAACGGCACAGAGGTTTGGGTTAGATGAAGAAGAAACTGTTTCATAAAATCACGGCGCTCACACTGACGAGGCGCTTCACTCAGGTATTATCCTTTTTGCTCTTTCCGGGGCTATTTATCTCTACCTTTTCGGCGATCAAGTCCATCTACGTTGCGCTGATTGCGGGAACGTTCAGCGCCTCCGCACTCGCGGGGCAGATTGTCCTCGCGGCGGCAATGCTGCTCATTACGGCAGTCATGGGGCGCTTCTTTTGCGGGTTCCTCTGTGCGTTTGGTACGATGGGCGACTTTTTCTGGTATTTGGGAACGAAGCTGAAACTGCCTCGACCCAGGATCGGCTCAAAGGCGGATCGCATTCTAAAGAAACTAAAGTACGTGATTCTCGTGATGATCGTTCTGTTTATCTGGACGTTTGGCGCGACGATTCTAAACGGAACGAACAACCCCTGGACGGTGTTTGGCATGTATGCCTCCGTCAAAGGCTGGGCGGATCTCTCCGCGTTGGTCTCCGTTGGGGCGCTGCTGCTGCTGCTGATCATCGTCGGCTCGCTGTTCATCGAGCGGATGTTCTGCCGCTATCTTTGCCCGCTGGGCGGCGTGTTTGCGATTGTCTCCAAGTTTCGGCTGTTCAAAATTCGCAAACCGCGCGCAAAATGCGGCGCCTGCCGCGCCTGCACTAAGCGCTGCTCTATGGGCATTCCGCTGTATCGAACCAGCGTCGTGACGAGCGCGGAGTGCATCGACTGCATGAACTGCGTCGAAATCTGCCCGCGCGACAACGTGACGGCCAACCCCAAGCCCGCGTTCGCGGCGGCGGTTGCGGTTGTTGCGCTCAGCGGCATGTATTACGTTGGCAACATTGCCGGCAATGCAGCCGCGTCCTACCAGGCGGTCGCGGCGGCGGAGAGCGTCAGCAGCGCAAACACGGCGTCCTCCGGCCCGTTTGTCGACGGCAGCTACACCGGAAGCGCGGAGGGGTATCGCGGTCAAACCAGCGTTCAGGTCACCGTTCAGAACGGCTATATAACCGACATCACCGTGCTATCGACCGACGACGACGCGGAGTTTTTCAACCAGGCAAAGAGCGGCGTGATCGCGGGGATTCTCTCCGCACAGAGCGTCAGCGTCGACACGGTGACGGGCGCAACCTTCTCCAGCCGCGGCATCATCGACGCGGTGTCCAACGCGCTCTCCGGTGCGCTCAAGACCAGCGGCGACGTCTCGGTCTTTACGGCGGACACGTCAAATCTGACGCCAACACCCGTATTGACGCCAACGCCGTCCCCGGTGCCCACGCCTACGCCAACCGCGACGCCGGAAGCAACGCAGGCAACCGTAGACGGGCCGATTGCGCTGGCGGACGGGTCATATTCCGGCACCGGGAGTGGATTCCGCGGAGACACGGACGTGACGGTCAACGTAGAAAACGGCACGATTACGAAGATTACCATAGACTCCTATCGGGACGACAACGAATACTTCTCCCGTGCGAAGAAGACCATCCTGAGCCGGGTTCTCAGCGCGCAGAGCGTGGACGTCGATACGGTTTCCGGCGCGACCTACAGCAGCATTGGCATACTGCAAGCGGTGGCAGACGCGCTAGGGTTGGACTATTCCGCACCCGCGGTCTCCGGACACCGCCATTGAGGTACCAACCCAAAATAAGCAACGAACTCCCGTTTTGCGACGGGAGTTTTTGTTTGCGTGGACTCCACGCAGCGTAGGTTGCGTCCAATTTCGCGCAATGGTATGCTTACGGCGAAGAGAAGAGGAGTAATTTCGATGAATAACTACGTAACGGGCGGCGCGATCCGTACCCTGCGCGAACAAAAAGGATATACGCAAAAGCAGCTCGCCGAACGGTTGCTGGTCAGCGATAAAGCGGTGTCCAAGTGGGAGTCCGGCAGAGGACTGCCGGACATCAGCCTGATTGAGCCGCTGGCAAAGACGCTTGGCGTTTCGGTGGCGGAGCTGCTCTCCGGCGAATATGTCCAAAACCGCAATCGACACGGAAATATGCTCAAGAGCCGGTTTTACGTTTGCCCGGTTTGCGGAAACGCTATGTTTGCCACGGGCGAGGGTTCATTCAGCTGCTGCGGCGTGTCGCTGCCGCCGCTGGAGCCGGAGGAGCCGGACGACGCGCACGAAATCCGAACGGAGCGCATTGAGGACGAGCACTACGTTCGCTTGGACCACCCGATGGACAAGACGCACTATATTTCGTTTCTCGCGTTTGTGACGGCGGATCGCGTGCAATTCGTCAAGCTCTACCCGGAGCAGAACGCGGAAGCGCGGTTTCACCTATCCGGTCGCGGGGTGCTCTACGCGCTCTGCAACCGCCACGGGCTATATAGAAAGAAAATTTGAGGAACAGGGACAATGAAGATACTGGTGATCAACGGTTCGCCACGCGGCGAGCAGAGCGTTACGATGCGCATCACCCGTGCTTTCGTGGAGGGCATGGGCGAAACATACGACTATATCGATACCATGCGGGTCAACGTGAAACCCTGCCTCGGCTGTTACGCTTGCTGGCGGATCACGCCGGGTAAGTGCGTTCAGCAGGACGACATGGCGGGCATTCTGGATCGAATTCTCGAAAGCGAGCTTGTGATCTGGTCGACCCCGCTGTACTGCTACAGCGTGCCTTCCAACCTGAAAGCTCTCTACGACCGGCTGATTCCGCTGGGCACAATGGAGCAGCACGTCGACAAGGAGGGCGGCACCTACCATCCCGGGCGGCAGAGCATTCAAACGCAGATCATGCTGATCTCCGGCTGCGGCTTTCCGAATCGCGAGAACAACTATGAAGCGATGGACTTTCAGTTTAACCGGATGTTCAGCCCATCCTGCCCGCGCATCTACTGCGTCGAGTCTCCGCTGCTGGGCATTCCGGAGGCAAAGCCCGTAGCGGAACAGTACCTCGCGTATGCGCGCCGCGCGGGGGCGGAGTTCAAGGCGACGGGAAGCATCAGCGCGGAAACGCAGGCGCTGCTCGACGCGCCGATGATTCCGCCGGACGTCTACCGCGCGCAGATCAACGCACGGTAAAATCCATTGAAACCCGCTATACTTCTGCGCGGAATATGATAGAATGGACTCGGCGATCCAGCATTGCCGAATCCATTTTTAAGGAGCAGCGCAGATGAAATCGGTTGTATTGTATTACACATTCGGCGGTTCAACGAAGCAGGAAGCGGAGAAGATTGGCGCCGAACAGGAAGCACCCGTCTACCGCGTAAAGGAAAAGCGCAACCGCAGCACATTTGGCTCGTTTCTGCCCGGCTGCTATCAGGCGCTGAAGCGCAAACAGTCCAAGATTCTTCCGCTGGAAGTCGATTTGTCCGCGTTTGACCGCATTTATGTTGGCGGGCCGGTTTGGGCGGCATGCCCCGCGCCCGCGGTGAATTCCATCATCGACCTGCTGCCCGCGGGCAAGGAGGTTGAGGTATTCCTCTGCGCGGGCGGCAACGATCCGCGCCCGAGCGACGAGGTGACCAAACAGATGATTGAGGCCAAGGGCTGCAAGGTAACGAAGATCACCACGATTGCCACCGGAAAGCCGCCGGCAAAGCTGAAAGAATAGTTACAACCAATACGCTGAAAGAATAGCGGATACGAACACAAAAAAAGCGCGAACGGATTTAACCGCCCGCGCTTTTTGTTTGAATGTGTTTCTAGTTCTTCTTCACCGCGTTGAGGATTCCACCGACAATGGCGAACAGGCCGAACAGCACGATGTTGACGCAGACGACGCTTGCCCCGCTCGGCGTTTCGTAGACGAAACTGATCACCATGCCGAGGAAAAAACCGACGATGGCGACGATGGCGGAGAGAATCGTTACGCTGAGGTACCGCTTGCCAATGCGCATTGCCGTGAGCACCGGAAAGATCACGAGGCTCGAGATCAGCAGCGCGCCCATCATCCGCATGCCGAGCACGACGGTGATGGAGGAGAGCGTCGCGAGAGCGGCGTTGTACGCGCGCGTGGGAATTCCCGTTGCGCGGGCAAACGACTCGTCAAACGTGACCGCGAACAGGCGCGGATAGAACAGCACAAACAGCACGAGCACCACCGCGCTAAGCATGGCGGAGAGAATCGCGTCCCCCTGCGAAAGGGAGAGGATGCTGCCGAACATGTAGTTGTACACGTCCGTATTCATGCCCGTCGTCATGGAAACAACCATTACGCCGATGGCGAGCGAACCCGCCGAGAGCATCGCGATGGCCGCGTCGCCTTTGATGCGCGTGCTCTCGCTCATGCGCAGCAGCAGAAACGAGGCCGCGATGCAGACCGGAATTGCGAGGTAGAGCGGGGCGATGTTTGCCGCCGCCGCAATGGCGAGCGCGCCGAAACCAACATGGGACAACCCGTCGCCAATCATCGAAAACCGCTTGAGCACGAGACTGACGCCCAGCAGCGACGCGCAGAGCGCAACGAGCAGCCCGACGATCAACGCGCGGACGAGGAACGGATAGGAAAGCATTTCGGTCAACGTACTGATCATTTTGCTTCACCGCCTAAGAATCGTTTGCCGATTTCGCTCTTGCGATAGTCCGCCGCGGAGCCGAAAAAGAGCTGCTTGTTGTCCAGATGCAGAATGTGCTTCGCCTCGTGCGCGGCCGCGTGCGGGTCGTGGGACACCATGATGACGGTCACGCCGTGGTCGCGATTCACGTGCTGAATCAGGCGATACATCTCCGCCGTCGCAAGCGGGTCCAAGCCGGAAATCGGCTCGTCGAGGATAATCAGCTTCTGCGTCGCCGCCAGTGCACGGGCAAGCAGCGCGCGCTGCTGTTGGCCGCCGGAGAGGTCGCGAAAGCTCGCGTTTTTGAGCTCGGTCAGGCCGACGCAGATGAGCTGCGCCTGCGCGATCTCGCGTTGCTTTTTCGTATAGAACGGGCGAAGGCCGAGCGAATTGAGTGTTCCGGAGAGCACGACCTCCTGCACGCTGGCGGGGAAGTCGCGCTGGCTGTCCTTCTGCTGCGGCAGGTAGCCGATTTCGCACGCGCGGAGCCCTTCCTCAAACGAGATGGCCCCGCTGGACGGCGCTTTCAGCCCCAGCAAGCCTTTGACGAGCGTGCTCTTGCCGGAGCCGTTTTCGCCGACCACGCAGAGATAGTCCCCGCGTTCCACGGCAAACTGGAGGTCGCGAACAACCTCCTTGCCGTCGTAGCGGAACGATGCGTTTTGAACGTTGATGAATGCCATGAAACCGGATTGCCTCCTTGGGTTACGCGATTTGCGCGAACCCGTTCGATTTAGCCGAGCGCCTTTTGCAGCGCGAGCACGTTATTTTGCATGAGCGAAAGATATGTTGCTCCGCTCTCAAACTCCGCCTTGGTCACGTTGTGGCAGGTGTGGAAGAGCAGCTTCTGTGCGCCGGTTTCTTCGCAGACGGTGTCCGCCATCTTTTGATTCGACATTTCAATATAGAACACATAGGGGATTTGTTCCGTTCTTACGTGGTCAATCAGCGCGGCGAGGGTCGCGGCGGAAGGCTCGGTATCCGTCGAACAGCCGGGGAACGCGGCATAGTACGAAAGTCCGAATTCCTCAACGAAGTAGCGAACGGGAAATCGATCCGCAAAGACAACGGTCTTTCGGGAAGCGGCGTTGACCACGTTCCAAAACGACTGGTCGAGCGCTTCGAGTTGCTTGACGTAGGCGTCCGAATTGGCCTGATAGGTCGCCGCGTTGGCGGGGTCGATGGCGGCCAGCTCGCTCGTCATCGCCTCGACAATCGAAATGGCGTTGACCGGCGCGGTCCAAACGTGCTCGTCCCATTCGGCTTCCGCGGCGGCGCCCGCGGGCTGCGGCTGCTCCTGCTCCGGCTGCATGCCGTCGGTCAGTTCCTCCTCATAGAGCGTGACATAGTCCATCATCTTGAACGTATGGACGCTCTTGTCGAGGCCGGAAAGCACGTTTTCCACCCACGTGTCGTTCTCTCCGCCAACGTAGAGAAACAGGTCTGCGTTCTGCACGCGAATGATGTCCTGACTCGTCGGGTCGAAGGAGTGAACCTCCTCGCCGGGTTGCAGCAGCATGGTTACGTTGGCGTCTGTGCCCGCCGTAATCTGGCGCGCAAAATCGTAGCTGGGGAACACGGTGGAAACAATCGAGATTCCGTCGGTTTTCGCTGCGGTTGGTTGCGGCGCGCAGGCGGCAAGGGACGAGAGTAGAAGCAATAGCAAGATTGATATTGCAATGAGTTTGTGTTTGCGCATGAAAAACCTCCAAAGGGTCGGTCGTTTGGGTTGTCCGGGAATCGTTTATTTTCGCTTGCTGCAATTCTTGCAGGTGCCAAAGAGCACCGTCTCCTTCTGATCGAGCGAAAACGCGTTCTGTTCGAGCACCTCGCCGATGATCTGCTCGGAAACGGCGTGGTTCATGTGAAAGAGGCTGCCGCAGGCGGTGCATTTCAGGTGCAGGTGCGCCTGGCATTCTTCGCAGGCAACGAGCTGGTATTGAAAGCGCCGTCCGTGTTCCCCCGCGAACCGCTTGACTAGCCCCTCTGCAACCAACTTCGGAATCAGGCGGTAGAGCGTGCTCTTTCCGGGGAGCTGCTCCGAAGGGCAGCAGGAAGCCAGTGCATCGTAGAGTTCCTCAATCGAGAACCCACGATCCGGATGTTCCTTTAGATAGTCGAGCAGAACCCGTCGCTGCTGGGTTTCGTACTCCGCCATGTGGCAATCGCCTCCGAAATTGAGAATTACTCTCATATCTTTGCATGGAAACATCCGTTTGTCAAGCGGTTTTCACGTTGAACCGGTTCGTTCGGCAAAAGAAAAAGGCTTGCGGGAATACCCTTCAAGCCTTTGCAGTGCGATTTCCTGTTTTTGTTCAGCGGAACTTAACCGCCGTTCCGTATACGATGACTTCCGCAGCGCCGGACATCACTGCACTGGAAGCATACCGAATGTTGACGACGGCGTCCGCGCCCATCTCGGTTGCTTCGGCAACCATGCGCTTGGTCGCCAACGCGCGCGCGTCGTTCATCATCTCGTTGTAGGCTTTTAGCTCGCCGCCAACCAGCGTCTTAAACGCCTGCGTAATGTCTTTTCCAATGTTCTTCGTCTGGATGGTGCTGCCCTTAACAAGGCCGAGCGTCTCCAGCTCCTTGCCGGACACATAATCAGTATTGACTAAGATCATCTTCTTCACCGCTCCTTATTTCTTTGATTCGTTGAACGAGCACAAACACGCTCGCGCAAAGCAATCCGAGGGGGATCAATCCGACCAACACCTTGACCCAAACCGGCATTGGCAGCGTGAGCAATACCAGCAGATACGCCAGCATGTATGCCGAAAGCAAAACCGTGATTACGATCGGCGCAATCATCTTTTTTTGATGCGAATTCATCGAAACACCTTCTACTTTATAGAATGAGAACTTTACGGTGGACACAGGCAATGTTATAAACGATGCTACTTACTCATAAAAAAGAAAGCAGTTCCCGATACACTATATTCCGAGTGTATCAGAAAAAACCATGCGTGAAAAGATTATTGAATGCAGAACTTATTTCGATTACATCATGCTCAATGCAAGAGCATAAGCGAAGAGGAGGTCGGGCACCCGAAAAGAGGACAGACGGTTGAACCGTTAGTTTTTCTTGCATTTCGCTCGACATGGCGTTGGATTCTTATTAAAATATAAGCGATAGACAATTTCTTTAGTTTTTTGCGATTTCTTGCGATTCGACAGTGAAGCAATATCGAAATAACAATCGAATACGCCGGCGCGGGCGGGAGCGAACGATGCGCCAAGCCGGTTGGAGGGAAAAAGATGGACGATCGAGTGGGTATCTCCGGTGGATTGGACGCGCATTATGCGGAGTTTGCCAGGAGCATTGGCGTATCCGTAAAGCAATTGCGCGCCTGGACGGCGAAGACGAAATTCGACACGGAGTTTCTCGCGCAGTTTGGCCACCGCGTGTCCTGCACGGCGATTGCGGCGGTTTGCGAGCCGGTGATCAAGCGCTTTGGCGAGCTGCCGACGGAAGGGCTGCTGCCGTATACTTACGAGGCACTATCCGCGGGCC
>DAIRTE010000035.1:0-21744 GCA_036804025.1 Clostridia bacterium | reverse complement strand
TTCTCCCTCTCTTTTGCGCAACTGCATAATGTTCCATACCAATATAACGCAAAACTGCTGTTTTCGCCAGAACTTATGCATTTGAATACATAAAAAATCAGAGCGGCTTTCGCGCGCCCTCCGCGCGCCGTTCACACCCGCGCCACAGTGTGAAAGTCACCAAAATTGGCGGCTTTTCGGGTTGCAAACAGGGGTTTCCTATGTTAATATTGTTTGATACTGGCGAATTATGCCAATTGAATAGAGTATGGAATCGATAGATTCGTTGGAGGAACACATGGCAACCGTTGAAAAGCTGGAGAACAACCGCGCAAAACTAACCATTACCGTATCGCCCGAGGCGTTCGGCACTGCCGTACAGACTGCTTATCAGAAAACCGCAAACCGTTACAACGTTCCGGGTTTCCGCAAGGGCAAGGCCCCGCGCAAGGTCATTGAAACCATGTATGGCGAAGCCGCATTCTACGAAGAGGCGTTTGAACTCGTTTGGGGCGATGCGTACGACGCGGCGCTGCTCGAGAACAACCTCACCGCAGTCGACAAGCCTTCTCTCGATATTACGACCATCGACCTCGCCACCGGCGTCGTCTTTACCGCCGAAGTGCAGCTCAAGCCCGAGGTCACCCTCGGCGCGTACAAGAAACTCGAAGTGCCCGAACCCGATTTTGCCGTGACGGACGAAGAGGTTCTAGCCGAAATCGACAAGGAACGCGAAAAGAACGCGCGCTACATTGAGCAGGATCGCGCCGTAATCAACGGCGACCGTGTGATGCTGGATTACTCCGGCAGCGTGGACGGCGTGAAGTTCGAAGGCGGCACCGCCGAGGATCAGCAGCTCGTGATCGGCTCCGGCACATTTATTCCGGGTTTTGAAGAGCAGCTCATCGGCATGAAGGTCGGCGACGAAAAGGACATCAACGTCAAGTTCCCGGAGGAATACTCCGCGCCGCTCGCCGGCAAGGACGCCGTCTTTGCGGTCAAGATCAAGGCCGTTCAGGTCAAGGAACTGCCCGCGCTGGACGACGAATTTGCCAAGGACATCTCCGACTTCGACACGCTCGAAGCGCTCAAGGCCGACAAGAAGGCCAAGATGGACGAAAAGGCCGCGAAGAACCGCCAGACCGCGATTGAGAACATCGCGCTCCAGAAGGCGAGCGAAAACGCGATTGTCGATATTCCGGATGTGATGGTCGAGCGTCAGATCAACTACATGCTCCGCGACATCGCCTATCAGCTCAGCATGAGCGGGCTCTCGCTGGAGGACTACTGCAAATACACCGGCACGGACATCAACGGCCTCAAGGAAACCTATCGCGTCGAAGCGCTCGCGCGGGTAAAAACCCAGCTGGTCATCGAAGCGATTGGCGAAAAGGAAGGCGTCACCTGCACGGAGGACGACCTGAAGGCCATCATCGCGGAGTACGCGGAAGGCAGCGGCAAGTCGGTAGAAGAGTTCGAAAAGACCCTGAAGGACGAAGACCGCGAATACTTGAGCGACAACGTGGTTGCTCGCAAGACGGTCAAAATCGTGACCGACAGCGTCGTGCTCGTCAAGGGCGAACCCGCCGAGAAGAAGCCCGCGAAGAAAGCGGCTGCGAAGAAAGCGGACGACGGCGAAGCCGCCGCGGAGAAACCCGCAAAGAAAACCGCGAAGAAAGCCGAGCCGAAGGAATAACCGTTTTTCGGCAAGCGCAACACCAGTTCCCCTGTGAAGGAGGGAAAACAGCATGAATCTCATCCCAATGGTCATTGAGCAGACCAGCCACGGCGAGCGCAGCTACGACATCTACAGCCGCCTGCTCAAGGATCGCATCATCTTTATCGGCGGGCCGATTGACGACGATCTGGCCAACATCGTGATCGCGCAGATGCTCTTTTTAGAGGGCGACGACCCCGATAAGGACATTAACCTCTACATCAATTCGCCCGGCGGTTCCGTCAGCGCGGGACTTGCCATCTACGATACGATGCAATACATCAAGTGCGAGGTTTCGACGATCTGCGTCGGTCTCGCCGCCTCCATGGGCGCGTTCCTTCTCACCGCGGGTGCAAAGGGCAAGCGCAAGGCTCTGCCGAACGCCGAGATCATGATTCATCAGGTCAGCGGCGGCGCGCAGGGACAGGCGACGGATATCAACATTCAGGCCGAGCAGATTCTCAAACTCAAGAAACGGCTCAACGAGATCCTGTCCGCACGTACGGGACAGAGCGTGGACCGCGTCACGCGGGACACGGAGCGGGACAACTACATGAGCGCCGAGGAGGCGCGCGCATACGGTTTGATCGACGAGGTCTTTCCGCCGCGCAGATAACCCAGAGAGAGGCAAACTATGACTAAAGTGGAAACTGGCTCGTCCCCGGTGCGTTGCTCGTTTTGCGGCAAGGCGCAGGAGGACGTGCACCGCATCATCGCGGGACCCGGCGTCAACATCTGCAACGAGTGCGTCGAGCTCTGCCGCGAGATCATTGAGGAGGACGTTGAGGCCGAACCAATCGACCTGACGAACATCCCCAAGCCGCAGGAAATCGTCAACCAACTCAACCAATACGTCATCGGTCAGGACACCGCCAAGCGCGCCCTGTCCGTTGCGGTGTATAACCACTACAAGCGCATCAACTCCACGAGCAAGAAGGACGACGAGGTCGAGCTGCAAAAGAGCAACATCATCATGCTGGGGCCAACGGGCAGCGGCAAGACGATGCTGGCGCAGACGCTCGCGCGCATTTTGAACGTTCCCTTCGCCGTTGCGGACGCAACCAGCCTCACCGAAGCGGGCTATGTGGGCGAGGATGTGGAAAACATTCTGCTCAAGCTCATTCAGGCGGCGGACTACGACGTGGAGAAGGCCAGCAAGGGCATTATCTACATCGACGAGATCGACAAGATTGCCCGCAAAGGCGAAAACGTGTCCATCACGCGGGACGTCTCCGGCGAGGGCGTGCAGCAGGCGCTACTTAAGATTCTCGAAGGCACCGTGGCCTCCGTTCCCCCGCAGGGCGGACGGAAGCATCCGCATCAGGAGTTCATCCAGATCGATACGACAAACATCCTCTTCATCTGCGGCGGAGCGTTCTCCGGCGTGGACAAGATCATTGAAAAGCGCATCGGTCACAAGGTGCTCGGCTTTGGCGCGGAGATCACGAGCAACGTCCAGAAGGACGTCGGCGAGACGCTCAAGAGCATCCTGCCGGAAGACCTCCTCAAGTTCGGACTCATTCCGGAGTTCGTCGGCCGTATGCCGATCATCGTGACGCTGGAGAATCTGGACGAGGACGCGCTGGTTCGCATTCTCACCGAACCGCGAAACGCGCTCGCCAAGCAGTATCAGCGCCTGTTTGAAATGGACGGCGTCGAGCTGACCTTCGACGAGGACGCGCTGCGCGCCGTTGCGCACAAGGCGATTGAGCGCAAGACCGGCGCACGCGGACTCCGCGCGATTCTGGAGGACGTGATGCTGGACATCATGTTCGACATTCCCTCGCGCGAGGACGTCGCCACCTGCCGCATCACGCGGGACGTGATCGAGAAAGTCTGTCCCCCGCTGCTCGCGGAAGGCACGGGTGAAAAGAAAAATGTGAAAAAGCCGAAGCAGTCGGCATAAACGCAAGCAACACAAAAGCGTGCGAACCCAATCGGGTTCGCACGCTTTTTTCCTGCGTCTCTATAGCTTTCCCTGCACCGTTACGGTCGTAAACGTTCGAAGCGTATGCTGCAAGCGGTCCCGCTTTAAGAGCGGCATGAGATTTCGAACGACCTCGATGCGCGTAATTCCCGTGAGTTCGAGCATCATCTCCGATGCGTCCCGAATGGACGGATTCTCGTCGAATACGATCTTGAGCGAATCGTCCGCCGCGAGTGTGAAGCGAATCACCCGCGTAAACGGCGTTTCGATAAAATGCACCACCGCAACAAACGCCCATTCATCCGCACTTGTCAGCTCCGCCTCTGCCGCGGCGCGCACCTCGAACACGTCCCCGCGCTGACTCACGCTCGCGTTCGTGTAGACGCCTTCGCGGAACGAAAGCCGGTGCTTCTCCTCGCCTTCGACCAGCTCCAGATGCAGCGCGCCGTCCTCGCCCGCGGAAAACACCGCCTGCATTAGCCCGGCGCTGAAGTTGTTGTGCACCGCCTGTAAAATCATTGGAAACAGCCCGCCGATGTTCGGCGCAAACGAGTAGACGCGCCCGTCCAGCCGCTGCGCCAGTTCCGACATCGGCATGCGGTTGACCGCCGCGTTGAAATACGGTTCGCGATAGCGCGCGCTTAAGGAAGCGATGGTTGTTTGCAGCGCCTCCGCCGCGCGCGGGTCGGGAATCAGCGGGCGCGGCGCGCCGTCGTCCAGCGCGTCCGTCACGTAGTCCAGCACACCGCCCTGCGCAAAGAGTTTGGACGAGCCGGAGAGCAGCACGACGAGCACGCTGAGATCCGGCAAAGCGAGCATATACTGCCCGAACGCGCCGTTGAAGAGGAACGACCCCTCGCGCGCGGTCATCCAGACCTGGTGGCCGTAGCCATAGGTGATTTCACCCTTCGGTGTGTCGATCTGCGGCTGCGTCGCCGCCTCGACCCAGTCCGCGGAGAGCAGGCGGCGTTCGCCCGATGGCGTGTTCCATACACCCTTGTTTAGATAGAGCTGGCCGATCTTGGCGACGCTCTCCGGCGTCAGCGAAAGTCCCCAGCCGCCCTTCTCCGTTCCGTTTGGGCAGGTTTCCCAGTAGTACTCACGAATGCCGAGCGGCTCGTAGAGACGGGGTTTGAGGTACTCCGTCAGCGTTTCGCCGGTCTTTCGGCGGACGATGGCCGCGAGCATATAGGTGTTCATCGAGTTGTAGTCAAACGCGGTGCCGGGCTCAAACTTCGTGCCCGCGCGCAGAAAGTCCCACTCCCAGTCCGCGCCCATCGCGGAGCCGGACTCGTTAAAGAGCGAGCCGGTGCTCATGTTCAGCAGGTGGCGCACGGTCATCCGGTAGGCGGGCAGGTCCGCGCGCTCCGGCGCCTTGTCGTAGAAGATATCGCAGAGCGCCTCGTCGATGTCCAGCAGGCCCTCGTCCACGAGCATGCCGATTGCGGTGGCCGTGATGCTCTTGCTCAGCGAGTAGAGCTGGTGTGGCAAATCGGTTTCATACGGCGCCCACGCCGCCTCGGCAATGACCGAGCCGTTCTTGAGAATCATGATCTCGTGTGCGCGCGCGTTCGGGTCGGCGTGAATCTTGTCCAGCAGCGCGGTGATTGCGCGCGAGGACACGCCCTGTTCCTCTGGGGACGAGCGCGGCAGCGGCTGACCGTCCGGTTCCAGCCGAAACGCGGGCTTCTGCGGCCGGTGCGCGTAGGCAAATAGATGCTGCGTGTCCTGGGTTAAAAACTTCCAGATCAGGTCCATCGCGCGCTTTTCGAGCGTTAGATCGACCTTGTCCATCTCCGACCGGAAGAGCCCGCGTTTGCGGCGCAGCGCCGCGCGCTCCATACCGGCGAGCACTTCGTAGCGCGCGCTGACGCGATCCAGCACCGCGTCCCACGAAACGGGGGCAATCGCCATGGCGCTGGTGCGCATCCGCTGCGCCTGCTCCGGCTGGCGAAAAAATTCTTCGATGGCCTCCGCCATGCTCTCGGCGGTGTCGCCGCAGGTCAGGCCGTTGACGCCGTTTTGAATGAGCCCGCTCGCCGCGCTGCCCGCCACGACGAGTGAGGGCGTGCCCTGTACCGCCGCCTCGCGCACGACGAGTCCCGCGCTGATCCCCTGCATCGGAAACAGGCACAACGCGCTCTCGGCGTAGAGTCCCGCCATCAGCGCTTCGTCCGTCACCTGCCCTAAGAAACGCACCGTACCCGCGAGGCCAAGCTCCTTCGCAATCCGGCGCGCATGCTGCTCGTCCGGCCCGCGCCCCGCGAGCAAGAGTTGGAAGTTCAGTCCCTTGGCCTTGACCAGCGCCGCCGCTTCCAGCACGCGCGGCAGGTTCTTTTCCGGCTCCAGACTGCCGGCAAAGAGCAGCGCGGGCGCGTTTGACAGGTGAAACAGCTCGCGAACGCGCGCGCGCGTTTCCGCGTCCGCCGCCTCGCGCTCGGTTCCGTTGTCAAACACCTCGACGTTGCCCGTGAATCCGCGGTCAAGCAGAAAGGCCTTCGCCTCCTCGCTGACCGTCCATATCTCGTCGCAGCGGCTGAAAAAGTCGAACGCGAAGAATTTATTGAGCTGCTTGCGGTGCTCGTCCCCGTGTTCGGAGAGATACTCCCGCAGATACTTCGTATGAAAGGTGCCGACGAGCGGCACGTGGTGCTTGTCCGCGAGGCGCACGGCCTCCATGCCCGCCGAGCCGGGGCTATGCGCGTGCACAATGTCAAACGAGCGCGCGTTGACGCGAGCGAGATAGTGCAAATCCAGCGCGGCCACGCCGGTTTTCGTCTCCAACGCGCCGGGCAGGGCAAACGCAAGATAGTCCAGCACCTCAAACGGGTACGCGCCGCGATATCCCTCGGTCATGATCGGGGTGACGACATAAACCTCGTGTCCGCGCGCGGCGAGCCCGCGGGCATAGGCGTTTGCCACACGGCTGACGCCGTCGTGGACCGGCAGAAACGAATCGGTGCACTGCGCAATTTTCAGCATGGCTTCCAATCCTCCGCCCTCATTCTAGCACAGCGCGCGCGCCTTCGCCATCCGCGCCTGTATCGACAGGCTCGAACTTTACGAATTCTGATGCGACAGGTATAATAAGACATCAAGCAATGGGGGGAACTTTGTTTCATGACCACGAATTCCGGTTCGCAGCAGACGCTGTTTGAGTATTTTTTGCCGACCAAGGCGCAGCGCGTCTGGCGGCTGATTCTCGCACTTCTGCTCACCGCAATGATCGTTGGCGCGGGGTATGAATTCAGCCGTCCGACACCGGAACCCGTCCGGCTCACGCACGAAACCGCCGACGACATCTATTCCTACCTCGACGTACAGCTCCTGTCCGACTGGGTATATGATCCGGACGACAGCGATACCTATCGGTACTACGAGGTAATGGACCCGGACGAGAACTGGTTTTTAATCAATCTCGATCTGGCAACCTATGAATCCCTCAGCGCGTATTCGGACGCGTACAAGGCCTATTACTCGTCCAACGCGCAGGACTACAGCTATCCGGTGCCGCACCGACTCAACGGCTTGCCGAGCTATATCGGCTATGACGACGTCAAGACGCTGGCCGACTTCTACAGCCTGTCGATCGACGATTTTGAGTCGCTGTTCGGCTCTTACTATTTCAACGAAGGCGCGAGCAACGCGGCGGAGAACGGCGTGTTGTACCTGATGGGCGCGCTCATTTTCGGGCTGCTTCTGCTGATCATCGCGCTCCAGATTTCAGCGTCGCAGAGGCACCGCAAGAAGAGCGAGAACAGGCTCTATCAGCTCGGCCTGCTGGACGAGGCGGAAATGCAGCTCTCCGACCCCGAAACGATTCGTTACGACAAGATTCGGCTTGCGTTGTCCAAGGACTTCGCCTACGTCGGATCGAGCGGTTACCTGCTGCCGTATTCCGATATCGGCTGGCTCTACAAGCGCACGCAGCGCAACCACGGCATCACCGTCGCAACCCAGCTCATGGCGGGTACGATCTACGGAAAGACCGTTTACATAGCTCCCCGGCTCGCGACGGACGAGTTCATCACCAGCGTTGCGCAAAAGGTGCTCGCCAAGAATCCGAACTGCCTGATTGGGTATTCGTTTGATCTGGCGAAGACCTATTACCAGCGCGTGAGGGAGTATAAGGCGAATAATCCGAAGTAACGGGTGCTAATTATAAACAGAGTTGTAAGAAAGAGGTTCGCGTCAGCGAGCCTCTTTTTGACATGCATATAATAACAAACCTTCTTTGTATTCGATTTAAAACCTGATATAATCATCTCAATTCTGAATCTTGTTCCGATTCCGCCAGAAAAGGGGTTAAGCCATGGGAGATTTCATAATAAACCTTCTTAACAGCCCCACCTTTCAAATGCTTGCCACTACGTTCTTGGCGAGTGTTGCTGTTGATTCAACAATCGCAGGGATCAAGCATATCAAGGACGCAATCAAGGATAAACCGCATGAGGCACAATTACTCGACAGCCTCGAAATGGCTTTTTTTGCAACCGAAAAAGAGCTTGGTTGGAAGCATGATACAGACGCAATTTACGAGACGTTTTTCGGCTCGTTGCTTTCTTTTACTGGCTCCTTCACGAAAGACTCTCTCGCGCGGATATTTATTAAAGCCGTAAAGACCGAAGTTACAGAAGAAGAGATCAATGTATGGATTACAAACATACTCAAGCAACTTTCTTTGCCAGCTCACACCGATTTACGTGAATTCCTGAAACTTAGTCATATTCTGGAAGAAGATTCGGAACCTTCTAGTGTAAGTGTCAATTACATCCTAACCCGCGACGCTTCCGTTTGTGAAAACGAAGATATCATTGGCAGAGACACTTTCATAAACGATCTACTGAAACTGCTCGAAAGCAAGAATAGCCGCATCCAAATTGCTGGAATGGGCGGGCTTGGTAAGACGGAGACGCTAAATAAGCTCTATGCAAAACTTGCGAAAAACAGAGAGATTGCCTCTTTCGATCACATCGGTTTGATCCGATTTAGTGGGGATATCCTCTCCGACATTCAATCACAGGTGAATTACCCGCCGAATTATCTGGGATTGCAAGGCGTTGAAGCGGCGAAACGCTATCTGCAAGATATTTGTCAGGAGAAGAAAGTTCTTCTCTGTTTGGATGATATCCGAAAAGAACAACCGTTGCTAGAAGAAAACAACTCGAGTATTGAGTTCTTGCGTTCGCTTGGCGCTTCCATTCTGCTTGCAGCAAGAGCGAGCTTTCCGGGTTTTGAAGTTCATGATTTAGAGTTTCTCCCAATCGACGAGTGCATTCAAATCTTCGAGCGGCAATACAGTCGATCTGTAACAGATGAAAAAGATCTGGAGATATTAAAGGACATCATAGAAAACCGAGCTGGTAACCACACGATGGTTGTGAACCGTCTTGGTAGCATGGCGAAGATTTATAACTGGACGATTCCGGTTCTATCTGAAAAGCTGGAAGAAAAGAATTTCAACTTTACAAAGAGCATCCGAAACGACGAGCTGTTGCAACAGGAGATCAAAAAACTCTATCAAGTAAACGATACCTTGAGTGAAGCGGAAAAGAACCTACTGGAAGCGTTCTCCATCTTTCCCGCTGCGCCGCTGTCCGCTGATTTGTGCGTGGCATGGCTGCATGAGGATGCGGGGGTAGATGAAGATAATTGTGCGCGGTTATTGAATAAGCTCGCGGAGCAGACTTGGTTAGAGAAGCGGTTTGGAAGCGATAGCGGTGATGTTTCTTTTTTAATGCATCAGTTAGTGAGGACTGCAGTGCTGGAACAAGTGAATCAGAGGAACAATACGCACATAAACCTAATCAACCATTGTACAGCTACATTAAATCTATATACTAAAACTTATAACTTCGTTAAATCATCAGATATAATTCCATTTTTGTTATTAATTTGTACTTGGCAAATAGAAAATATGCAACTTCATACAGGATTGTTTGATTCAATTGTTAAAAACCTCTATGAATCAGGGTTTTACAACGTTGCGATTAGATTGTCTTTAAAAATATTATCTCCTCAGGAAAAAGTGTTTGGTATAAACCATCAAATTACTGCTACCACCATCAACAATATAGGTGTCTCTTATTATAGTTTAGGTGATTATACAAGAGCTCTTAGATGGTACATGATAGCTATGAGAATACGCAAGAGAGTGTTAGGCGATATGCATCCAGATACCATATCCAGTTATAACAATATTGCAGTTGCATTTGAGAGAATTGGACAATATGAGGCTTCTCTTGAGTGGCATTTGAAAACTTTATTATTACGAGAACAAGTTTTAGGAAAGGAGAATACTTATACTGCAACTAGTTATAATAACATAGCAACCGTATACGCTAGCAAAGGCGAGCTAGATATAGCAATCGATTGGTTCATGAAATCTCTAGAGATTCGAGAAAAGCTCCTAGGAACAGAGCATTCTGATACTGCTGGAACATACATTAACATCGCATGTATCCTCTCAAGGAAAGGAAATAGTCAAGAAGCCCTCGAATGGAACACGAAGGCGCTCTCAATATATAACAAAATCTATGTAAAGGCACACCCTGCAACTGCAACTTGCTACAACAACATTGCATCTGAATATAATCGCCAAGGAAAATATGATGAAGCAATCGAGTGGCATAAAAAAGCTCTAAATATACGAGAAAAGGTATTAGGAACAAAACACCCAGAGACAGGACAAAGTTACAACAATATCGGTGGTGTTTTTCTAGAAAAAAAAGAGTATGATATCGCTTTAAAATGGTTTATGAGGTCTCTCAGCATATCAGAGAGTGTGTTTGGAGAAAACCATTTTGTTACTTTTTTAACATGCAATAACATTGCTATGGTATATTGTCTTCAAGACAAATTTAGTGTTGCTTATGATTGGTATACAAGAGCACTTAAAATTTCAACGACAGTATTCGGCCAAGAGCATCAGAACGTTGCAATCTGCTATAACAATATTGCACTTGTTTTCTCTAATCAAGGAGATTTCCAGTCAGCCCTTGAATGGTTGAATAAGGCACTTATTATCTTTGAAACTCGTCTTGGTCCTGAGCACCCTTACACAAAGATGGCAAGAAAATCTATAGAAGAAGTAGAAAGCATGTTGAAAAGTAGTAATTAGTGAATATTTTTGCGATATATGAGGTTCGCTTCCGCGAACCTCTTTTACTATAGCTCCAACTCCCTCAAACTCTCAAACACTAGCCCGTCAATCTCCAGCCGTTTCGCCAGAAGCTGCTGGAGTTTCTTTTTGTGGAGTTTGTTGAACTCCCGGTCGCCGTACTTGTCGTCCCCCAGCACCGGGTGCCCGGCGGCCGCCATCTGCACGCGAATCTGGTGCGTCCGTCCCGTGAACAACTCAATTTCGAGCAGGCTCGTCTCCCCGTTCGTTTGCAGCAGGCGGTAGCTTAGCTCGCAGCGCAGCGCGCCCGGCTCCCCCTCGCGGCAAACCTGAACGAACGAGTCGTCCGCGTTCTTCACGACCCAATGCACGAGCCGACCGGTGGATTCCGGCACACCGCGCACGACCGCATGGTAGATTTTGCGCAGTTCATGCGTGAAGAACAGCTCCTCATACCGCGCAGCGGCTTCCTCCGTCCGCGCGAAGAGCACGAGCCCTTCCGTGTTCACGTCCAGCCGGTGCACGGGAAACACGCTCTCAAAGAGCGACTCCAGCTCGCCGAGCAGCTCGCCTTCCGTCTCCACGCCCGCGTGCTTGTCCACGACGACGCAGTCCCCGTCGAGGTACACGCCCCGGCAGACGGAAAACGCGGGCAGCAGCGCAATCTGCGCGGAAAACACGTTCTCGCTCCAGGGCGGCGCGGAAAAGAACGTCATGCTCTCCTTGAGCGTGGGGTGCGACAATTTCAACGCATACGCCCAGAGGCGAATCTGCTCGCCCGCCTGCTCTCTCGTTCCATAACGCTGGTCGCCCACGATGGGGTACCCCGCGTGCATGAGCTGCACGCGAATCTGGTGCGGTCGTCCGGTGCCGAGCTCAATGTCGAGCATGGCGGTGTCCTCCGCCTGACCGAGCAGCGCATAGCTCAACCGCGCCTGTTTTGCGCCTTCGGTCTCCGGCGGCACAACACGCGAGGAAAAGGTGGTTTCATCCTTGTAGAGCCAGTCCGTGAGCGTTTCCTTCGCCTTCGGGCGCCCGCGAACGATGGCGCAGTAGCGCTTCTTGGCCTCGCGGGAGGCAAACTGCGCGCTGAGCCGCGCCGCCGCCTTGCTCGTTTTGGCAAACACCATGGCCCCGCCAACGGGGCGGTCGAGCCGGTGCACGAGGCCGAGATAGACCTCGCCGGGCTTGTCGTACCGTGCGCGGATATAGTCCTTGAGCAGCGTCAACAGATCCGGGTCGCCCGAAGCGTCCGCCTGCACGGGCAGGTTGACGGGCTTCTCCACCACGAGCAGATGGTTGTCCTCATAGAGAATGCGAATGCCGCTGTCGGTTCGCTCCTCTTTGCGGAATTTCTTTTCGTTCGGACGCTCCTCCATACGCGCTTATCCCTTCGGCGTCCAGCGGCCGCTCGCGCCGCAGGGCAGCGTCAGGCGGTCCCGCTCAATCGGCAGGCCGACCTCGTCCGAAACGGCGTTTCCCGCGGGCAGCGCCACGCGCAGCACGTTACTGAGCACGCTCGGCGCAAGGCCGGTGGTATACGAGTTGATCAAAAAGAACGCAGGCGTGTCGCTCAAGAGCGCCGCGCAGTCCGCGACGATTGGGTACAGGTCGTCCTCAATCTTCCAGAGTTCGCCCGTCGGCCCGCGCCCGTAGCTCGGCGGGTCCATGACGATTCCGTCGTACTTGCTGCCGCGGCGGATTTCGCGTTTGACGAACTTGGCGCAGTCGTCCACGATGTAGCGAATCGGCGCGTCAGCCAGTCCGCTCGCCTCGGCGTTGTTCTTTGCCCAGGCGACCATGCCCTTTGCCGCGTCCACGTGCACAACCTCCGCGCCGGACGCCGCGCAGGCAACCGTTGCCCCGCCGGTGTACGCAAAGAGGTTCAGCACCTTTGGCGCGCGGGTGTTTGTCCGCTTCCAGCGATCCAGCTCGCCGCGCATCCAGTCCCAGTTGACCGCCTGTTCGGGAAAGAGGCCGGTGTGCTTGAACCCGGTCGGGCGAACGAGAAACGTTAAATCGCGGTAGGAAATCGCCCACTGCTCCGGCAGCTGCGTTTGAAACTCCCAGTGCCCGCCGCCGGTATCGGAGCGCAGATACACCGCGTCCGCCGCGTGCTCCTCCATGGGCCAGACGGCCTGCGGGTCCGGGCGCATCAGGGTAACCTGCTTCCAGCGCTCGAGCTTCATGCCGCCGCCTGCGTCCAGCACGCGAAAATCCTGCCATTGGTCGGCTAAAAACATATTGTATCCTCCCTGCGGCTGCCGCCGCAGACTGCTTCTCATTTTTTGCTTCGTACAGTATACACAGTATAATAATAGAATTCCGTTTTTGACAAGTTCGATTTGCCCCGGCGCCGAATTGCGGGACAAATTCTTGCGTTTCTTTCCATTCTTTACTATACTTTTTCCCATGGATGGGACAATGCAGGGAAAAATCGTGATCGTCACGGGCGCGAACGCGGGCATCGGCAAGGCGACCGCCGCCGCGCTAGCAGACAAGGGCGCAACCGTCGTGCTCGCCTGCCGCTCGAAGGAGCGCGGCGAGAGCGCGCTGGGCGAACTGAGCTGCGTCAACGGGCGCTGCTTTGCGCTGATGCACCTCGACCTCGCCGACCTCGACAGCATCCGCGCGTTTGCCGCGGCGTTTGCCGAGCGATACGGGCGGCTGGACGTGCTAATCAACAACGCGGGCATCCTCGGCGGACGGCGCGCAACCACGAAGCAGGGGTTTGAGATGGCCTTTGGCGTCAATTACCTCGGCGCGTTCCTGCTGACCATGCTGCTGCTGCCCCTGCTGGAGCAGAGCGAGCAAGGGCGCGTCGTCATGATGACCAGCGTCGCGCATGGCTGGGTGGACGTCCGCTTTGACGACCTGAACTATACGCACGGCTACAACCGTTTTCTCGCCTACGGACACAGCAAGCTTTGTAACCTGCTCTTTGCCCGCGCGTTGGCGCAGAAGCTCCGCGCGCGCGGCAGCCGCGTGACCATCAACGCCGTGCATCCCGGCATTGTCGCCACGGACATCGTGGTCAACCGCGTGACCGGGCGGTTCCGCTGGGTTGCGGATTTGATGCGGCTGTTCTTTCTCTCCTGCGACGAAGGCGCCGAAACCAGCGTATACCTCGCGAGCGAACCCTCGCTTTCCCGCGTGAGCGGCGAATATTTCGTCAACTGCAAGGTGGAGCCTTCCAGCCTGGATTCCAAGGATCTGGAGAAGGCAAACCGGCTCTACGACGTCAGTTTACAGCTGTGCCAAATCGCGGTTGACCCGCTGCCGCCGCCACCGCCGCGCATATTGATCTAGCGAAAAAACGAACCTGCCCCGGACATCCCGCCCATCTTGCGCGGGATGTTTGCTTTTTTCCGGAGTCCTCCAATCGTGGCAGGATTATTAACTTTTTGTGGTTTCGCTCCCTCGCGGACGCGCATTTGGTATAATAGCATTGTTTTATTGGTGGAAATATCGCTTGCAGGCCTGCGTTTTGCCGCGAGCCGATTGCAAACGAACAAACTTAGACTTCTCGAAAAAGGTGCTGACAGGAAAAACATGAAACGAATCTTCGCATTGATCATTGCCGTCGTTATGCTGAGCGGAACGATGTTGAGCGCCGGCTGCTCCATCGTGACGCGCGGCAGCGACTACTGCTATCGTTTTTTGGACTATATTCGCGACAGCCAGTTTGACAAGGCGTATGAAATGCTGGCGGACAGCATCAAAGCGCCGGAAACCGAAGAGGAGCGCGAAGCACGTTTAAAGGAAGAAGAGAAGGAAAAGGAAGCCAACCGCGAAATCTGGCGGCAGGTCTTTGGTCTGGATAAGGCCGAAACGCCTTCTCCGACGCCGGAGCCCTCTGCGGGCACCCCGACACCGGAGGTATCCGATACGCCGGCGCCCGAAACCTCGGACACACCGGAACCTGTGGAAGAAAACGGAATGACGCCGGACCCGGAGACGGGCGAATACCCAACCACCAGCGATACCCCGCTGCCGGAAGGCGTTTCCTCGCCCGACCCGAACACAGTGGACGAGAGCAACATCCCCGCCGACCAGCGCGACACGGACATGACGCCCGCGCCGGACACTTCGGCAACGCCGAATCCCTCCACCACGCCGACCGATGCGTCCACACCGGACCCGAACGCAACCCCGGACCCGAACGCGACGCCCACCCCGACGCCGGACCCGAACGCGACGCCTACCCCAACGCCGGACCCGAACGCGACGCCTACCGCGACGCCCGCCGCCGGGGAAGACGGTGAACCCACCGCGGACGAGCTGGAACAGACCGTCACAAAGGTCGAGTTCATTAAACGATACCAGAGTATCTTCGACGAGCTGGAGCTCACCGGCATCGATTACGAGGCCAAGGACGTGCTCGACGGCGAAATCTACGCGCGCGTCAACTACAGCCTCACCTACCACAGCGAGCGCGCGGGCGAGGACCTCACCTACGATTTCACGATTGAGGCCAACCGAATTGAGCAGCGCTGGACCATCAACTGGTCGCCAAGCCTGATCTTCCCCGACATGCAGTGGGGCGACAGCCTCCGCGTCGGCGTGTTGCAGGCAAGCCGCGGCGAGATTCTGGCCTACGGCGAACCGTACGCGCAGAACGTCAGCGCGGTCACCATCTTCTGCGTGCCGAGCACGATTCCCAACGTGGACGAGTTTGTGCGCGCCGTTGCCGCCGTGCCGGAGATGCAGATGACGGAGGACGACATCCGCGCCGCGCTGAAGAAGGTTCGAAACGACTTCGTCAAACTCAAAACGTTCTATCCCGACGAGGCGACGATGGACTTGAAGACGCGTCTATTGGCCATCACCGGACTTGCGATTGACACGGCGAACTACGGTACCCTGCGCTATTACCCCAACGGCAGTTCGCTCTGCCACATCGTAGGCTACGCCGGTATCATCTCCAAAAAAGAGAAGATCAACTACGAAACGTATGGCGACATCCGCTACGACGCGGCAAACGACCGCTATGTGACGACGCCGACGCGCTACAACGGCGACAGCTACATCGGTAAATACGGTCTGGAGCAGCTCTACGAGGACCAGCTGCTTGGTACGAACGGACGCTTTACCTACATTCAAACGAAGGAAGGCGGCAGCCGCGGCATGCTCTACTCCACCGACGCGGTGGACGGCAACGACCTGCATCTGACCATCATTCCGGAGTTGCAGGAGCGGCTCGAGGACGTTGTCGACACCGTTGTGTACGACGACAGAATCCACGGCAGCGTGGTCGTCATCAATCCACAGACCGGCGCGATTCAGGCGATGACCTCCTGGCCGGGGTTCGACCTGAACGACCTGAGTCGAGGCCTCCCGATCGAAGAGTGGGAAGCGCTGCAAACCGACCCGAATATTCCGCTGTACAACCGCTCAACGCAGGGCTTGTATACGCCGGGATCGGTGTTTAAGCTCATGACCAGCGCGGCGCTACTGGAAACCAACACCATGACGATCAATGACCAGTTCCCCGGTTCGGAGGAGATTTTTGCCGATCAGTGGTTCCCCTCGGAAACCTTCCTCGCGAACCTGGCCGATAACTCGAGCACGCTGACCTGGAACGAGCAGAGCCACGATCACGCGCTCGTTCGTACCCGCAGCGACAGCCGCCCGTCTCCGATGAACATGACAAACTCGATCATCTCGTCGGACAACATCTTCTTCTCCTACGCGGCCATGCGCATGGGCTGGACGAAGTTCCAGGCGTTTATGGAGCAGATCGGCTGGAACAAGACCATTGAGCTGGAAACAACCGGCACCCAGCCGCGCATCTATTGGAAAGTCAGCCCGACCGACACGGAAAAGGTCGCCTGGCAGAACCTCGCGGAAGGCGGCGTGAGCATCTGGTCCAAGCAGCCGGACGGCACCTACAAGGAAGTGCCCAACGTCCACCTCGTGCTCGATAAGCAGCTCTACGGTCTCGACGTGAGCAAGCCCCAGTTGGCCAACCAGCGCACGGCGGATACCCCGCTGAACGAATATGACCTCGCGGTCACCGGATACGGCCAGGGCGAAATTCTGATGTCGCCGCTGCAGATGGCCTGCTATGCCTCCGCCTACGCGAACCACGGCACCATCATGCAGCCGTATATCGTCGATTCCATCTGGCACGCGGACAAGACGAATTATGAGCTCGTGGAGCAACGCGAACCAAAGGTCTACCGGACGATTCTGCAGCAGGGCACGATCGACAACATCTACCCCGCGCTGCTCAAGGTCTGCACCACCGGCACGGCGCGCTGGCTGACCAACAGCTTTATCACGAAACGTCCGCTCGACCTTGGCTACACAATGGCCGGCAAGACGGGCACCGCGGAAATCAACAACGACAAGACGAAAGAACTCGCCTGGTTCATCTGCTGGCGCGATAGCAAGGGCGGCGAGCCGGTCTCCGCGGAAGACGCGCGCCTCGTTTGCATCATGCTCGAAATCGACCTCACCAAGCTGGCCGACGAGTGGTCGCAGATGAAGTTTGACATTGCGCGCGCGCTGCTGCGCGACGACGTGCTCAACACCACGGAGGGATAAGCAGGCCCGCACAACTTGCCTGTGGACAAACCCGCGTTGAACGCATACACTGAAACAGGGAGAACGAACGATGCCGCATGATCGGTTCGCGCCGGTCATGCGGCTCTTTTCAAGGAGAAACACACATATGGAATCCGCAGCGAACGGAACCACACGAATCATCTTTACCGGCGGCGGCACGGCCGGGCACGTGACCCCAAACATTGCGCTCATGGAGCCGCTGCTCCGCGAGGGCTGGGACGTGCACTACATCGGCTCGCAGAGCGGCATAGAAAACGACCTGATCGCCGGGATCGACGGTGTGACCTATCACGGCATCTCCACCGGCAAACTCCGGCGGTATTTTTCCTGGCAGAATTTTATCGACCCCTTCCGCGTGGTCAAGGGATATTTTCAGGCGAGAAAACTGATTCACAATCTCAAGCCGGACGTGATCTTCAGCAAGGGCGGGTTCGTCTCCGTTCCCGTTGTGCTCGCGGCGGGCAAGGTTCCCGTCGTCGCGCACGAGTCGGACTATTCGCCGGGGCTGAGCAACCGCATCGCCGCGCGATTTACGGACACGGTCTGCGTGAGCTTTGAGGATACGCTGCCCCACGTGCCGCATGGCAAGGGCATCTTCACGGGAACCCCCATCCGCCCCGCGCTCTACGAAGGCAGCCGGGAACGCGCGCTGGCGTTTGCCGGGCTTAGCGGCACCAAGCCGGTGCTGCTCGTGATGGGCGGCAGCCTCGGGGCGCAAAAGCTCAACGAACTGCTCCGCGCGGCGCTGCCCGTGCTCAACGAAACGTTCGACGTCATCCATCTCTGCGGAAAGGGCAAGAACGACTGCAACTGCGTGGCCTGCGGCTATTCGCAGTATGAATACATCGACAAGGAGCTGCCGGATCTGTTCGCGCTGTCGGACGTGGTGCTCTCCCGCGCGGGTGCAAACAGCGTGTTTGAGCTGCTCGCGCTCAACAAGCCCAGCGTGCTCGTTCCGTTGACCTCCTCCAGCACACGCGGCGACCAGCTGCTCAACGCAACCTATTTTGAGAAGAAGGGCTACGCAATGGTTCTAAATCAGAACACCGCGACCACGGAATCGCTCATTGCGGCCATTCGGCGCGTCTATGAAGACCGCGCAGAATATACAAAGGTCATGTGCGAGGACACGCGCTCGGACGGAACGGAGACCATATTGGACTTGATTCGAAAAGCGGCGCGCCATGCATAGTCTGCCGCAGCAACCCGTAACCGAAGAAGAACTCCGCGCGCTCGTCGATTCCATATCGACCGAGCCCGTAACCGCGCTTTCGTCCCTCGCGGGGCACGCCAAGAAGCTCGCCGCGCGGGATTTGATTGAACGACTCGTACAGGATCGCTCCGTGCTCTACGGCGCGCTCAACGCCCCCGAACCCAAGGCGCGCAAGAATGCCGCGCGGCTGCTCGGCGCGCTGGGTCAGGCGCGGGACACGGACGCGCTCGTCGCCGCACTGCAAACGGAGACGACGCGGTTTGTCGTGCCTTCCATTTTGCTCGCGCTCGGCGCAATTGCGAATAAGCCGGCGGGCGACGCGATTCGGGCGTATGTTCCGCCGACAGCGGTGGACGAAACCGAGGAGAAGCACGTTGCCGACATTCTGGAGGCGCACAACAAGGCGCTCGCCGCGTTGACGCGGGACGTCCCGCTGCCGCCGCGCACGAAGCTTGCCTCACCCATGGAGCTGCTGCTCGTTCCGCCGGAGGGATTTGGCGCCATTCTGCAAAAGGAAGCGGCGACCAAGGGATTTCAAACCACGCTTCAGCCGGACGGCCTGCACCTCGTTTCCGACCGGATTTCTGCGTTGCAGGAGCTCCGGTGCGCGCAGGAGATTCTGCTGCCCGTAGCCATCGCGATGCCGCTCGACGCCGCGCAGATCGCGACTCGCTGCACAGCCGCTTTGACCCGGCCCTATCGCATTGAACTGCGAAATTACGAGGGCGACCGCGCCGTGTTCATCCGCGAGGTTTCCTCTGCGCTGGGTGGCGGGGACAACCCCTCGCGCTATGCGGACGAACTCCGAATTGTCTGCAAGGGTAATAACTGCGACGTGGTGATTCGCCCGAAGGATGTTCCGGATACGCGCTTTGCCTACCGCAAACGTGCACTGCCCGCGTCGATTCATCCCGTGCTCGCGGCGTGCCTCGCGCGGTATGCGCTCTCGTTTGTTTCCGCCGCGCGCCCGCGCACGCTCGACCCCTTCTGCGGCAGCGGCACGCTGCTGCTGGAGCTGGAACGCGTGGTGTCCACCGCGCTCATCGGCGTGGACGTTTCCGAGCGCGCACTCGACGCCGCTCGCGAAAACGCCGCTGCCGCGCACAGCGCCGCGCGATTTGTGCACAAGGACATCCTCAAGTTTGAGCCGCGCGATCCGTTTGATCTTGTGCTCTCGAACCTGCCGTTTGGCAACCGCGTTGGCACCCACAGCGCAAACGAGCCACTCTACCGCGACTTCGTACGCGCGCTGCCAAAACTGCTCGCCCCCGGCGGCGTCGCCGTGCTCTACACGATGGAGCACAAGCTGCTCACCACCTGCATTCGAAACGAGTCCGCGCTGAGCGTGGTCGCCGAGCTGACCACCGAGGCGGGCGGGTTGAATCCGAGGGTGACGGTCGTCAAGCGGAAATAGTGGGAGTGAAGTGAATAGGAAAAACAAAGACCCTCACGGGTCTTTGTTTTGTTTTAGAAAAGTATCTTGGGGTAATGCTATTCTTGACAGTAATTCTCTATTCATATCTTTTGTGAAAAGCGCAAATCAAGGACGAGTTAAAGGTGAAGATGGCATTTCTATAAACGTTAAAAACCAGATAAGACCTTTCTCGTTGAAATCAAGTTATGCCTCCACCGTGCTAAGATAAAAGTTCTCCTGATCGAAAAGGAGTTCTGTTGGTTGATTATATAGTCTGTTAACCGTATTAATACTATCAACAAAAGGTTGAACGTATGCGCTTTGCTTTTCCATAAATTGCTTCAGCGTTTCCCCTGTTCTCTTCGAATTGAACTCTCCCAATTTATCTCCAGCTCTAATCAGTGTTTCATCAATTACTGATTTGCTGATAACAGGCAGTTTTGCAAATGCCTCACCAGCGACCTTATTTACGTTCGCAAGACCCTTCAGTAATTGTGATTGAATCGAAGTCATGGAGTAACTCTCGAGTTGATCGTAGCACTTGGAGTAGAGCTCGCGATATTGAACAGAGTGTTCTTCAATTTTCTGAGTAATACAATCCAGATATGCTGCGCTAAAGTTCTCAAGCAGCATCACCTCCAAGAAGGAAGAAAAGGCGAATAAGTAAACTGCAAGCTGATAATCATTGAATTCGGACTCGATATCTCCAAGTTGTTTCTTCACATCCTGGTCGCTATGGAAAAATGTTTTTTTACGGATCTTCGATGCAATTTGTTCTCGATAGAAATCTATCTTCCTGTCAGCCGTTTGCCGAATATCAAGAATTTTTACATGGCTGCTGTTTTTAAATTTCTCGTTATTCCAATTATGCTTATAATTGCTCAGCGTGTCTGTAAGAAATTTCATATCACCTTTGAGCTCAGACCGTTCTTTTTGCACAAGGAAGGATAGCAACTCTTGTTGCATTTCTTGAATGGTGTCAAGTTTCTTGTCAATGTTAGCTAAGGCTATTGCCATAAACAATGTTGTGGGATCAAATACTAAAGGATTTAATCTCGCTTGCCCGCCACCTACAGCGCCATTGCTTTTTAAAACGCTTCCTAAGTAAGCTTTAATATTACTAAAATGTGCAAGTTCACCACCGTTAGGGATGGTCACCATATAAAGTCCACTCGTGGCTTTGCCACCACTCAACACATATTGAAAGGTTGCAACCACGGGCTTGAAAGCGGTTCCGAAAGCAGCAAGACGGGAAATTGGAAATTTTGAGTATTGTGCAACATTTACACTTTCTTTTACAACAGTTGGATAAAGTTTTATTTCGGCCATTGATTTTGCAATTTCATTTTTACGTTTTAAGAGTACGTTCGAAGTTTCAACAATATTCGACATTTTGTTGTCTCCTTGTGTTCCAATGGTACTTCAGGAAATGGATTGTTGCTGATATCGTAACATAGTCTTTAAAAAAACACACCATGCTATTAATAAAACAAAAGATTTTATTCTTTGTTTCTCCTAGCTGTTTGAATACAGTAAAACAAAAACCAATAATTGGGTTCGCTGTCTTGAATGGATGCCGTGGTAAATCCGAAAAGAGATATAATTACAGACTTAAATAGGCATACTTTACGGAAGAAAAGCGGTCTCAAAAACGAATAAGTAATGGGCGATAGGCAACCAAGAAATCCCTAATTATCGTACGTACTAAAATAATGTCCAAAACGCAACAAAGACCCTCTCGGGTCTTTGTTTTTGGTAGCGGCGATCTGATTCGAACAGATGACACTCCGGGTATGAACCGAAT